>JBAXSZ010000006.1:0-49820 GCA_037130455.1 Actinomycetes bacterium | reverse complement strand
TTTGCCATGCGCACCCAGCTCTTCGGCAGCTAATGCTCACCAATTTGCGGAAACACTCATCCCGCCGTCGAGGGTTAGAACCGTACCGGTAGTCCATGTGGACTCCCACAGGTAATCGATGGCACGGGCGATATCGTCAACAGTTCCCAACCTCTGAAGGGGCGCTCTACCCTGCCAGGCGGCCACCCCAGTTGGCCAAGCCTGATTTATTCCCTCTCGATAAATTAGACCGAGCCGAATTGCATTGCTGCGGATTGGCGCAATCTCTTGTGCCGCAGATTTCGTTAAAGCTTCAATAGCGGCTTTTGTGCTTCCATATATCGAATGACCAGGACGCGCACCTATTGCTTCAATAGAACTGAGATTAATGATGGATTCGGTCTTATATTTTCCGCTGGCAACTTCGGCATAAATTTCTGCAATGGCTCCAAGATTGACCTGAATCACATCATGAATTCGTTTTGGATCCTCATCTTCAAGGAGCGCAACATCTTGTCGCGCGGCATTATTGATCACTAAATCAATCGCTCCAAAAATATTGGCTGCACTAAGAATCAGATCTTTACCAGCACCGATTTTGGTGAAATCTGTTGAAATTACGGCCAAGTGTTCTTTCGGCTCCAGCGTGGCATTATTAGCGACTCCAACGACATTCCATTCTTTCTCTAAAAAATGTGAAGCTAAATTCGAACCGATATGCCCAGAAGCGCCAGTGATCAGTACCGTTCTATTTCTCATGAATTAACTCCGGAATCTGAGGAAGGCATTCCTGCCATGATTGAAAAAGTTGGGAAGTTGCTAATTCCATTCCCGAAAAAGCTGGTGCAAGAAAGCAGAGAACAAGAGACCACCGGCCTGAAGTGGCAGCTGCCATCCACTCACCAGGATTGACACTATGACTTAATCCCGATCCATCGCGACTAAGAACATGCTCCTGATACTTCAACTTACCGTTATCCGCCACTATGTGCAGCGAAACGGGATCACCGGCAAGCAGTACCCACGTTTCTCGCTCTTTCAATCTGTGCCATGCGGAAAAATCTCCGGGGGCTAAAAGAAAGTAAATGGAATTTCCTTCGGGTTCTCGTTGGAGCGGAGCGAAATATCCGCCTTCACCTTCCAAAGGTTGCAATCCAAAATCGGCGATTATTTCGGCGGCGGTTTTTGAGTCCAGATTTTTCATCGGAGCGAATCCAAAACAACTAAACGTTTGGCTACCCGATCTCGTAATTCTGCTTCATCAATTTTGGTGAGCTTTCGATCGCGCACGACTCGATCCCCCGCCACCCACACATCGCTGACATCGTTTCGTCCAGCAGCAAATACCAACAGGGCCGCGACATTGTGAATCGGGGTTAGATGCAAGGCTCGAAGGTCTATCGCAATCAGATCAGCTTCTTTACCGATTTCAATACTTCCCACCACTTTCTCTAAACCTACTGCTTTCGCTCCTTCAATCGTCGCAGCCCGGATGATCTTTACCAGATCCACATCTGCGGGAGAATGTTTCAAGGCCACCATATGCGCGGCCAAGCGAAGCACAGACCACATATCTAAATCATTACTGGATGAACATCCATCAGTTCCTAGTCCTACTGTTAGGCCAGAGTCCTGATAATGCTTGATGTCGGCAATGCCGCTGCCAAGTTTTAAATTGCTACCTGGACAGTGGGCAACGCTGGCCCCGTGGGCTAATGAAATTGCAATGTCGTTATCGGAGAGATGAACCCCATGACCGTAAGTCGTTGGTAACTTCAATATTCCAGTATCACGAACAACTTCCGTGGGTGTCTTTCCATGGGTATTGGCAGACATCTTGTTCTCTGCCTCAGTTTCCGATACATGTAGATGAACTCTGGCTCCCATTTGCAGTCCAAGGTTTGCGACTTCCGTAAGGTGCTCAGCTGAATCTGTGTACACGCTATGAGGCATAAAATAAATCGGAGTTTGTGCGCCGCCTATCTCGGTAAAAATTTCCGGCCATTTCTTGGCAAAGGCAATTCTGTCGGACCATTCCAAACCATCTAAACCGGGAAAATCAAAGAAGATTGGTCCGCATATGTGTCGCAGCCCGACTTTGACTGCACCTGTATGAGTTGCATCAGGGTGGAGGTACATATCCAAGGTTGTCGTCGTTCCGGATAGAAGAGCTTCTCCGGCACCTAATTCTGTTCCGAGTTGGCATGTTTCCTTATCCATAATGGCGCCTTCTGCCGCCCACACCCGCTCCAGAAATCCATCCAAGTTCACACCTTCAGCCCAACCACGGAGCAACGACATTGCCAAATGCGTATGGGTGTTTATCAAACCCGGAGCAATGAGATGTTCAGATGCATCAAATATTTCATAATCAGGAATATCAATAGGATTTATTGCAACGATGATTCCATTTTCGATGACTATCGTGGCATTGCGCAGTATTTCATCAGCGGAATTAACGGTGAGGGCGTACTGAGCATTCCTCAGAATTACATTCTTCATTATGCGAAATTCGCAATGGCCGCATCAATAATCGCAATAACTTTTCCGGTTACGGCTTTAAGACAGGCACCAATCTCCTCCATGGTGATCGGCTCGTCGCTGATTCCTGCCGCTGGATTAACTACCAAAGCTATCGCTGCGTACTTCAAACCTGCTTCTTTTGCCAACGTTACTTCTGGGCAGCCGGTCATCCCAACTACGGTTGCGCCGGCTAGAGCTGCCAGGCGAATTTCGGCCGGAGTCTCAAAACGCGGGCCATTGAATCCAGCATAAATGCCGGTCTTGCGAAGAGGAATTCCGACTGACTGCGCCGCTGTCGACAAAACATCCCGCATAGATTTGTCGTAGGCGCCTACAACATCCACATGTTGCACGCCCCCTGGTTGAATGCCATCAAAGAAAGTGGCATCTCGACCAGAAGTAAAATCGATGAAATCATCAATGAGGGAAAGATCACCTGGAGCCAAGGTTGGATCGACTCCGCCAACGACATTCACCGCGATGACCTTCTCGATGCCTAAATTTTTCAAAGCCATGATGTTGGCTCGATAGTTGACGCGGCTTGGCGGAACGCTGTGGTCCACTCCGTGGCGGGTCACGAATTCAATAGGTACACCATTCCAGTGACCGGCGGTCAGGAGCGCATCTCCGAATACCGTTTCTACCTTGCGAGCCGTCGCTCCTTCTAGCGCGGGTAATGAATAAAACCCAGTGCCGGCGATGATCCCTATGGTTGCGCTTTTTGATGAATTCATATCGGCAATCCTAGGTCAGAAATAAAGCCCAACGCGATTAGAATTCCTCAATGTCTTCTGAAGCCGCCACCAGCCAAAAAACAAAAATCCTTCTTATTGGAATAGATGGTCTCGTTCTTAACACTGCCTTGGGGTCGGGACGAGCTCCAAAGTTGCAACAGTTAAAACGCAAAGCATTTTTTACCGAATTCGAAGTCGATGCCCCTACCTACTCAGGTCCTGGCTGGTCGACCCTATTAACCGGGTCCACTCATGCAGAACATGCTGTGGTCGACAACCGTTTTATTGGCCATCAATTGCTGCACCGACCAGATCTATTGAGTCGCGCCTTTTATCAAGACCAAACCACCACCACCTTCGCTGCCGCTGGCTGGCCACCGCTGGTTGATCCCTCCGGCCTAGGTCCAGTTATACATCAGCGACGTGAGCAACAATTGGCCTACAAACATCGGGTCGTTGTACGCGATGGTGAAACGCACGGCTACCACAGTGTCGATGCCGAAATTGCCCAGGCTTGCATCTATGCAATTGATAAGGCCGGCCCAGATGTGAGCTTCGTGTATTTTTGTGGTGCCGATGAAGCCGCGCATGTCCACGGAATTCTTGGCGAACCTTATTTGGAAGCGATCTCCCGAATTGACGCTTTCTTGGCGCAACTTAAAGGTGCCATCGATAATCGGGTTGCCCAATTCGGCGAGAAATGGCTGCTTGTCATCACCACCGATCACGGTCATGTCGATGAAGGCGGACATGGTGGAGATTCAGCGCAGGAAAAGGGCTCCTTTGTGATTGCTCTAGGAGTCGGACGACCAAGCCCGGAATGGCCGATGGATATGCTTGCGCATCAGATGGTTGACCTACTCTTAGCTGAGCGCGCGCACTAAATTATTTGATGAACCTTGTGGTTTGCGGCTTGAGCGAGCGGCCTAACAACCAATGAATCGATATTTATATGGCCAGGAAGCATCACACACCACCGAATAGTTTCAGCAATATCCTCGGCTACTAGGGGCTCGGCGACCCCTTCATAAACTTTCGCAGCGACATCAGCATTTCCTCCAGTGCGATTGAGGGCGAACTCATCGGTTTTTACCATCCCTGGCGCAATCTCAGTTACCCGAATTGGTTCGCCGTTGAGTTCGAGTCGCAGCGTGAGCGCCAACGCGGTTTCGGCATGCTTGGCCGATGTATAACTGCCGCCTTTTTCATAAACCGAATGCCCAGCAGTCGAAGATACGAAAACCAGATGCCCACCTCCATGCTCCCTTATCAACGGAAGCATCGCTCGAACCATTCGCAGCGAACCTAAGACATTAACTTCATAAGTCTTGCTCCAGATTTCGGGGTCTGTCTCGGCCACGGTTGCCGAATCAAAAGCGCCTCCAGCATTGTTCACCAAAACTGATACTGGTTTACCCGCCAACTTCGCTGCAAGATCATTCACACTTGCCTGATCGGTAACATCAAGATGATGGATTTCAATATTGGAATCTTCTTCGGCTAATTCTTTCAAACGATCCATTCGCCTTGCAGCGGCGATAACGTGGTACCCGTTCTTAGCCAACAGCCTGGCGGTTGCAGCACCGATTCCACTACTGGCCCCAGTCACTATCGCATATTCTTGGATCGATTCACTCATAGCGAGAATTTTCGCGGTTAGTTAGGAATAGCACAACAGCAGTTATCGCAATGAAAAAGGACGCGGCAGCCATAGCTATCTCGAAGTTCCCTGAACCGGGTCTAGAAGCAAGTCGAAACATCAGAACTGGAAGTGTTGCTTGATCTCCGTAAGCTAAGAAACTGGCTGCTCCGAATTCTCCTAAGGAAACCAAAGCACCAAAACCTAGTGCAGTCGTAATGTTTCTTCGAAGAATGGGAAATTCAATCCACCATGTTCTACCAAAACTGCCAACCCCATCTAATTCGGCCGCTTCCAATATTGCCGGATGCAACCCTCTTCGCGCCGGAGTCAGAATTTGGTGCAACAAGGGCAGCATCACCACACTCTGAGCTAAAGGAACAATTAGCCAATTTTCTCGAAGTGAGAGAAAACTTGATCCAAATCCAATTAAATATCCCAAACCTAAAACGACGGCAGATAGGCCAAGTGGCAATATGGTTGCGAAATCAAGATATCGATTTTTCGCCCCAGCTGTAAACCAGGCCACCGGACCAGCGATCACCAATGCGACCAGCAAATTTCGCACCGAATTCTCAGTGGCTTGAAAGACACTGATGTTGAGTAAGTCGCGCGCACCACGTCCGAACAGCCCACGATAGCCAGATAGGTTCCATCCGCTCTCTGACTGGAACGAACTCAAGAACGGAGCCGAAAGCAACCCGCCGACAACGCAAACCAGAAGCCCGCTCCATATTCGCAGCAACACCAAAGCAATCCCATGGGCTCCTAAGCGTGAAACAAAGTCAGGCTGCGTAAATTCTCCTTGAGTAATGGCAAAAGTCTTTCGTGCCGCCAGGAAATACAGCAGCGTCAAAAGTGTTTGTGCTCCCGCTAAGAGTGCGCTCTGATGTAAATTCAACTCTTCCAGCGCTTTAACACTCATCTCTGTTTCCAAAGTGTTGATTGACCCAGCCCCTAATATCAAAACCAAGCCGTAACTTGTTGAACAATAAAGAGCCACCACAAGTAAGACGTGCGAGATCGCAGTTCGCACTTGTGGAACTTGTATCCGCATTAACGAGGCAAACCAACCCAGTCCATCTACTGCAGCGTTTTCGCGTTGTTCATGAGGTAAAGCGGTCAGAGCTCCAGCAAAAACTCGACCCACTAACCCAAAATTCATCACGCTTTGAGCGATGAAAATTAACGCCAAGGTAGGAACATTCTTTATCCACGAATGATTGCGGTACCAAGAAAATCCCATTGCCACGAGCAGCGGAGGTAGCAAGAAAGGAATCGTCGCAACTATTTCCAGCCACTTGCGGCGCTTGTTCGCAATCTGCGTGAGTAAGTAACCAAAAGGCGCTCCCAAAATTAAAGAGAGCAGGGCGCTCCCAATCCCCAAAAAGGCAGTAAAGCAAAGAAGCGAAAGAACCCTGGGTAAATCCTTTGACCCATTTCCAGAAGAACCTGCCTGATCTAAGAAAGCAATAACTGGATAGCCGAAGGCGAATATCAGGAATAGCGCAGGTATTGCTTTTCCTGGTGCGAAAATGCGCTTAACTTCCAAAGACCGCCGACCACGCTTTCAACCACTTACTTCGATTACCTTGAATGTCTAAGTTGGATCCAATCACGCTGGTGGCGGCCTGCGAATATTTAACCCACTCCACTGGAAGTGGAGTTTTTGGGTTTATTGGATAGACGTACATCGAAGCCGGCATTGCGCGCTGGAATGCATCACTCAACATAAATGAGATCAATTGTTGCGCCGCCTTTGGCGCCAACGAATTCTTAAGTACGCCAACATATTCAATTTGTCGGAAACAGTCCTTTAATAATGATGCAGTTCGAGGTGCGCCATCTTTGCCAATTTCCGCCGACGGAGACGATGTGTAACTCAATACAATTGGACGAGTTCCTTTACCGCTGGACCCCGAAAAATCTACGAAATACGCATCATCCCAACTGCTATCCACTTTAACTCCATTGGCTTTAAGTGAAGACCAATAGTGGCTGGTTTGATCCGCACTAGAAAATCCAGCATAAGTTGTTGCTAAGAATGCCATTCCTGGTGAAGATATTTTCGGGTTTGAAATAACCGTCAAATTCTTATAAGCAGCTTTCGTGAGATCGCGCCAAGAACTAGGTGGGGTCACTTTCTTTTTCTTAAACCAAGCAATGTCGTAGTTAAAGCAAATGTCGCCAAAATCGACTGCGAGAAGTGAGCCCTGAATAATATTATTGCTTGTCGCTACCCCTGAAAAAGTATTGTCAATGCCAAACATTGCATCCGCAATCGGATTGGACTTCGTTAAAACCAGTTTAATTGTCAGTGCACCGGCATCGCCCAACCTGATTATTTTGAGAGTCAAGCCCGTCTGAGTCTGGAATTGTTTTATTAACTCATTGCTCATAACAAACGAATCATGAGTTGCCAATCTGACAACAGTGGGTTCTTTTGCTTGCGCAATGCTCGTCATCGCAATGGTGAAGAATGTGATGGAATAAATTATTGACTTCTTCATGGTGTGCCCTCTCAGGCACGGGTTCTTGTGAATAACTGTCTCCCTGATTTGGCATTACCCACTCAGGTTCGACGGTCGAAGGCGCTGTGCCTTCCTCTCAGTCCGGTAACCCGAACTCCCGTGTTTGTAAAAGTATATGCCTCCTGCTTTCGCCTCGAAACCCGCATTGGCCAATTCTTCTTTGATTTACCGATGAGAAATCTTCAACTTAGAGAAATAGGCACAGGAAATTCAAGCAGGTATTGGACTAGTTATACATGAATTTAGTCCACGAAGGACCCAATTCCTCAAGGTCGGAATTGACGGTGCCATAGAGGTCATCGATGTTGTAATTCTTAGCCTTTGCCAGATCGGCCACCATCAGGTTGTAACCGCCTTTGAGAATGCTGTAGTCGCCTGAGACTAGAAAGATAAAGCTTTTACCATCTTGATAGGGGTATGGGTCCGATGAGTCCCATGAGTTGGAATTAAAAAAGAGTGGTTGAGAGACCGAGCCATCGTAGAAACCCCAATAAATCCAATCGTGTCGAGTACTCTGGGTCCGGGTATACAGAAAACGCTTCGCATCAACGCCAATCGGATAATACGAGCTCACTCCTTTGCCTGGATTCATAGCAACTGTCGAGCCTTTATTCCACAGCAAAATATCCCCGCCTCTTTCAAAGAGGATTCCTTTGCCATCTGCCCGGAAGTAGGGCATTGAGGATTCTGGTTCTCCCTTAGTCAGGTACTTTTTCGTAGCTCCACCGCTGGACATCACGACCAGAACCCCATTTTCTTTATAAATGATCTCTTGTCCATCTGGAGAAAATTTAGGATCTTCGTCGCGCTTGCCATTTGGCCCGGTCAGATTGGTTGGCTCTAGCCACGTCTTCCCATCCCAGCGAGAGGTAAAAACATCCCATTCGGGGGAAGCTAAACCGCTGGCCGAGGCCATAAAAGTCATCAGCCTGCCCGTGGCGCTCACCTGAGCATTGATCGGAGAAATAACCTTTTTCCAGTTCGCTCCTACCTGAACCAGATGGCCATTTTTCAAATTCAGACTCCAGAGCGTCGCATTCCATGCCTTGTAACTGGAGTACCGATGATAAAACAGGGTCCCGGTGAGGGGTAATTTGAGGTGAGTTGTGGCGGCAGCCTGACTGGAACCTAAGCCAGCCCCCACGCACGCCTGAAGAACGACCAGCCCTGTGGCCAACCAACGCCAATTTGCAGTTTTCATCGCCGACTCCAAAATCCCACCGACAAATCCCTTGACCTTCGCAAAAGATTGTGTAAGGTAACCTAACACAAAGCGGTAGGTTTCCTAACACAATTTCTGAACAGTTTTTGTCTGAACTTACCAATACCTGAATAGGAGTATGCATGAAGAAGAAAGGCTGGCTCGCTTCTTTTGCAGTGACGGCAGTATTCGTTGGCAGCCTGGTCGGCGCCACCGCTGGCGCTCATGCTGCAGATCGAACCGTTGTGGTTTGGTCCCCATATAAAGAAGGAAACCTAGATTTGTGGAATGCCGCGCTAAAACGCGTAGAAGCTGCAAACCCTGGTCTAAAAATTAGCTCCGTCGGAAGCATCGATATGGCCAAATCCTTGGCAGCAATCAATGCTGGTAATGGTCCTGACATCTCGGTTTCAAACGGAGCCGGAAACTTGGGCTGGTTCTGCGGAAGCGGCGCTTGGCAAAAACTCAACGCTTTCATCGCAGGAAAGAATGGAATTAATCTCAAAACAACATTCACTCCCGCCGCAAATTCCTCCACTATTACAAATGGTGTCCGATGTGCCTTGCCGCTGAACTCAGAAGTCTTCGCTTTCTACTACAACAAAGATCTCTTGGCAGCTGCTGGATTTAAGAATCCACCGAAGACTACCGATGAGCTTTTGGCATTCTCCAAGAAACTGACAACTTTTGATAAAGATGGAAATATCAAAACCGCAGGCTTTGTACCTTGGGCTGGATATTATGGCTTTGACATGGATTCCATGTGGCTTGGTCAAATGTTCGGAACTCGTTGGTACAACAGCGATGGCAATGCCGCCTTTGGAACTGACTCAAACTGGACTAAAGCGTTAACTTGGCAAAAGACCTTCATCGCACAGGTATTCGGTGGCGGGGACTTCGCTAAGGGAAGTAAATTGCTCACCAAATTTGTTGCCGCTCGCGGTGATGAGTGGGGAACTCAACATGACTTTATGACCGGTCGCGTTGCCATGAAGTGGGATGCAAACTGGATGGCGCCTATGTTCTGTACTGGCGATGATTGGGCTATGGCAGATAAGTGCACCGCAAAAGTGAACTTCGGTATCACCGGATTCCCTGTTGCTCCTGCTCTCGTTGCGTCGCAATATGGCTCAGGCGTTGTTGGCGAAGTTCAGATGGGTATATCTAAGGGTTCCAAGAACACTAAGGATGCTTGGATCGTCCTCAAAGCTCTTGCTACTGACACAAAGTTGGCACAGGCTTGGGACTCAGCAAATGGCGCTCCTTCCACTCTGCTCTCCAAAGATGCTCGTCCAGCTAAGTATCCAGATTGGTACCAACCAATTTATGATGTAGCTAGCCACGCAAAATCTAGCTACCACTTGATGAAAAACACTGGTGAGCATCAAGAAGAAGCCTTGCTGCAAAACCTCATGGCCTCCTGGCAAGCAGGTGATACTAAGGATGTCAAACCTGCCTTGGTAAGTCTATCCACACAAGTTGACCAGATCATCAAGAGAAATATCTAATCAACTCAATGTCAATTGCATCGGTAATGAGTATCCTTCCTTCGCGCAAGCGAGGGAAGGATCTTGTTGCACCTCCACGCAAGAAATTAAAAACTCCAAAGATTTTTATCTTCCTCTGCCTCTCCCCGTGGCTCATCGGAATCCTTATGTTCACCCTCTACCCGATGGTCACCAGTTTCTACCAATCTTTTACTAAATTTAATTTGATCGATGCCCCAAAGTGGGTTGGACTTGCGAATTTCCACAGAATGTTTTTCGAAGACCCCGATTTTTGGAAAGCGCTTCGAAACACTATTTGGATTTCTGCAATCAGCATTCCACTGCGCATCGCATTTGCCATTTTTTCAGCGTGGATGCTTACTAAACCCAAGCGCGGAAAAAATGTTTACCGAACCATCTTCTTTTTGCCTTCTATGGTTCCGGCCGTAGCCGCCACCATGGTTTTTACCTACATTTTCAATCCAGCTTACGGACCAATAAATCGCTTTTTAGAAATGCTTGGAATCAAAGAACCACCATTTTGGTTCCTTGACCCAAAATGGTCTAAGTGGGGACTCATTCTCCTTGGACTATGGGGAATCGGCGACACCATGATTATTTTCTTAGCCGGGCTTTTAGATGTTCCCAGAACTCTCTACGAAGCAGCCAGCCTGGAAGGTGCCAGCGCTTGGCAATCCTTCCGGTATGTGACCTTTCCCATGATTACCCCCGTAATTTTCTTCTCCGGAGTCACTGGCGTAATCGGAAGCTTTCAATACTTCACCGAAGCCTATGTTGCATCCGGTCAAGTCAATGACTACTCCCACTCAATGTATTTCTATGCCACACATATTTATTTCTCTGCTTTCCGAGCCTATGAAATGGGATATGCCTCCGCACTTGCCTGGGTTCTTCTCGTTATTACCCTGGTTTGTACGCTTATTATTTTGAGAACTCAGAAGCGATGGGTTCATTATCCGAATGGATCACTCTTTAAATGAGCACTTACACTCCAGAGCAGCGCGAATATATTCGCCTTCAATCACGTCAAGCTAAACGCAAGAAGCGTTGGCATGACTTCCTTCTCATGGTCGCCAATCATTCGGTTCTGATTGCGCTGTCGGCCATATTTATTTTGCCGCTCTTCTTGGTTTTGGTGATTTCGGTGATGGGACATGGCCAGGCTGAAACTCGATCACTCTGGCCTCATCCATTTATTTGGCACAATTATGTTGAAGTATTCACAGCTGTGCCATTCTTGAGATGGACCATGAACTCACTTTTTGTGTCACTGATGACCACTATCGGAACCGTTGTATCAAGTGTTCCTCCGGCCTATGTCCTGTCACGCCTTCGCTGGAAAGGTCGTGGAGTTACCTTCATCATCATTCTTTCAACGATGATGTTACCTGGGCAAGTGACCATGATCCCGGTCTATATTATTTTCTCCAAACTACATTGGATTCCCTCTTTTTTACCTCTCATCGTTCCATCTTTTTTCTCAAGTGCATTTTCAATTTTTCTGCTGAGGCAGTTTTTCGTTAGTATCCCTGATGAGATATCCGATGCAGCTCGCATCGATGGCTGTAGCGAATTTAAATTGATGATGCGCATCATTGTGCCCCTCGCTAAGCCAGCCATTTCGGCCATAGGTCTCTTCGCATTTTTGGGATCTTGGAATGATTTCTTCGGACCGCTTCTTTACCTGGTTGAAAATGAAAAGTTGTGGACCTTGGGAATTGGATTAAATGCTTTTCAAGGCATTCATCATGTTCAGAAGAACATGATGATGACTGCATCGGTACTATTCATGCTTCCCGTCATCATTATTTTCTTCTTTTCTCAGAAGGTCTTTATTGAAGGCGTCACGCTAACGGGAGTGAAGGGGTAGATGAGTTCGCAAAGTCTGGCCGCTATTCCTTCCCTGATGCGGGAAATGAATGAGCGGCATATCCTGGATACATTGCGCGTCAACGGAGGATTACACCCTGCCGAAATCGCGCGAACCACAGGCCTATCAAAGCCAACGACATCCGATATTTTGCGCTCACTGGTGGATTCTGGACTAGTGCGAGAGGTCTCCCCCGGCGAATCTGATTCAAAACGCGCTCGACTAGTTTATGAGGCAGTAAGTGATGTGAAAGTCGGGTTAGCTATAGATATTGGTGCTCGTTTCATCCGCGCTGCTGTAGGGGATTTGAATTTAACCACGCGTGCTGAAGTCTCAAAACCGGTTAAGTCGCTAACTTTGAAGGCTCTTTTATCTGTAATGCATCAATCCGTAGATCGCGCTCTAAAAGATTCTGGAAACTCATTATCGGATGTGGCAACTCTTGTCGTCGGTACTCCAGGCGTGGTGGATCAAAGTACTGGCATCGTCTCTATCGCTGGAACAATCAGCAGCCTTGACGGCGTCAATCTGGCTGATCTCATTGAGAAGGAATTCGGGATCCGACCGACCGTAGAAAATGACATCAATTTGGTAACTGCCGCCGAGCAAGCTATTGGACACGGCCTTGGCGTAGAAAATTTTGCAGTTCTATCAGTCGGATCTGGACTTGGCTCGGGCTTGGTTTTGAATGGAAAACTTCATCGCGGTTCCCGCGGTGCTGCTGGGGAAATTTTCTATATTCCTTTTGGCGATCCAAAAGATACTCATCGAACAGCTACCAACCCTTCCGGCGACCGAATTGCCGAAATTTGTCGTGAACTTGCAAAAAAATACAAGAAATCGATCTTGCGCGAGCCCTACTCCACCGTGGACATATTGCGCGCTGCCGCCGCCGGTGACCAGTTGGGCAAGGCAGTCTTGGATTTGGAGGCTGAACGGATTGCCCTCTACATCGCTGCCATCGCAGCGGTCACGGATGTAGAACTCGTCGTCCTTGCCGGAGGAATCGGCCGACAAGCGGCCTCCTTTATCGAACCGATAAAAACCTTAATCGCTGAGATAGTTCCCTTCCCACCTAGATTGGAAATATCCACGCTTGGTGACAGCGGAATTTTGGTTGGCGCACTTCGCGTAGGAATATCACAAGCCAGGGATTTGGTCTTTCAACACGCACACACCGATCCCCTGCTATCCGCTCCGATTGCCAGTTCCATCTAATGAAAATTTCAGTCGTCGGTGGCGGGTCAACCTACACACCTGAGTTAATCGATGGAATATTGCAACGCCATGGTCGATTGCCTGTAACGACCATTCATTTGATTGATATTGATCTCTCCCGACTAGAAACTATCGCTAAATTTGCTCAGCGAATGATCAAGGCCTCCGGTGCCTCCATCACGGTGGAATATGGAATTGATCTTCGCCAAGGTATCCGTGGATCAACATTCGTTGTAAGTCAATTTAGGGTGGGCACTCAATTGGCCCGGCATCGTGATGAACTCTTGGGCCGAAAATTTGGACTAGTGGGACAGGAAACCGTTGGTGTAGGTGGGTTTGCAAAAGCTCTTCGAACAATTCCGGTTGCTCTCAATATCGCAAACATCATCGCAGAAGAGGCCCCACATGCCATTTTGCTTAACTTTACCAATCCTGCTGGCTTGATTACGCAGGCCCTTCACACTCATGCACCTCAAGTTCGATCCATTGGTCTCTGTAACGTTCCATGGAATACGCGAATCGAAATGTCCCATGCTCTCAATGTTTCAGCTGATCACATTCAATTTGATTACATTGGACTTAACCATCTTTCCTGGATTCGAGGAGTCAATGTCAATGGGCAAGACAAGACTCTTGAAGCGCTACAAGCATTTCGAGGATTGACCATTAATAAAGTAAAACCCGGTGAATCCCCCGCTTGGACCCAAAGCACCATTGACCTTTTGGAGGCCATCCCCAATTACTATCTACTCTATTATTTTGAAGAGAAAGCCTGGATCGAATACCAGAAAAGTCATCCAACTCGTGCAAGTGAAGTAATGAAAATTGAAGAAGTATTGATGGAGAAATTTGCCAACGAAACTCTCGTCGCCAAGCCCGAGGAGTTAATGCAACGTGGCGGCGCCTATTATTCGGATTCTGCTGCCGAACTAATGGCGGATATTCACAATGATTCAGGCGCAATTCACATAGTTAATACAAGAAATAATGGCGCCATTGCCGGATTTCCAGACGATGCCGTAATGGAAATCCCGGCCCGCATTACAGCAGATGGAGCAACTTCCATCAAATCCACACCGATGAGAAGTGACATCGATGCGCTAGTTAGAAATGTCAAGGACTTTGAAATGCTAACTATTGATGCCGCCGTTAATGGAAGTGAGCAAAGTGCCCTCCTGGCTCTCTTGACCAATCCCTTGGGGCCAGATGCCTCCCAAGCACGAGATCTATGGCGAGATCTCAAGCAAGAAAACCAAGGTTTGATCGGTGAATTCCATGAGTAAAGCATTTCTGGGAGTCGACGGCGGAGGAACTAAAACCCATGCCTGCCTAGTTGATCTAGAAGGCCACGTATTGGCAACTGCTGCCAATGGCAGTGCTAATTGGGAACGCATTGGGATTGAAGCAACTCTGGAGAATCTTCGTGAAGTCATTAGTCAGGTGTTGGCCTTATCAGGTACAGCCGAGACTGACATCATAGGTTCCACCTTTGCATTGGCAGGCGTGGATTGGGATTCAGACATCACAATGTTTACAAACCTTTTTACAAATTTTCACTTTGAAAATCCAGCGTTAATCGTGAATGACGCTTTTGCTGCATTATTTGCTGGTTCACCTTCCGGGATAGGAATTGTTTCAATTGCAGGCACTGGTGGAAAAACAGCTGGAAGAACAAATAAAGAGAATTTTCAAACGATGGGCATGGAATTAGGTGAAGGTGGCGGAGCTGGGCAATTAGTGGCTTTGACTATTGATCACCTGGCCAAGATTTTCCATGAGTTGGAAGAACCTTCGTTACTAACTGAGATGGTTCTGGCTCACTCTGGATTTACCAATCTGGCTCATTTCTTCAAAGCCGTGGCACGGGATCACCTTCACATCGGCGAAGAATTGGCACCTGCAATTTTCGATATTGCCAAAACCGGTGATGCCGGGGCGATCAAGTTGGTCGAGCAAGTCGCGGTTCAGCACGCCAAAGATGTGGAGGCGATGTCGGGAAGGCTCACCTTCCCACAGGGCTCAATCCCCGTGGTTCGTGCGGGTGGATTACACACTGCCAAATTCTCAATTTTCGATGATGCTTTTGAAAGCACCGTGACGGGCCTTTTACCGGAAGCAGAGCTCAAAGTCTTAGATATTTCGCCCGTCTACGGGTCCATAATTCAGGTTGCGACAAAGCATTTTGAAGAGATTCCTTCGATATTCTTAAATAATCTTTTTGCAGACGCTCGAACGAGAGAGAACTTATGACTATTTCGTTAATAAATGGCTCCGAAAATCTAGCTCACATCGCAACTGCTTTTCACAATCGCCATCATCACATTCTTTCCGCCTTCAACATTACTATTGCCATTGCGTCATGGCGCGGTGAAAGTGTCGAAAGTTTTTCAATAAAAGCGGAAATAAATGATGAAAAAGTGAATGTAGAAATAGGTCTGACACTTGATCGATCTCTTCGATATGCCCTCAATGCATTATTAAAGTGGATCAATAGTTCAGATCCCCAGTCGCTAAGCCTCATCGATGGTCCGGCATTTCAGATTCGTGGGGTAGTTGAAGGTTTCTACGGACAACCATGGACGCATCAACAACGTCTCCGCGGTATCGAGTACTTCGGAGATTTCGGAATGAATACTTATTTCCTAGCGCCCAAGGATGATCCGCTGCAACGATTTAATTGGCGATCACCTTTTCCAGTCACATTTCTCCAACAAGCCAAGGAATTGATTGCACGAGGAAATGATCACGGAATCGACTTTGTGGCTTGCGTCTCCCCTGGTTTATCGGTCAAGTACTCCGATCCTGTCGATGTAGCAGCAGTTGTTTTTAGATTCACTCAATTGCTGGATCTAGGCGCCACACATTTTGGAATGTTATGGGATGACATCGCTTGGGAGTTGCAACACCCAGAAGATATCGAAACATATGCATCAACCGCCGATGCACATGCAGATTTCACTAACAAGGTGTTCGACCAATTAATCTCCATCAACAACAATATTCAACTGACGGCGTGTCCCATGCAATATTCTGGTCGAGGCAATGAGCCATACCTCATTGACCTGGGTAGGAAATTGCGGGCTCGAGTAAATCTCATGTGGACTGGAAGGCAGATCTGTTCAGAATATCTTGATATTTCTGATGCAGTAATTTTCGAACGAAGCGCGTTACGGCCGGCGCTATATTGGGATAATTTCCCTGTTAATGATGGTTCCATGCAAGCAAATCTTTACATTGGACCAATTCGAGGTCGAGAAAAAGGCTTGGAGAGATTTTCGCTTGGATTGCTCTCTAATCCTATGTTGCAATTCGAATCATCTCTGATTCCCTTGGCTACCATCGGAGATTACCTCTGGAATAGCACAAATTACGATCCAAACCGTTCTTGGGAAGATGCGCTAATTAGACTCTTTCCAAAGGTTAGCGAACGCGCCTGCCTTCGCCACTTCCTTCGAAACTCTATGGGAACCAACGTCGGTGGAGACCCAGCTCCTGATCTTCGAAAGATTTTTCATGCTGGAGTTTCAGCATGGCGCGCCGGGAATATGGCTCAGGCAGCAGATATTTTTGAAGCTGAATCCTTCGTCATTGCCGCTAACTACAAAGAATTAGCTTCTGATCTTTTCTCTCATACGGAATTAGTTGAAGAAATTTCACCCTGGCTTGAAAAGTACCAGGTTGGTGGTGAAGTTCTCCTCGGGCTTGGACAATCTTTGCGCGATTGCACCTTTGATGCTGAGCGAAGAATTATTGTTGGTCCTGAATCAGTATCCATTCAACTTTCTGATCTATTAAAGAAGTTGAAATCTATTCCAAAAAATCTCTTTGGTGACCAAATTGAAGGACCACTCAATGAATTGCTGGCAGAGCTGAAAACCTTTAGCTGAATTTGTCAGATTAAAGGCCAACGGACTCTAGCCAGATTTTGGCCATGAGTGAATGTCCGTATGGTGTTGGATGAATGCCATCTTCAGCTAGCTCACTCATTGGAATTTCTTTTGACTCGAAGGTAAACCGGGCATCAAATTCGACCAAGACCGCATCAAATTCTTTGGCCAACTTGTGAACCACTTCGATCTTCGGGTCTAGGTCTTCGCGCCACAGCGTCATTTCCGTTCGAACCGGCAGAAGAAATGGTTCACACAATACAAAGGCCGGATTGCACAGTTCCCTGGTGAGATTTAATATCCGGCGATATCTAGTTTCAAAATCGACCACCGATGTGGGGTCATTGTCGTCATATCGGCGCCAAGTGTCATTGATCCCGATTGCAACGGATACCAGAGTAGGCGAATAGTCGATTACATCTTTCTCCCACCGGCCCTCCAGATCCACCAATCTATGGCCACTGGTGCCAACATTAATAATGCGGCCGGGCAATTTTCCACTGGTGGCAATGTCGTTCACATATCCATCTCCATAAGGAGGTTGGATATCCCGACCACAATCGGTGACGCTGTCTCCGATGAATACGTTTACCAATTTCATAGCGTTGTACTCCTTGCCCATCTCAGCATCGGTGAAAGATCTTCTCGTAAATTCTCTGCAATCCAGACTGCCCCATCTAGATTATTTCCTTTGGAAGAAACGGTTCGGGCTCCAGCAATCTCTTGGCACACTTGTCTTGAAATCAATTCAGTGTAGTTTCTATTTTTTGCCAACCCCCCAGTAATACATAAATTGGGGTACTCGCTGTTTAAGCCACCAACGTTTTTCCATGTAGCTATGATCGTCTTACCCAAGAGTCGGGCTCCTTCGTCGCGGATTTCCACGGCGCCAGGAATTTTTTGGTCGGCACATTCGAGAAGTTTTCTTGCGGATTCAATCGCCAGCAAGACCGCATCGGAGGAATTCTTTACTATCAAATTGTCGTAAGCATTAACTTCATCTTGAAACTTTTCCAATAAGGCCACTTTGTCGTCGCGACCTTCTCTAGTTGCTAGAGCGCGGGATATGGCTCGGGATCCCAACCAAAACCCGGCACCTTCATCGCCAAAGGTACTTCCGAGACCATCCACATGCGAAAAATTGTTATCTTTCCCCGCTACAGCGACCACCCCACCACCAATAGCAAGTACGACCCCTACTTGACCTTGAAGTGCGCCGGCAAAACTGGCTAAACCATCATCAATAACCGCTGTTTCCTTGGACCCAAATACTTCTGCACAAATATCATGAAATGGGACTGGATTACTCACTTCACCAGCAAAGCCCGTAAGTGAAAGTGAGACAGTTTCACTTCGAAATTCTGGGATTGATTCACTGATATTTCGAATCGTGGTCAAAATATCTTCGCCAGCTAATTTTCCGCGCTCCAAAATAATTTCTACGCCATCACACCGAACTCGAGAACCCGATTGGCCCACATCTATTGCGATCATCTATCAATTGCAATCATGGATACTCTTCCAAGGCCTGGTTCATAACAGACCAAATCCGCTCTTGCTCCCACTTTGATAACTCCACGACCGCTGTCTCCCAAGACCTGAGCGGCATTGAATGAGGTAGCGGCAATGGCCGCATCCAAGGCGTATCCCATATCTAGAAAGTTAAGAAAAGCTCGGTCCATGGTCAAAGTGCTGCCGGCCAAAGCGTGATTGGAATTCAGTCGTGCGACCCCATCGGTGACAGTGACTGGAAGTTCACCAATTGTGTAGTGACCATCAACTCCCCCGGCCGCACACATAGCATCCGTAATCAAAACCAAGCGCTCTGGAGCGCTTTCAATAACTTGGCGCATTAGCGGTTGGCTCACATGGTGGCCGTCCATAATCAACTCTAAAAAAGTATGGGGGTCTGCAATTACGACGCTGGATAAGTTATCAACTCCTGCTTCTAATTTTGGGGTGGCGTTATTGAAGTGCGTTATGACCGATGCTCCAGCGGCCAAGGCATCAATTGCGATCTGCGAACTTGCCTCGGTATGGCCCAATGCGACAATCACACCCTGCGATACTAAGTATTCAATGGCAGCCATGGCGCCTTCCATTTCTGGAGCCAAAGTGACCATCTTGATACTTCCCTTACCCACGGCCAACAACTCTTGAAATTCTGAAACTAGTGGCTTGCGAAGTAATGAAACATCGTGTGCGCCTGCTCTGGATGGTGCTAGGTAAGGTCCTTCTAAATGAATGCCTAGAATGCGATCTCGCGAAACAAATTCAACAAGTCTGGATATTTGCGCTTTGAGCACTGGGAGGGGCTCAGTGACCAGACTAGCCATTACTCCAGTGGTTCCATGAGAGCGATGAGTAGCAATTACTTTTTCTATTTCCTCGCTGGATTCTGATGAAAAATAGTAACCACCACCTCCATGACAATGAATATCCACGAATCCGGGTATGACGATTCCTGGAATCGCAATGTCTGGCTCGGCGCAGAGGCCCGAAACAATTCCGGCAATAATCCCATCGCGAATATCGAACCAAACTTCATTAGTCAGCGATCCATCGATAAAAGCGCTGTTACATTGGACTCTCATGGCTTAACCATAAGTACATAACTCATAAGGCAATTCTAGGTGATGAAAGATGAAATAGGTATGGAATAATGGGAATATGAATCACATCGGCGAAATCATGGCATCTGAAATCTCTGAAACTCCATCGATTTTTGCCAGAATAATTGAGAATTCTTCGATATTCGATGGGGTAAAAAATCTCCTCGATGACAAGAAGATTCGATCGATTCTGATCCTAGCTAGAGGTACCTCTGATAATGCGGCACATTTCCTTAAGTACTTGGTCGAAACTCAACTAGGCCTGCCTTGCGGATTAACCTCACCTTCATCAGTAACTATTTATCATTCAACATTGCACTATGAAGGAACTTTGATAATTGCCATCAGCCAAAGCGGTCAATCTCCAGATTTAGTGGGCTTTGCAACTTCTGCCAAAAACGCAGGTGCGACACTAATTTCAATGACCAACGATGACCAATCACCTTTGGCAACAATGGCCGACTTCCATTTTTCATTAAGCGCAGGACCGGAATTGGCTGTTGCAGCCACAAAAAGCTACTCCGCACAGCTATTAATTTCTTATCTGTTGGTATCCACTTGGAGTGGGAAGATATTTGATGGGCAGTTGTTGATTTCGCAAGCAGAGAAGTTGGCGTCAAATAGAGATTTGGTATTGCAAGCTGTTGGCGCTCTTAGCCGTGATCGCGAAATTGTTGTTCTTGGTCGTGGTTTTGCTTATCCCAATGCCCGAGAAGCAGCGCTAAAAATTCAAGAGACAGTGAAGGTCTCCGTTCAAGGACTCTCGACCGCGGATTATCTTCATGGACCGATTTCGGCGCTGACTCCAAATACTCAAGTATTGCTCATTGCACCATTCCACATTCCATCTGGATCCATGGAAGAAGCCGTTTCAAAAATTCGGCTTCAGGTGCCCACCCTCATGTGGATAGGCAATGGTGGTTCGCCAAGAGGCAATGACATCGTGATCCCTGGCTCGCAGTGTGAAGATGAAATCGTTTCCACCATAGCTGACGCAATTTCTCTTCAAAGATTGGCAATGGAGTTTGCGGTGCGCTCGGGTTTTGATCCCGATGCCCCAGAAGGTCTTTCGAAAGTTACATTAACTAACTGATTGATTTATCCAATATCGTCGCTTTAGGCCGCCTTCGAATTCGATGATTGATATCTCAATACTCTCACAATAACCACACATTAACCTAAGCGTCTAGAAGTTTGACCTACTAAATTTACAATTCTCCATCGACCCGGTTCGGGCCAATCTCAATCAGGCTCAATCAGGCTCAAGCGGGCTCAATCAGGCTCAAGCGGGCTCAATCAGGCTCAAGTGGGCTCAATCAGGCTCAAGTGGGCTCAATAGAATGGCCAAATGTTGCACACGTGGACCAGGTCGGTGATCCGTCATCGAGGCGCAGTCGTATGGATCTGGGTTGCGTTGACTGGCCTGGGCTTATTTGCCGGCTCCAATCTCGATGGCCATCTCACCACATCCCTATCCGTCCCCCAGAGTGATTCGGCAAAAGTGGACCAGATCTTAACGGAGCGCTTTCACGAAAATATTGAAGGTTCCTTCACGATTTTCTTTAAATTTACCGACGCCACGAACTCTCAAATCTTGGATTTCAAAGCCAAAATTAGTGCGGCGACTCAATCAATTCCCGGCGCTTCGGTGAAGACACAAAAAGCAATCGGCGGGATCCTGTTTGCCAGCGTGGCAACGCCCTATTCACTCACGCAGGCGGCGAAATACACCAGTGTGCTACGAACTGCTCTAGATCACCAAGGCTTACACCAGGCGCTAATCACTGGCCCCCCAGCTATTAATCATGACGTTACGCCACTTTTAGGAAGGGATTTGAAGAACGGTCAACGACTTGCACTTTTGCTCACTCTATTCATTTTGATATTGGTGTTGGGTTTTTGTAGAGCCATCTTCATTCCCTTTCTTTTCGCGCTATCAACCATCTCGCTCACCTTGGGAATCGTCTATCTGTTGTCGCGCCATTTTCTGATGGTCTCCTATATTCCAAATATTGTTGAACTCATCGGCTTGGGGTTGGCGATTGATTACTCATTGCTGATCGTCCATCGGCTTAGGCGAGAACTCATGTCGTCACCAGAAATCTCCATCATTGACGCAATTCTTAACACCATGCAAACCGCTGGAAAAACTGTCTTGATCTCTGGAACTAGCGTCGCCATTGGGTTAGCCACGCTCTTCTTGGTGCCAATTCCATTTGTGCGATCGTTAGGCGTCGCTGGGCTCTTAGTTCCCACGATTTCGGTTCTGGCGGTTTTGACTTTGCAACCCGCTCTACTTTCGTTCTTGGGGCGCAAGGGTGCCATGCCATGGCGCTATCGCGGGCTCATGGCGCACAGTGATGTGATGAACAGTTTTTGGGCAAGAGTTGGCAGGTTTGTTATCAAGCGACCCAAGGCCATTTTCACTTTTTCCTCCCTGACATTGTTACTCCTCGGAGCGTCGGTCCTCTGGCTTCAAACAACACCGAGTTCACTCACTGCGATTCCGCACCAACTTGAATCTTCCCAGGCAATCGCATTAGCAACGGGTAAAGGTGGACCGGGGATCATCACTCCCAACGAAATTGTCATTGATCTTGGCGTGGCAAATATGGCAACGCATTCACGCACGGAAAGTGCCCGATCCAGATTCGTTGGACAACTGTCTCAAGATTCTGAAGTGGTGGCTGTTGCTGCAGGCAATACTGCTTCATTCGTTGACACCACTGGCCAATTCCTACGAGTTTATGTCTTTGGCAATCACGAATTAGGAGCGAGAGCGACTAAAGATTTGGTTAACCGAATCCGCGGAAAATATGTGCATCAAAGCACATTCCCAGCCGGTACCACCGTTTATGTGGGTGGAGCACCGGCACAAGGGGCAGATTTGCTGAAAGTTATTTTTCAGACTTTCCCCTGGATTGTTTTACTCATGCTCTTCTTGGCTTATCTCCTGTTGCTTCGTACCTTTAAATCGCTCATTTTGCCGTTGAAGGCAATATTGATGGACTTGATTTCCATCATGGTGGCCTTTGGTTCAATGGTCTGCGTTTTTAAATTTGGATTCGGTAAATCTATTTTGGGAACTTATCAATTGGATCAAGTCGAAGCGTGGGTGCTTATCTTTCTCTTTGCGGTTCTTTTCGGACTATCTATGGATTATGAAGTCTTTATCGTCAACCGAATAAAAGAAGCTAAGGACCGTGGCGCTACCAATGACGATTCAGTCGTCGAAGGTTTAGCTCATACTGGCGGCGTAGTGAGTGCTGCCGCAATTATTTTTGTCAGCGCGCTCACCGGGCTAATCGCTGGCCACTTCGCGGGGTTACAAGAATTAGGTGTGGGATTGGCAGTTGGTGTTCTAGTGGATGCCACCTTAGTGCGCGGATTACTTCTGCCAAGCGCCATGGTGTTGTTGGGCCGGTGGAATTGGTGGTTACCTGAATCAGTAGCTCGAATAATAAAGAGTAAGGCCTCACCTCTCGAAGTTCGAGAAGCAAGGCCTTAGTTCAGTATTTATTATTTGATATGGAATTACTTACTAATATTGATTGCGAAGTGGAAGGAAGGTACTTGATATCCAAGTGCCAATCCTGGGAAGTCGCGATCAGAAGTTAGTATTGGCACCATTCCATATGGAGTTCCAGCAAATGAAGGTTGATTTGTATAGAGCAATGGATGCAAATCAATGATGTGAGTTCCTGGAGCTCCAGTTGCTCGGATGTGAATTACCATGTAGCCATTTGAATTGAAGCCGCAGCCATATCCAATGTAGCTATTGTCGTAGGTCACGGCCAAGGTGTTATCCAACTGAGTCCAACCAACACCCTTAATGCTGATGGTAATTTCTTCACCATTCTTAAAGGTTGTTGTAGCCGCACCTGAGTTTCCCTTTTGGAAAGCTTCCAAAGTCCCGGAGTTGTCGGCCTTAGCAATCGCCTGACCGATCAACTTTCCATTCTTATCGTAGAAAGGCATCATGCTTTCTTTAACATAAAATGGAACTTGGGCTTCAATAACATCGCCCTTCTTAATCTGGATTACATGCCAACCACCTAGGTGATCTGGGATTGTAACTTCGGATTTCAAAGTGCCATCAGTTACGTTGGCTTGACCTAGTGGAATAGAGGTGTAATTCCAGCAAGTTCCGGTGCAATTGACCCGGTTACCTACGACGGAAGCCCAGACAATCTGATGTGCTCCGGTAGAAGTTAAGCCGATGACGCTCACCGTGGTCTTGGAATTAACATCTCCACTAGATGTAGAAAGTGTTGCTACGGCCTTTGTGGCTGGGTCCAATCCGACAGTGGAGAGTGTGGTTCTTTGTGAGACCGTTGGCTCCATTTTCGCTGGATAGTCAACCGATGGTGCTGGAAGTCCAGCATCCTTAGTAACTCGGAATGTTGCTGCTCCACCATTTGCATAAGGAACTGGAGATTGAACAATATTGAGGTATGCAAAGGTAATTGCATCCTTTACCTCAACGGTATGGGCGCCGATTGGTCCTGCTGCACGAATTACCGCCTTTGCAGTTCCGCGAGTCCAGAAAGCCTGCATTTCACCGGCAAAACTATTATCCCAATGAAGTGCTGCTCCAGCGGTATAGAGGCTGGCACCGAGTCCGGTGTAGGTCACGGTAATAGGTGTTCCGATTGGACCACTTGTTGGGGAGATGGACATTGTTCGCAGATATTGGAACCCACCGTGTGCGACTGCCACATTGTTAACAACCGCAAAAATATCGTGAATTCCACCAAAGTCTGAAGGGATCTTGGTGCTGTATGAGAAATTACCGCTGCCATCTGTAGTCACGGTAGCAATATCTATAAAAATATTCTTTGTAAATTTGTATCCAAGATAATTAACGCTATTTGGTTGGATATCAGTAACCCAAGTGGCATCAAAAGTGCCATACGAAAGATTGAGGGAGGTGTTGGCTGCCAGGCCTTTTCCAGAGATTGTCATTGAGTTTCCAACGACACCTTGATCTGGCGTTACGGTCAAATTGGCCATAGTTTCGGGCGTAGTAAAGGCCGCGGTCTTAACACCTGTGAACGGAAGTGGTGCAACATTTGGGATACCAGCTGGGGCAATCAGGTTGATGGGGACCACTGGGTTTGTATCTGCACCTTGTGCAGATGCCATCATGGCAATCGGTAAAATTGAAGCAACTGCGGCGCGAACGATAACCGTCCTTTGGCGCTTGGTAAATATTTTCATCTTCTTCACTTCTCTCCGTTAGTTGTTGCAAAATATTCTTAATTGAATCCGGGTTGATGGTTGATATTGATCATCAACCCGGATTCAGTGATCCTTATTCGATCTATTAGGCCTTTGGTACTGCGTAGAGAGTCAACTGTGAAGTTGCTGTCCATGCAGATTGTGTAAATGTTCCAACTGCACCAGCTAATGGTGGGTTGACTGTGACTGTGCGATAGTAAGGAACACGGTCATAAACAGGCTTTCCATCAGCATCTACAGCCTTAACACCATTGACAACTTTACGAACCAACTTTGAGGTCAAGACCTTTACAGTTGAAGTGTCCTTGGCAATCATGGTTACTTTGAAGCTAATGACTCCAAGAGTGTTATAGAGAGGAGCTGCGCCGGTCTTAAGCACTCCGGTCCAGAATGCGACTCCACTGTGGTTTCCGTATGCCATAGGAATTGGATCTGCAACTCCGGCAACTTCAATGTAAGCCTTAGCGGTGTTGGAAGAATCCATTACTGCGCCACCAAGATTTTCATTGTTGCCATAGACACGGAAGACGATGGTCTGTCCAACAATATATTCGCTGGTGATTGCACAGGAAACACCAAAACGTGGTGCAAGTGGGCCAGTAGAACCGCTAGCCAGAACAGTGTCAACGTACAAGTGAATTGGGGAAATTACGCCTTGTACAGGTACGCCAACTTTGACGGTGAATGGTGCGGCATCAACTGAAGTGAAGTTGACTGAATCTGTTGGTGTCAATGTGCCGGTAAGAACTGTCGCACCGGCTGCATCTGGCATCCAAGAACAACGAGCAACGAATGGTGTCACCGTGGTAGTAGCTACTGCTTCGCAACCCTTAATGACTGCGCCTTTTGCGCTAAATTTAACAACACCAGCGGCACCAGCGGTACCAGTGATGATGGCAGGGCTTAGTCCAAAGACTGCGCTTCCGCCGGAAAGAACGAGTGTTGGAGTAGTTGCTGCGAAGGCTGATGGGCCGCCTACAGTTGCTCCCCCAACTAGTGCAAGAGCACCAATGGCGATGCTCGAGATAAGTCGTTTCATATTTCTACTCCTTATAGTTTGATTGAACATTTGTGTTGGAATTTTCGTGGGTGTTACTTGGTAACAATGTTTCCAGAGAGGGTCAAAGTGATCGCATTGCTTTCACTTGTTCCCGCATCCTTTGAACTTATTTTGAACGAACCGGAAACTTCCAAAGTTCCCGTAGCTCCAGCGTATTTTCCAGTTCCACCCTTGATCTCTGCGGTTTGCTTAGAAATAGTGATCGTTGTAGGGGCGTCGCCATCCGCGGCGCATGCTTTTGCCTTGGCATCAAAAACAACTTTGAGAGTGTTCCCGCCACCAGACAAGGTTCCCGTTCCATCGAATAAATCGCATTGGCTTTGTGGTGATGAGCTACCTGTCCCGGTCAATTCATCCAGCCCAAGAATTGTTCCGCTTCCAGCTCCTGTGATTGAAGTTGCGCGGACGTCGCTTTCGCTCCATACCATGGCAATTTTGCCTTTGTAGGTTCCATTGAATGCAACTGATCCGCCTGAGCTCTTAACCGGAGTTGAAGCAGCGGTGGAAGGTGCGCTGGAAGGCTTAGCCGAAGCCGACGCTGCTGGCTTTGCAGTGGAACTTGGTTTTGCTGTGGCAACCGGTTTTTTCGTAGACCAACCTACAGCGCACTTTGGACTAGCAGCGGTTACCTTTTTGACTGCCGTTCCTTTGTAGCAAGTGATCGTCTTACTAGCGGCGTTAGCAGCACCGGAAGTTCCTACCATCAGACTAAGTACACTTACGACAACTGCTACTTTAGCTAACTGTGAATTAGTAATAGACTTCATTTCATTTCCCATCTCTCCATGAGTTACTTCGTTCCTTTACTGAGAAAATCCTGTCATGTCCTTCCTTTTTGAGATGCCCTTGTATGAGGACTAGCACTTCTCGAACTATTCCTTGTGTCACATAACGACACCGTTTTACCCAAAAGTGAGCCAATCGCAAGGTTTATATCGAAAAATGTGACCTGTGACTCAGCCATAAATCGGATATTTTTAAAATAGATATTTAATAAAAAGCCAAATAGAGGCGCTAAAACCTATGACAAAAACGAGGATTCGAAAGAATTGCACGGGAACTTGGTGCGCGATTTTCCCCGATAGCAAACCACCAATGCCTGAGGAAATGAAGAGGATAGAAAATGAAGGCCAGTCAATAACTCCACTGAAGATGTAGATAGTGTTCGAAAAGATATTCGTTATCGCCACAATCAAATTCTTGCCGGCGTTGAGGTCTCGATGGGATCGACTTCGCATCAATGTCGCGAAAACTATTACGCCTTGCCCTGGTCCAAAATAGCCACAATAAAATCCACTAAATGCGATGGCCCAAGATTCTTTCGCTCTACTCAAAACCGCCTTACCCCGATTGAGGGGAATTAAAAGCGAGACAGAAGCAATCATCAAGAGAAATGGTGCGATTTTTTCAAATACACGGGCAGGAAAAGCCAATAGGCACCACGCGCCAATGGAGGTTGCTACAGATGAATAGAGAATAAGCATTTTATAGTCATCGAATAACTTCACCAATTGCTTGCGTCTTGGAATCAATGCAAAGAAATTGGCGCTAGATATTCCCACTGCATTTGTAGTTGTAGCGGAGATAGGTGGCAAACCCAAGCCTAAAAGAAGTGGAAAAATTATCGCCGATGCTCCACCGGCAACTGCGTTGATGAGGCCGGCAATTAGGCCACCAAAGAATAGAACGAACCACTTCACTTATCGAAAGTATCAGCAGTTGGTCAACAGTGGTTGAATTATTCGATCTTTAAAGTTGGAAGTCTCTTTGCCATCCACTTAGGCAAGTACCAATTCCACTTCCCCATTAATTGCATCAAGGCAGGAACCAAAGTGGAACGGATAATCGTTGCATCTAGGAATACCGCTACGGCAAGCCCAACGCCAAACAATTGAATCGTCCGGTCCCCCATAAATACAAAGGCCCCAAAAACCACAATCATGATGGTTGCGGCGGCAGTGATGATTGATCCCGTGGCAGAAAGTCCCTTCGAAACGGCGTCATGAGAATTTCCGCTCTTGTGCCACTCTTCTTGGATTCGAGAAACTAAGAAGACTTCATAATCCATGGAAAGTCCAAAGAGGATGGCAAAGAGCATGATGGGTAGAAAAGATTCGATAGGCCCGCCTTTACTGCCTAGGAATTTTTCAAACCAGCCCCATTGAAAGCCAGCAACTACCACGCCGAATGCCGCAGAGATGGAAAGCAAATTCATCAATGCAGCTTTTGCTGGAATTAACAAACTGCGAAATACCACCATAAGCAACAAGAAGCTCAAGAAGACAACAGTGAGGATGAATTGTGGCAATTTACTGGTCAGAACCTTTCCAAAATCTTGGAAGATCGCTACCGCTCCACCTACATAAACTTTCACATCCGTTCCTGCAATGGCAGTAGGAATGACTTGAGTTCGCAACCGCTTTAATAGATTGGAAGTGGAAACGTCTTGAGGAGCGCTTTTTGGAAATAAGTTAATAATGACGTTCTTGCCATCTTTAGTAGGTATAGCTGGGAAAACAATTGCTACGTCTGGGTCCCGTGAAATTGACTGACTCAACTTTTGGATTGTCGGTGCGTCCGCAGCGCTCGGGATTGAAGCCACCAAAGTGAAAGGCCCGTTGTAACCCGCCCCGAAACCCTCTGCTAATAAGTCATAGGCCTTTCTCGTTGTGCTGGCCTTGGGGTCATTACCGGAATCCGATGATCCCAATCGGATGTGCGTGGCCGGAATACAGAGAACGAGCAAAGCAAGCGTGGCGGCAATAGTCCAGCGCACTGGCTTTTCTTGAATGTGGTCGGCCCATTTACGCCAACCGGCACCGCCCTCTTCTTCGTGATGCAATTTCTTGAATGGCAATTTCAGACGATCCACGCCACTACCGATTACACCTAGCAATGCTGGCAAAAGTGTCAATGCGGCCACCATAGAGATCAAGACCGAAACCGCTGCGGCAATACCAACACCATTGAGGAAAGAAATTCCCACAGTTACTAAGCCAAGCA
Source organism: Actinomycetes bacterium (assembly GCA_037130455.1). Lineage (GTDB taxonomy): Bacteria > Actinomycetota > Actinomycetes > Nanopelagicales > Nanopelagicaceae > CAIMZW01. The sequence goes on along the minus strand of JBAXSZ010000006.1, from coordinate 20,814 downwards.
TAGAAATGCAGACGATGATGCCAGCCACTAAAACTGCTCGGCCAGAAGTGGTCAGCGCAACCGTCACTGCTTCAGCCTTGCTCTTGCCTTCGTGCAAAGCACGACGAAACCGAGTCACAATAAATAATGCGTAATCGATACCAACGCCAAGACCCACTAACGCTGCCAAAGTTGGGGCAAATTCGGCAATACCAATTCCATTGCTCAAGAGGGCAAGTACCTGACCGGAGAGAGCCAATCCAAAAACAGCCACAAATAGTGGAATCAGCGTGGCAATCAAACTTCCAAAGGTATAGAGAAGAACGAAGAAAGCAGCGAAGATTGCTATGCCCTCACTGGAACTTGGCGGGGCTTGATTTTCGCGTTTAACAATATCTCCGGCTAGTTCAATCTGAAGATTCTTGGATCGAAACGACTGCGCGGTCGTCATAACTTTCTTGACGACTCCTTTAGGCAAATCCATTCCCAAACCGGAAAAATGGACTGTCGCAAATCCGATGGTCTTGCTGGGATTGAGAGACCTGTCTGCCGCCAAGAGCGGCGAGTCCACCGAGGCTACTGATTTAAGAGCCGAAACTTGGGAAATGAGGGAAGAAATAGCTTGCGCCTGCTCTCCCTGAGTTAGATCTGATGCACCTTTGAAGACGATTTGCATCGTTGCCCCACTTTGCGCGGGAAAGGTCTTTTCCATAATTTTCAAGGCTGTAGCGCTCTCCGTATTGGGGAGAGTAAAAGAGTTATTAAAAGCCGACCCAACTTGCTTGCTAATTCCCCCGACTACCAGGATGGAAAGCACCCAGAAGGCAATAACTGCCCAACGGAATCGATAAGAAAAGCGAGCTAATTTGAACATGAAATTCCTTCCAAACACCAACAAGCAGGACGGTCACCAACTTACACGAGCCAGGTGGGAAACGCTTTTTGGTATGGAACGGGATCCAAAGAGATTCCACAAGCAGCTCTAAAAGGGATCTATGCCAAATTTCCTAGATGAGTATCCTTGAAATTTGAGTCATATTTGAGCCCATATCCAAACAATCGATCAAAACCAATGTGGCCGAACCAAATAACTCCAACGGCTAAGGCGATGTCGCAGTGATTGCGCCAACTTAAGAGGATGAGAAGTGATGGCGCAAAATATCTATGGCCAAAGTTATACAACAGGGCACCTATTTTTGCATTTGCCATATAGCCGATCATAAAAATATCCGGAACAAAGAGCAGTACTGGGTAGAGCCACCACCTTTGTTGAGTCGTATTAAATAGCACGATGCTGGCGATAAAAAGAACTAGCCCATCCAAGCGCAACCATCTCTTCGGCTTCCCAGAAACAAACATGGAACCTCCTTGGCTAACAGTGTTAGCCTAAAGGTACTATGGCGAACACACTCGGCCCAACTCGGGAGCGCATCACCGAACAAGCCCTACTTTTACTCGAAGCTAAAGGGTTAGCAGGACTTTCCATGAGGGCCTTGGCCGATCGACTACACATGAAAGCTCCAAGTTTGTATAAACATATTGACAACCGAGACGAAATAATCGCGGACTTACAAGCAATCGGAATCTCAAATTTTGCCGATGCAATTCGCGCAAGTGGGAAAACCAAAAGAGCAAAAGCCCTTGCTTATCGCAACTGGGCTATCTCTAACCCTCATCTTTACGAAATTACTTTTCGTACTCCACTTCTTCGAAAGCGATTGCCCATCGGGTTGGAAGCTGGAGTGACCGCAATGATTATTCAGATTACCGGAAAGGATCACGAACATGCCCGGGCGGTTTGGGCGCTTTTGCACGGACTTGTCGATTTAGAAATCGCTGGAAGATTCCCTGAAGATGCTGACCTTGATAAGACCTGGAATAGAGCCATACAAATGTTGGGGTAAGTTGGACTCATGAAAACTCTCAAAAAGATTTCCCAAATTCTCTTTCTCAGTTCCATAATCTCGCTTTTTCTGGCCGCACCCGTTTTGCATGCCGCCACCAATTCTTATGTCAACAACTGTGGCACCGCTCAAGTAAAACCAAATTCCCTCACTCAATTCTGTGCCGATGCTGGAGCTGGATTAACTGGTATTAAATGGAGTAGTTGGACTTCAAAAAGCGCCATGGGAACTGCGCTCTATTCTGAAAATGATTGCATTCCAAATTGTGCGGCTGGCAAAATTTTCTCCACGAAGGTTTCTGTAATACTTTCCCAGCCGACGACAACTCACGGACATCTCTATCTCATAAAAGTCACCTTTAAGCCGCTTGTTGGGGCAAAATTCAATCTCCCTAAAGGGAGTACTAAACCCAATGGTGGCACTAGTTGGATAGCAGATTTTTGGCGCAATTAAATCTATTTTTGGGTGGGTCTCTTAGCCAGTTACCGCACCACTAAATATTCCACGTTCAATTGCTCGTTGAGAGAACAAGTACAGCACTAGCGCTGGGACGAGCATGAGAACCCCCACAACTGCGCTGCCATTACCAAAAAGTAGTTCCAGCCCAATCGGTAATGTCGAATGTGCCGGACTATCCAAGAGCACTTTCGGCAATTGATAACTGTTCCACAGATTTATGAATGAGAAAAAGGTAACAATCGACCACAGAGATTTGGAGAGAGGAATTCCCAAATGCCAAAATATCCCCCAATCTCCAAGTCCATCCATTCTTCCCATGCCGACAAGGTCTGTTGGAAGAGCCGAACTGAAATACAGGTAAGACAGGAAGGCTCCAAAGGGGTAATAGGAACTTGAGATTATCAATCCCAGGATGGAGTCGTGAAGGTGAACTTTGTCGATCAACACATAAAGTGGCATTGCCATCGCCGTAATCGGAATCAACATCGTTATCAAAGTTAAAACTAAAAGCGTTTTTCGAAATGGAATGTACAGAACCGCTAGGACAAAACCTCCGATAATGCTGGAGAGCACTGAAATCAGTAAAGAGGTAAGTGTGAATACTGCCGAGTTCTTGAGCCAGATTAAAACCAAACCATCTTGGGCGTGAAATATCGCCTGCAAGTTACCAAAATAATTTGGACCGGCAATTTTCACCAACCAGAGAAATGGAAGCATGACCACAAGTGTCATAGTCCAAAGCGTTAATTTAATTATTCCGGCGTTTCTTTTCTCATTAAAGAACTTCATATCCGTTCCGAATTCTTGAGAAAATCTGTCCGCCTTATAAATACCATTGCCAACAATATGCTGGGAATCAGCATATCCAGTGCTAATGCAGTCCCTCCGGCAAAGTCACCGTTTCGAAATGCATAGCTATAAGAAACCTGATTCAGTGACCAATCAGTGGTCAAACCTGAACCTGTAAGAAGATTGGGTTCGACAAATATTTGGATTACGGAGGCGATCAGCAAGATTGTCATATAACCAATATATTTACTGATCATCGGCAATTTAATTTGAATCGCTAATTGCAACCGGTTGCACCCATCTACTCGCGCGGCCTCTAGCACTTCTGGCGAAATAGAACGAAGCGAGCCGTATTGAATTACGATCCAGCTTCCCACGCTGGATGAAAAGAGTATTCCTCCAATGAGCCATCCAATATTGCTGGCATCCCATTTAATATGCGGACTTAAAAGCGAATTCCAGATAAAGACTGCGATGGCTCCTGGAACTATTCCGGGTAAGAGAAAAATCAACCGCATGAAGGTATTGCCGCGAACAGGTGTCGCATCCAAGAGTAGAGAAATCGCGAGAACCACCACAATCATAAGTGGGACAAAGCAAACCAGAAGAAAGAATGCGTGCCACAAGGCAGGAACTACCCTGAAATCGGCCAGGACTTTGTAAATCGTCGTGTAGCTGCCATGAAGGTTTACCCAAGACGGCTTTCCAATTTCTTCCAGCGAGAGGAGTAATGGCAAAAAGCCGCAAAAAATCATCAACATTACGTAAGGAGCTATCATGACCAACGGTGCAGCCTTGATGCGCCGAAACTTATTCAAGGCTGACAATCATGACAGCAATTCTAAAACCAGTACCCCAGGAAGTGGGTGCGAATGAAGGGTTACTTTCCAATTTTCATCCAAGGAAAGGACTTCACCTAACTCTCTAACACCGGATTCGTGCGCCCATTCAGGTATTGAGTCAAGCGTGGCGTTATTGATGACGATTCTTCCTCCAGGTCCAATTCGACTGGATAACCATGGCCACATCTTTTTCCAATTTTTCCAGGAATTTCCGTGCAAATCAATGCAGATATAGTCGAAGAATCTCTTCTCTTTTTTCAAGAATTCCAATGCATCACTTTGTTGGAAGATTGCCGTCAAGCCTTCTAGATTCTTCTTGGCTCCTCGATCGCTCACATCAATTGCCGTCACCAACGCACCGTGAGCAGCCAAAATGGCCGCCATATATCCCCGTGAAGTTCCGATTTCCAGAATTCTCTTAAACGGCAAGTTTGGCATTTCACTGACAATGATTCGGGCAATTTCTTCACTCATTCCCCAACCAGCAAAACCCCACTGTCCAATCCCGCCCGATAACCAACGGAATCTGGTAAATAGATCTGCATCTTCAACTTTTACGATTTCGCCTAAATCTTGCTTTGCATGGAAATGTACATTCTTCATGACAAAGGCATTTCCGAAGTGCACACCCCAATAATCATCATTGATTGTGCCATCTCCAAAATCCAGTTCCATTTCATACCCTCGAGCAAACGGGAATTCCTCCAACGGAATAGGAATGGGGTCAAATTCTTGAAAGGTCGCTGCAACTACTCCTTGCTCGCACATATCTCGTTTCCCATTATGTGGAAACTGCAGTGGTAGTTTGTTGAGTACCTTCTTAAATCCCTCTAAATAACTCAACTTGGCAGGTAAAGATATCAATCCTGAATAAAGACGCACCTCTGGATCTACAAAATCTTCGTACCTTCCATAAATATGATCTTCTTCAGTCAACTTTTGAAATTGAGAAACTCGGATACGATCACGTCCAGATATCCACTCCTCGAACCAAGGTGGTCTTTTTAGGATCACCATGTCGCCATCGAGGATCCATTCCGGTGCATCAGGTCGCACTCGCTCAGGAAACCATTTCCACCAATAGCCAAAATCATTTTCATCACAACCTGCATTGAATAAAGTTTGTTGTAGCCAAGGATTATCCGCTCCTGAAATGGGGCGCCATTCAACCGGTTGTGTAGCCCATGAAAGCACTTCGCGAGCACGATCCGGCGCAATTCCTTGCGTTAAGAGGCAGTAGTCAACCTGGTCTCCAAAGAGTCTGGTTGCTTGAGCAATGGCTGCCTGCGTGACAACATCATCCAAACCATCACCTTTGATCCATCGGATAACCGGTCTTTTTCCAGCAGAAAAAGGATCTCGCTCCAACGTCCGATCTACCCGATCCCGCAAATCATATTTACGAATTTTTTCGTTGGTCCACTGTGTGAAAGAAGATTTCATTCTTTAACCAGATATCTGTAGAAAACTTCAGTTCCTTCTCTATCAACGTAAATTGTTTCCTCAAGCACTCCCCCGCATTTTTCAATGACTCGAATCGAAGCGTCGTTGCCACGGTCCACCGTGACGATCGGGTACAAGATTCCTTCGCCACGCAGCAACGAAACTGATTGCATGAGCATGGAAGTCGCGTAACCGTTGTTTCGAAATTGAGGAAGTACTTCGTACCCGACATGGCCCCATTCGCGTTCGATGAAGTCATTCATTTCCCATCTGATGGAAACTCTACCGACCAGCTGGCCGTCAACTTCCGCTGCGAGGAAATCGCTACGTAGCCAGGGAGCGGGAAGATCTATTCCTGCTTTAAATTTTTCGATGGTATCCAAAAAGGATTGCCATGGATCATCGCGTCGGAAATGTAAAAGGAAATTAGGCATCTGCACTTCGGCATTTCTGGCAACTGACTCATCTGACATCCGGAATGCCCGTAGTATCAAAGTCACTGGCTAATTAATTCCGTCCTCAATCTTGGCGACGCTTCCAGGCGTCCACTTCGATTTCGACCAACATTTTGGGATTGATAAATTTGATTCCAGCCAACATTGTTGCGGCTGGTCGAATTGATCCAAAGAGTTCCCCGTGTGCCTTGCCCACGGCATCCATATCAGCTTCATCCGATAAATAAATCCTGGTTCGCACTACATCTGTGAGTGTGTAATCCACTTGGGCTAAGGCTTTTGCAATGACTCCGAATGCCACCAAGGTTTGCCCGTAGGCATCTCCTTCATGTTGAAGTTCTCCATCAACGGTTGCAGTCGAACCCGAAACATGAACGTATTCGCCGGCAACTACCGCCCTGGAATACCCGATTGAGGCTTCCCAAGGGCCGCCACTGGAAATTAACTTGTCTGCACTCATACTCGGACAGTAGCAAATTTCACAAAAACAGTTATGGGCATCAAGGGCTATTTCAAACTTGCAAGGATTCGCGTTTCCAAAGGATATTCCTTTGGTGTGAACTTGCCCTGCTCAAGCCACCAGGCAAAATATATCTCCAACATATCCGAAAGTGACTTTTCTGGAGCAAATCCCAGAACTCGATTGATTTTCTCTGAACCCAAGTATCCGTTGTTTTCAGGAAATGGAAAGGCAACGTTCTTGAGATCGAAATTTTGGACATCTAAGTCGTAATCCCGTGGGTCGTAACTAATAATATTTGGAACTTTTTCACATACCTTGGCTGCCAGTTCGACAAAACCTCGGCTGGTGGTCGCCTGCGGAACTGCAATATTGAATGCCTGCTTATCTACAGAATTATCCGCTTTAAGAATCGTCACCAAAGCGTTTGCGACATCTCCAGCGTAAATAAAGGAATGGATTGATTTTCCACCATTACCCAAAAGGATCGGCAGGCCTAGCATCAATCTGCTGAAAGCAAAGGATTCTCGATCTTCGTAATTATCTGGACCCATAACGAAAGGCAGCCGACAGGATGTGGTCTGGAAATATCCTTTATCGCTAAAGTCCAGGAGTAACTGTTCAGACCGGTTCTTCTCCTTGGCGTATTCGGCGAAGGGATGAGGTGGGCCTTTAGGAAAATCTTCCGTGATCGGAAAAATGTTGCTAGAGGTATAGACGGCACCAGTCGAAATAAATATGTATTTCTTGATCTTCTTGGCAAAGAAATTGCCGGCTTCCTCTACCCAACTGGACGAATAAGCGGAAAAGTCAATGATGGCATCGAAGGTGGAGTCTGCGAATTGTTCCAACGAACCAGGCTGGGATCGATCACAAATAACGTTGGTGGCGCCCAGGTTCTCCTCTCGAGTACCACGATTGGCAATAGTCACCTCTGCACCGGCTGCTAATAACGAATTAAGTGCGTACCTACCCATGAATCGGGTCCCACCAAAGAGCAATACCTTCATGAAAACTCCGCATCATTAATGAGATTCGACAGGAGTTTGATTGTAAACAGTTGACTATTTCGGCGTCAACAGGTTTAGACTTAATTCAATGGACACCATTGGCAAAATAGAAGTCTTTGATGCTCGAGTCCCTTTGGCCCAGCCGCTTTCCGTTGGTTCGGCCAGCATCACCCATCGCACCTATTGCGTTGTCCGAATCACGACCGCCGATGGCATCATTGGAATTGGCTACTCCTATAGTCGAGGCCTGCCCATCGCAAAAATTATTGAAGATGTCATATCGCCCTTGGCATTAGGTAGCACTTCTGAAAATCCAGATCACATCCGAAATCAAATATTGGCATTTAACTGGCAATCGGCAGAACATGGAACCTTTACCGCCGCAGTCAGTGCAGTGGATATGGCACTTCATGACATCATGGGAAAACGGGCTAATAAAAGCCTCGCTTCGCTCTTTGGATCTACAAAATCATCGATACCTATTTATTCTGTTGTTGGATACCACTATGGCGATGATGAGGCCGGTCTCATCGAAGAGATAGGTTTTGCTCAATCACGTGGGATCACATCTTTCAAAATAGTTATTGGCGCCAAAACCCCAGAGCGAGATGCCGCACGATTGAAAATTCTCCGAAGAGAAATTGGTAACGCTGCAGAAATAGCGGTCGATGCATTCCGCACCTTTAAAACTTTGGAGAACGCAATAACCAGGGTGAATCTCATCAAGGAATTTGGAATTTCTTTTGTCGAGGATCCATTCTTGGAATCCGAAGGTCGTTTAGCGATAGCTCTCCGAGAAGCAACCGGAGTACCTGTCTCCTTCGGCGAATCCTTAGCTTCCTCCAAAATGTGTGCCCAAGTCCTTGATTACAACCAAACCGATGTGTTACGTCTGGATGCTCTGGTAGTCGGTGGTGTCTCCGAATTCTTTGCTGCATCCAAATTAGCGGACGAAAAAGGGAAAACTATTGCCACTCATATTCACACGGAAATGCACTCGCAATTAGTGGCCTCAATCCCAAATCTCTATTCCGGTGGAATGGAATATTTGGATCCGGTCTATGAAATAGACCTATTTCATCATCTTCTGGTTAAACCTATTCAGATTATTGATGGCTCCGCCGTTCTCTCTCAGGATCCAGGCTTTGGCATTGAATGGGACTGGGATGCGATTCTTCATTATTCACGCTAATCGCCAACTAATGGATGGAGCCCAAGTTGTCGGTTGAATTACTAACGGAACAAACGGTTCTGACTTATTTAATCGGGCAAGGCATTGTTGGGGAGAACGAAACCGCAACTGTGGAAATTCTCACTGGTGGCGTGTCCAATACGGTGATTGCAGTATCTACGCAGAAGCAAAACATTGTTATTAAACAAGCTCTTCCCGAACTCAAAGTTGCGGAAAAGTGGGAAGCAGACCAACGCCGAGCAATTGTAGAAGCAGATGCATTGAAACTCTTTCACTCGCTCAGCCCCGACCAAGTACCTGAACTGCTTTTCATAGACCCAAACAATTTTGTCTTAGGAATGGAAAGAGTTCCCCTTGGAAGCACGGTTTGGAAAGACGATCTTCTCGCCGGGATTTATCAACCTGGAATAGCGACGATATTGGGTCGCACTTTGGGGCAATGGCATATTTTCGGGGAAACGAATAGAGACTCGCGCGCCAAGTTTCGAGAAGACACACTCTTTGAACAGTTACGAGTAGATCCTTTTTATAGATTTGTTGCGGAGAGAAATCAGGCCCTAAGAGCTGCGATTCAGGGTTTGATTGATGAGTTAGAAAATGATGAAAGCAGTATCGTTCATGGCGACTTTTCTCCTAAGAATTTCATGGTCTCTCCGACTGGAAATCTTTTCATTTTAGATTTTGAAGTGACCCATGTTGGAAATCCGGTCTTTGACCTGGCTTTCTTGCTAGCTCATCTGCTCTGCAAATTCTTTCGAGCCGAAGCGACTGCCGATGCTAAGCATTTATCGCTGATCGCGGCCGAATTTCTCTGTGAATACGAACAACTTCGAGCGCTACCGTCATCCCTTGCCAAACACACGGCGCTCATTGCGCTGGCTAGAGTTGAGGGAAAATCCCCGGTAAATTATCTAAACTCCAACCAACAAGCAAAACTTCAACGCTTTACAAAGTCAGTGATAATGTCAGACGTATATGAACCCGTCTCCGACCTTTTTGAAATGATGGCGCGATGAAGATTACGAAAGTTTTCGGCTACCAAGTTCTAGATTCGCGTGGAAAACCAACGGTTGCCGCCTCCATCTCCTTGGAAGATGGGACATCGCATTCGGCCCGAGTACCTTCCGGGGCTTCAACTGGTATACATGAAGCTAAAGAACTTCGCGATCATCAATCTCACTTAGCCGAACGATTTTTTGGAGGAAACTCCGTCCATGCGGCAATTGAAAATATCAATACAAGAATCGCTCCGGAGATTCTGGGCCTAGCGGCAGATCTTGAGCTCATTGACCAAAAACTTATCGATTTAGATCCCAGCCCAGACCATTCTTCGTTAGGGGCAAATGCCACCTTAGCGGTCTCTTTGGCAGCAACAATGGCTTCGGCACATTCATCACACCTCTCACTTGTGCGCTCCTTCCAACCTGACGGAAATCTCCTTCTTCCGATGCCCATGGTGAATATTCTTTCTGGCGGAGCGCATGCAAATCGCACCTTGGATATTCAAGATGTATTAGCTATCCCAGTGGGGGCTCAAAGTTTTACCGAAGCAATTTCATGGATTGTCGCTATTCGAGAAGCAGCCGCGCGATTGGGGCGTGAGGCGGGGAACGTCACTCATCTCGTCGCTGATGAAGGTGGCTTGGGAATTGCCTTCGAAACCATGGAAGATGCCTGCATTTTCGTTATGGATGCCATTGAAAGTGTTGGGTTAGATGTAGGGATCGATGTTGCACTAGCGCTGGATGTTGCTGCAACACAATTTTTCCATGATGGTCGATACCATCTCCGTACTGAAGGCCAAACTTATTCGTCACAAGATTTCGTGGACTACCTAAATGGTCTGGTGAGTAATCTTCCTATTGTCTCGATTGAAGACCCATTCGCTGAAGATGACTGGGAGTCTTGGACGGCTTTCTCTTCCATCGCTCCAAAAGATTTACAAATCCTGGGAGATGATCTACTCACCACCAGCGCATCAAGGCTTAAGAATGCAATTTCGACACAAGCCGCAAATGCAATTCTCATCAAAGCCAATCAAAATGGACTTGTGTCAGAAACTCAGAAGGTCTTGAAGATCGCGCAATCCCACAATTTTGCGACAGTCGTTTCGGCAAGGTCTGGAGAAACAGAAGACTCTTGGTTAGCAGATCTGGCAACTGGTTGGCGCGCCGGTCAAATTAAAGTTGGTTCGACACATGGATCTGAACGCAATGCTAAATGGAATCGATTACTGGAATTGGAAGCAACTGAAAAGACTGAGTTTTCCAGACCATTCTAGATTAGCCAAGACAAGGTGATCTAGATCTTTGTAATGCCTTTCGCCACTGCCAGAAGTTGACGGTATGGCAAGTTATATCCAGTAACATCGATCGCTGTTTTCTGGCCAGACTTACTCACCTGAACCCAACGAATAAGACCGCCATTCATTTGAATTACTGAGGTCGTACATTTGGAGACTCCAGCGCAGTTACTCCAAATTTCAGCTTTAAAGCCATTAATACTTATAGAGCTAATCTTGGTAGTAAACCCAGTTGAACTGCCACACGTTCCAGCTGCTTTTTCGAAAACATTAACTCCAGGATAGTTATTTCCGAAAGTTCCTTTTCCTGCCAACCAGTAAACCTGCTTTGCGCCGTCAGTGCATTCACTCCCTGTAGAAAGCACCATTGCCTTCGACACAAGCCCAGCAAAATAGGTCGGAGCATAGGTGGGGAAAATAGCCTTGGCATTAGCGGGCGATTCCCAAAAAAAGAGAGATATGAATATGAGAACTATGGCCATTATCCGCTTCATGAGATCTGCCCTACGCCTTCTTGACGATGCTGGATTTTAAATTCATTGGCCCGAATCCATCAACTTTGGCATCGATATCGTGATCTCCAGGTCCATTAACCAATCTGATGTTTCGAACTTTCGTTCCCACTTTCAGGGTTAAGGAACTTCCTTTTACTTTCATATCCTTGACGATGGTCACCGTGTCTCCATCGGTCAAAATGTTCCCGGCAGAATCCTTAACGACTTTGACCGTGTCCACCGCTTCCCCACCATCAGTGGGGTTCCATTCATGCGCGCACTCCGGACATACAACTAGCGCGCCCATTTCATAGGTATATTCGCATTTGCATAATGGACACGGTGGCAATTCATTCATGTAGTCATCCTAAAGAAGTCCAGCGGCGGTAGCTCGATGCACTATTTCTGCTCTGCGATGTGCATCTAGTTTTCGTGAAGCGTTCTGCAAATGGAATTTAACTGTGCTTTCAGATATAAAAAGGTCTTTTGCAATTTGCTTTGTGCTTAGGCCTTTTGCAACTAGGCGAATCACATCAACTTCGCGGCTTGATAGATGCTTTGTAGTTTCTCTGGTGGAACCCAATCCCCTTGCAATAATAGATCCGACGCCTTTACCTAAAACGGTTTCCCCATCTTGAACGGCTTTCACACTTTTGCTTAACTCATCGGCCTTAATTTCATCTTTCGATAGATAGCCTGTCACCCCTCTTCGAAGGGCTTCAACCACCACTAACTCATTAAGGGTTTGGCACAGCACCAAGATCCTGGTGTGGGGAAATCTCTCGGTTATCTCTTCGCAGATACGAAGTCCGCGCGTTGTGTCATCGCCTAAATCCAAATCAATAATTAAAACGTCCGGACCGTGTTCATCAACAGCATCTAGAACTCCGTCATAGGTGGTGGATTCAGCGACGACCGCGACTCCGGGATTCCTCTCGAGAATCGAACGAATACCTACCCTGGAAATCACATTTCGATCTGCCACGACCACTCTGGTCTTTGCCATAGGCGAGCGCCGCCCAAGTGGCACATCAGTTCGAACCTCAATTTCCACCTCTCGATGCTACCTGTACCCCTAGCCATTTGGATAGGTAACCACTATCCGACTGAGGCGTTTAGGGACAGAGAAGCGAAAAGTGAGGGTTAAATCACACCGAATCGGAGTACGTTACAAAAAATTGGAACGCAACTCTGCGCTCCGGAATAGGAAAATATAAATGACCGTTTACGCACAACCTGGTCAAGCAGGGGCAGTTGCTGATTTTAAGCCACGCTATGACCACTGGATCGGTGGAAAGTATGTAGCTCCCTCATCGGGCCAATACTTTGAAAATGTGACTCCGGTGACAGGTCGCGTCTTCTGTGAGGTCGCCCGCGGAAATGCACAGGATATTGAACTTGCCCTAGACGCGGCCCATGAAGCGGCAAAGACCTGGACAAAGACTTCACCCACCGAACGCGCAATCATCCTGAACAAAATTGCCGATCGGATGGAAGCAAATCTGGAGAAGATCGCGGTTGCTGAAACTTGGGAAAATGGAAAGCCCGTGCGCGAAACAATGGCTGCTGATATCCCGCTGGCAATCGATCACTTCCGATATTTTGCTGGTGCGATTCGTGCTCAAGAAGGCTCCATTGGTGAGTTGGATCATGACACCGTTGCCTACCACTTCCATGAGCCACTAGGTGTTGTCGGACAAATCATTCCGTGGAACTTCCCAATCCTGATGGCTGTTTGGAAACTGGCTCCAGCACTTGCTGCTGGAAACTGCATAGTCTTAAAGCCTGCCGAGCAAACTCCAGTTTCAATCCTGTTCCTTATGGATCTCATTGCTGATCTACTACCTGCTGGAGTCATCAATATCGTCAATGGCTTTGGTGTTGAGGCTGGAAAACCTCTTGCTTCCTCTCGCAGAATCGCAAAAATTGCCTTCACGGGCGAAACCACTACTGGTCGATTGATCATGCAGTATGCATCAGACAACATTATTCCGGTCACTTTGGAACTTGGTGGAAAGTCTCCAAATATCTTCTTCCGAGATATTGCCGATGAAAAAGATTCCTTCTACGACAAGTGCATCGAAGGTTTCAATATGTTTGCCCTGAATCAAGGTGAAGTGTGTACCTGCCCTTCGCGTGCATTAATCGATGCTCCTATCTATGATCAATTCTTAGCAGATGCCATGGTTCGTACCAAGGCCATCATTCAAGGAAATCCTTTGGACACCAACACCATGCTAGGCGCCCAAGCTTCCAATGATCAATTGGAGAAGATCCTCAGTTACATCGAAATTGGTAAGCAAGAAGGTGCCAAACTACTGATGGGAGGCAACCGGGTAGATTTGGGCGGAGACCTCTCTGGTGGTTTCTATATTGAACCAACGATCTTTGAAGGTACCAACAACATGCGTATCTTCCAAGAGGAAATCTTTGGACCAGTTCTCTCGGTTGCAAAATTCGATGGCTTCGATGAGGCAATGACCATAGCCAACGACACCTTGTACGGTCTTGGTTCCGGTGTCTGGACTCGCAAGATGAACACTGCATACCGTGCTGGACGTGAAATCCAAGCCGGACGCGTCTGGACAAATTGCTATCACGCTTATCCAGCTCATGCAGCATTCGGCGGATATAAGTCCTCCGGCATCGGCCGCGAAAACCACAAGATGATGCTTGACCACTACCAACAGACCAAGAACCTCTTGGTAAGTTACTCTGAAAGCAAGTTGGGTTTCTTTTAAATCGACATTCAACTTAACCAGCCGGGGCTGGAAACGGTCCCGGCTTCTTTCATCACGAAATGGTTTTCGGGGTAACCTTTCTATATGAGCCTGATCTACGGAACTCTGCCCAAGCGAGCCGAAACCGCGCCTGCCGCAGATGATCTCATCCGAAAACTAACAGCTATCCACGGGCCATTGATGTTTCATCAAAGCGGGGGTTGTTGTGACGGATCCGCTCCGATGTGTTATTTGGCTGGAGAATTTCGCGTAGGTGGTTCCGATGTGCTTTTGAGTGAGCTTGTGATTCCTGGTATCGAAGAGCCAATTATGATTTGGATTTCTTTGGAGCAATTTGAGTATTGGAAACATACTCATATTACTTTGGATGTTGTTCCCGGACGTGGTGGTGGTTTTTCATTAGAGACACCAGAAGGTCTACGTTTCATCATTAGATCTAGACTCTTCACCGATCAAGAAACCTTTGAGCTGGACGAAACCCCGGTTCTGCTGGGAAACGGTGAAAGTAAAGTGGTCTAACTACTTTTGCTGGCATCCAGTTCGACAACTTCCACCCAAGCACGGCAAGATTTTTGATGTATGGGTTCGGTAATGCCAGGATTCTGGATGTAATTCATTGAGCAATGCATCTTCAAAATTGGCTTTGACATTTAGATTAATAATGAGAATGACTTGTAATACCCATGTGAGACCAGAGTCAGCAAAACCAGCTGCACCAAATCCAATCAAAATGACGCCTAGATACATAGGATGTCGCACATATTTATAGATGCCGGAAATAACAAACTCTGTGTCTGGCTTAGGAATCGGTGAAATTCTCAATGAAAGTCTCAGCGCCTTTGCGGCACTTACAATAACTATTCCTCCGGCAAGAATGAGAATTACTTCGAAAGCTAAGTAGCTATGAATCGGGTTTTGAATGTTGAGAATTGCAGTGATTCCGACTATTGCAAGAATCGAAAATTGTATTGCTACCAAGATATTGGCTAAGAGGTCGCGCTTTTCCGAAGAAATGGATTCAATTTTCAATTAGCTTTTGTCCCACCAAATTGTCGCCAATTTTCTAACCCTTGTTGGCTGGTGTTCTTTTAGATAATCCAGCACTTCACTTTCTCGACTTGCTGGCAGACATAGACGAATCCGCGCATGGTGCGCTTGTTTTTCTAGATCCGCTTCAAAACGCATTTCGCCTTCCCACAACTTCTGCTTCGCATCGAAACCCAACTCCGTTAAGACATTCATTAAATCCCAATGGGAGGGCTGGGCGGGGCGACTTAGATTCCAAAAGTGTTCCCACAACGTGTTTGAACTACTCAAGGGATGCAATTGTGGCATTTCAATTACGGTTCTTTTATTAGCGTGGGAATCCATTTCTAGAAGAAATTCTTCAATGTTGGAAACATTGTAGACAACGTGATGAGCAGCAACGACATCGGCCACAGGTGCCGATGTCGAAACCTCTGGCCAAAACCCCAAAATTGAGCTAGCCGAAACATTCCTGACTTGGGCATTGGAAAGATACATTTCTAACATTTCAGGCTGATGGTCAACTCCGATTACAACATTGGCTGGAGGGGTAACCGCAAAACTAGCGATACCTCCCCCACATCCAATATCCAAAATTGAGCCGCCCAACGGGAGAACTTCCCTGGCCACCTGATGTGAAGGTGAGTCGATAATAACCGCTGGAATTTGAAAAAGCTCTGGCGGGTGAATCCAAGGGCTTTCCGGGGCTTGTTCAAGAATCTGAGCAGGTATTCCCCACTGGGCTAAATCACTCCGCCACTTATCTCCAGCTTGTGTGTTCACGATCGAATACTCGTAAATACCACCTTAGTTTCCAGGCACCCAAGAGGAGAGGTCAGAATTGCATTTACACAATTGCGCATCGGAAAATCCAGATAACGCTTCTTCGATATGTTGACCACATCCAGACCAGGTCGCCTTCCCACATTTATTGCATCTAACTGCGCTACACATAATTGCCTCTCCTACTTCTTTCCGAATAAGCGGGATAATAGCCCAGGTTCTTTAGGGTCATTTTGATGGCCCTGGCAGCGTTGGGCTTTAGGAATGCCCCGCATAACTTGCTCCACGTGCTGTCCGCACCCAGACCAAGAGGCTTTTCCGCATTTACGACAGGTTGTTTTACTGCACATTAACGTCTTCCTTTTCTGTAGTTTGAGATCTAATTGGCCATTAAAGTTTCCCCGGCATTTTGCCAGTTGATGATTCCGCCTTCTAAATTGAAAATCGTTGCAAATCCATTTTTTGCCATTAGGGCAGTTGCTTGCCCGGATCGATTTCCACTTCGACAATAGACGGCATAAACCTTGCTTTTATCCAATTTTTTAATATCCGATTCGAATGAGCCGGACTCAAAATCGATGTTAGTTGCTCCTGAGATGTGCCCAGATGCGAATTCACTAGGAGTCCGAACGTCTACCAGGACAATACTTTTGTCGGCAATCTTGGCTGCAAAATCGGCGGCGTTGAGTGTCGTCACTTTTCCTGCCGAACCTCCGCAGCCAGACAATGCAAAAACTGATACGAGAATCACTGCCAGCATTCTTTTCATTTTTCACGCCAAACTGAGAAATAGTTTTTGCAGCCTCTCAGAAATTTCTTTCTGATTGCTCTTACCTTCGATGATTGATTCTTCCAAACTTGCCGATATTAAAGTGAATGCAGCTGTATGAACGGCTTTGCTCACCGCAGACATTTGAATCACAATTTCGTCGCAATTTCGACCTTCTTCAAGCATTCTCGCAACTGCGCCTAGTTGTCCTTCGGCCCTTCTAATTCGAGCAACGATCAAATCCACTTTCGCACTATCGGCCAATATGTGGCTTGAATCATTGTTGATAGTCATTTTGCTTACTTTCAACAGACTCCATCAGGGTTTTACTTCTTGAGCCAAGAAAGCAAGCCTTTTTTCGGAAGGTAATTCTTAGGATCACTAAGGAACGCATCCTTACATCCGACCATGCAGAAGTAGTAGGTAACGCCATCGTGATCTGCCTTTGCGGCAGCAGTTTCACTATCTATTGTCATTTTGCAGACAGGGTCAAGAGCTTGCATTTATTTAACCTTCCGTTCCATAGGGTGGTGACCTTTTCGAATCATCTTGATCATTTTGTAATTAATGGCACAAAACCTTGCTAATTGAATGAATACATTGCTCCTTTGCTTCAGGGTTTTCTCCGTTGGCAAAGGCGCGCGAGCTATACTGTCATTCGGATTTTCCAAGTGAATTCTCCTTATTCTGGAATCAAAAACCAGCCGAAGCGAGCCTTTGCCTTGTAAATAAATAGGTAATGCAAAGCCAGTTTGATCCAATGTCCAGCCAGCCCAATTTCGCCATAGGTGTCATTTAAACTTCGTCCCGAATTCGGATACTGAACATAGTCAGGTACCACGGGATACATGGTCATTGATGCCGCAGATCCGGCCCGTAACCCTGAACCTGCAGAAGCCACGCAAGCGGCGCCCATTTCAGCCATAGAAGCCGTTCCCACCTGCGCATCAGGTCCATTCTTAATAAGCTCTTTGATACTAATAATCGACAGTTTTCCCATAATTCCAGATGGCATTCCGGTACGCGGTGGCGATGGTGCGATCAAAGTTCCATTTGGTGATCTTCGAGGTTTGGAAATCTGATGGGGAGGTGCGAAGGCAATGCCGACCGCAAAAATATTTGGGTACGAAGGATTTCGATAAGTTCGCGGCCAATCCGCAGCAAGCCACTCTTCGTAAGGCTTACCAGAGTAGTCAGCGTCCACTTTCATAAATCCAGATGGGGCAAAGATCGATGACGAAATATCGTTTCCGGCCTTGTCATAGGCTTGAAGTTCTACACCCCGGAATGGTGGTAAAAGCATTGCGAAATCAAAGTTGAGAATTCCTTTTGTGCCATCTACTAACTCATAGTGAACCTCATTTGGTTCAACTCTTTCTACATGGGCACCCAGGACAGCTTTAATATTTCGCTCACGAAAGAGTGACTCCGTCCAAAGTTTGCTAGTGGTTTGGAATCCTTTCTGAGAGAAAACCATTCCCCCGACTCCAAAATCACCTAATTCGTATTCATTCGTTATGTAGGTGATTTCTGCTAATTCCCGAACACCTGCAATACGCAATTCGTGCTCAACATTGAAGGTGTATTCGAAAGCCGCCCCTTCGCAAGTACATGTGCCATGACCGACTCCGATAGCGATGGCTTGTCGCTTACCAGTTTTCATTACGGCAATTACATCTTCCAAAGATTTTGCTGCATCTGTCGCATGGCCAAAAGTGCAAACGGAGACCGTGTAACCATCTGGACCTAATCCCGGAGTAGCCGCAAAATTTAATTTTGGTCCAGTGGCATTAACGAGAAAATCGTATTCAATGTTCGCTATTTCGCCATTCTTTTCGGCAGTTGTGTATTTAACTTGAACATACCCAGCGCCTGTCGAAGTATTTCCTTCTGGATGAATGGACTGCGCCAAAGCTTGATGAAAAATGATTCCCAGCTTTTTATAAACTGGAGCAAGCGCAAAGGTAACTTGTTCTGCGGTCATCTTGCCGACCCCAACCCAAATATTTGAGGGGATCCAGTTGTACTTTGAATTCGGAGAAATAACGATAATTTCATTCTTCTTGCCCAACATTCGTTTGGCATGAAGAGCGGCCGTATGGCCAGCTACCCCAGCCCCCAAAATAACGATCCTTGCCATCTGCATCTACCTTCTGCGAAAAGGATGAACTAATGAATTTACTATACCCCTAGGGGTATATGGAATGCAAGGTGGAACTGCGGCGGGCGATAGTGGACAATGAGGATATGAAACGAAGGTTCCCGACATCCATTCAACATCTCAAAATAAACAGCCTCTTCCTGCTGCTCTCCTCAACGATTTTGGTCGGCTGGATGGTTTATTTGGTTAAAGCTCTTCCGAGCTCATATCGTGCGGAGCATTGGGATTTAGCGTGGGTCGGGTTTGATGCTGGAATGTTGGCAGCGCTTTTAACGACCAGTTGGGCTATGTGGAAACAGCGTCAGATCGCTATCCCAGGCGCCATGATTTCCGCGACCTTCCTAATTATTGACTCTTGGTTCGATGTTGTTACTTCACATGCAGGGGTGGATTTCAAAGTCGCGCTTGTGACGGCCGCCCTGGTGGAAATTCCTGCCGCCGCTCTCCTATTTCAATTTAGTCGGTCAGCAATGAAGAGTTCCATCAAAAGCGCCTACAAGAATGCCGGCAAAGAATCAGCATCCCATTCGCCTTGGCGGACCCCATTAATGATTTTCGAGCCCGGATCTGATTAAAGCGGGACTATAAAGCATCGAAAGAAACGATTTACGTAAGTTAACCAAGTAATGGTCGTAATTCGACTTTTCGATTGCAAGCCAATGATCCTTCAGCGGCCAGTTCACGTGCGTTCTCAACATTTTCAACTTCGATGATCCAAAAACCACTGAAAAATTCTTGAGATTCAATGAACGGCCCTTGGGCAAAAAGTTTTGCCCCATCCCGATAATCAAACACGGCTGCTAAAGCCGGCGAATCCAGGCCGCCAGCGAAGATGCGTTGACCCGCTTTCATGAGCTTTTCATTAAAGTCATCAATTGCCTGCATCTCCTCTGGAGAATGCGGAGATCGAACTTTGTCGTCGATAACAGAAATAAGAAATTTCAATTCAATTCTCCCTTTTGACTCTTTCCATAATACCGTCGGCTATACCAAATATTGCAAAAAACCAAAATTAAAGATCCATCTGAGTGCCAAGGGTAATAACTCGACTTTCTGGTAAGCCGAAATAACTAGATGCCGTGGCTGAATTTCGATGAAGCATTGCAAAAGTTTTTTCAGTCAATCCTTTCAATGAACCCTCGGAGGACTCGATAAATTTCCTATCTGCTAGGTAATAGGTGCAGCTCAACTCATCAGATTCTGACATAACGAAATCAATGATTGTTTGTTGAATATTGACATCTTGTTTGAAACCCACCCAAATATAGAGTTGGCGAACTCTGGAATTGACTTCCTTAAGCAATGGTTTTGCGGTAACGATCGGGATGTCGCCCTGAATAACGGTAACGATCAAAATCGATTGCGGGCACGAGTGCAAGTTCCTTAATTGTGCGGCCAAAGCTTGCGGAACCTTCGTGGCGGAAGTAGATAAATAGATCCCAGTATCTGGAATCACGGAGACACTTCCTGATGCGATTGTATTTTCAACGTCATCCCATGAAATTATTTGATCACGAACTGCGAGTTCCAAAGCTTTCTGACCTTTTCGCCACACCCACATCACGTAGGTGATGAGCAATCCAATCAAGAGCGGGACCCAAGCACCCTTAAGGATTTTCGTTACAGTTGCTAAGAAAAATGAAATGTCAATAATAAGCAATAGAGGAATCACAAAATATAGGACTTGCTTTTTCCAATGTAACTTATCCACAGCGATATATCCGAAGGCCAAAGTCGTCATTAACATCGTTGTAGATATAGCAAATGAATATGCATTGGCTAATGCACTTGAAGTTTTAAAATTAATTACAAGAAATATCGATCCCAAACCGACAATAAGATTCACTGCCGGGACATATATTTGACCAACGACAATTTTGCTCGTGTGCACAATTTTCATCCGAGGAAGCAGGCCCAACCGGATTGCTTGACGAGACAGAGAGGCGACGCCAGTTATCAGAGCTTGTGAGGCGATAATCGTTGCCAATGTCGCAAGAATGACTAA
>JBAXSZ010000059.1:0-8412 GCA_037130455.1 Actinomycetes bacterium | reverse complement strand
GTAACTCGGGGGATTCGCAAAGCGCTGGATGAAGTCAATCCCGATGCCTGGCTGGTCGCGGAAAATGCTGACAATTTTCCGGTGGATCTAGATGGCAATGGTTGGCATGGAACTATGAACTACAACGGTTTTATGAGATCTGTTTGGGGTTGGTTGAAACATAATCCTGATATCAAATTTGGATTCTTCGGACTTCCCGCACCAATTCCGGACTTTTCAGGTGAACAAATGGTGGCTGGCATGCGTTCCTTTAACGCGGGTGTACCTTGGCGTTCATTGGTTTCCAGCATGACGCTTCTTGATTCCCATGACACGGCCCGATTTCGAAATGTTGTGGGTGGAAATCGAGATCGTCACCTGGCTGGTATGGGGTTGTTGCTTACTTATCCGGGGGTTCCATCCATATTTGCTGGTGATGAAATAGGGCTACAAGGTGCTTGGGGAGAAGATGCACGCAGAACGATTAATTGGGATGATCGATCTGGTTGGGATCACGATTTTCTAAGCCAAGTTTCGCAGCTGGTTGCGATTCGCAGAAAATCTCATGCGCTCTCTGATGGTGGTATGCAATGGGTTAGAGTTGAAAACAATTGGATCGCATTTATCCGAGAGAGCAAGAAGGAGAAACTTCTCATCGTTATCTCTCGAGAAAAAGCTAAATGTAGCGTTGCCGATGTACTTCGAGGGAGAAAAGTAAAAACGCTTTTCGGACCAGAAATTATCGAAGGCAAGATTTCCTTTTCTAACGCAGGCGTAGGAATCTACAAATTATTGAAAAGTGTGTCCTAAGACTTTCTGAGCCAAAAATTCAATGCCGATTCAAGCTGCCTTCCCCATGAAGGTTCGTTATGCCGGTCGCCTTTGAAAATGTGCGATGCGAAGTTTTCATTTTCGCGCCAACCTAATTGCAACATTTTATGATTTGCGTACTGCTGGGGTTCGGAATATTGCTTTTCAGACCCCTTTGTTCCTCGTGCCATCCAAATACGATGATTAGTCGGTGCGGGCAGCGCATTAAGCAGGGAGTCGACCAATGGATTATTGCCAATGACCCAGTGCGGAGAAAAAGATAATCCAGCGCCAAAGAAATCTGGATGTCTTCCCATGCCGTAAAGCGTTGCGAGTCCACCCATACTGGAACCTAGAAGGGCAGTCTTTTGCAGACTGGCTTCGACATTAACCGTGGCACAAATCTGCGGAACAATCATTTTCACAATTGAGTCCAGGTAGGCATTGGAATGTAAATCATCAAGGCTTACTACTCGATACTTTTCTTGAGACACGACTAGGCCTTTTTGAAATGGATCTTGCGGCGCTAAATCGTGAGCTCGGCCCCAGGGATTTTCCTTTGTGGTCCCATGGAAAACTCCAATAATCAATGGTGGCGTAAAGCCATGTTCCCTAAATATTCGGGTTGCAGTCTGTGCCAGCTTCCAAGTGCGTCCATGGGTGGCTGTTTTTCGATCAAAAATGTTCTGCCCGTCGTGAGCCACGATAATGTGTTCAGTTTTTGCTGCAGGCGCCCAGAAATCCACGATCCGGCCATTGAAGTCGGCGCGATGCACTTCACCATGGAGATCTCGAATTTGGAAGCGCTTAATAATCTCCATGGTGACAAGATACCGTCATGTCTGCGCCACGCTCCCTTTTCTGGTTTCGCCGAGATTTACGTTTGGCAGATAACCCGGCGCTCTTGGCGGCGATAGATGAAGGTCAGGATGTCTTGGCCCTGTTCATTCTGGATCTAGAAGTGGCAGAGCGCGCAGGGGATTATCGAAATGCCTATTTGGCAGCCTCTTTAAAAGCGTTGGATGAATCGCTGCATGGGATGTTGGCGGTAATCCCGGGGGATGCAGTTGAGGTGCTTCAGGGCGTCATTTCCAGGTACCAAATAACCTCCGTTCACGTGAGTGAGGAATTTGCTCCCTATGGCGTAGCTCGCGATGCCCGGGTTGAGGCCGCAGGCATTCACCTTAACAAAACTGGCAGCATTTATGCGGTATCACCTGGGAGAGTCCGAAAGTCCGATGGCACAAATTACCGGGTGTACACACCGTTCTACCGAGCTTGGTTAACTCATGGCTGGCGCGCACCAGTTCAGGCGCCCAAGAATTTGAAGCTAGTTGCGCCTGATTCATCCGACCGGCAATTTCCGGATTGGCAGCCACCCGTTGGCATCCAATTTCAGCAAGCTGGCGAACAAGCGGCGCTGAAAAGATGGAAGGCATTTCAAGACGGAGATCTATCTGAATACGAAGCGGGAAGAAATATCCCTGGAATCCCAGGTACCAGCAGGTTAAGCCCGCACCTTCGTTGGGGCGAAATTCATCCTCGAACCATTTTGGCGACTCTAAAACAAGATCCAGATCATGACGTCTTTCGGAAAGAGATTGCGTGGCGGGAATTTTACGCTGACGTTCTGCACCACTATCCGCACACATCGCGCGATTACTACGCCCCACAATATTCCCAGATGCGGTATGACCAACCCGATGAAAAGTTTCAAGCGTGGTGTGAAGGAAGGACTGGCTATCCCATGGTGGATGCTGGAATGCGACAACTTATCGCTGAAGGTTGGATGCATAACCGAGTGCGCATGATTGTGGCTTCATTTCTAGTCAAGGATTTGCATATCGAATGGCAACACGGTGCCAATCACTTCATGCAATATTTGATCGATAACGATGTAGCTTCTAATTCTCACGGTTGGCAATGGACCGCCGGATGTGGAACTGATGCTTCGCCTTACTATCGAATTTTCAATCCGATTGAACAAGGAAAGCGATTTGACCCTGAAGGAAATTACATTCGCAGGTTCGTGCCGGAGTTAAATCACTTGCCGGGGATCCAGATTCATGAACCTTGGTTGAACGACACTGGCTACCAACACGGCTATCCCACACGCATTGTGGATCACGCGCAGGAACGCTTGGAATCCTTGGCCAGACTTGCAGAAATCAAAGCCCAGTAACGACGCCACTTCCGTTGCGTTTGGCCTGGTACATGGCGCTATCGGCTCTTCGGAGGATTTCCTCCTGCGAAAAACTAGTGCTCTCGTTGGCCACCACGCCAATGCTTACTCCCACTTCAACTGTAGCCACTTTCAATGCGAAGGGATAAGTGACCGTAGCCCGAAGCGCATAGGCAATTTCCATAGCAAATTCTGCTGATCCATAAACAATCACGCCAAATTCATCGCCACCTAACCGAGCCAGAAGTGCATCGGTCGGTATTGCCCGAGAAAAGCGAAGCGAAATTTGTTTGAGAAGTTGATCGCCGGCTTCATGACCATAATTGTCGTTGATCGCTTTGAAACCATCGAGATCTAATAATAGAAGTGAACCTTCTTTGCGAAGCAGAAGAGCCAACTCGTCTAAAAATCTGCGCCGATTTGCAATGCCAGTCAATTCATCAGTTCGGGAAAGTTCTCGCTCGAGGTTATTCTCTTCGGCGAACTTAATGGCGAATTGCATTCGAAGGAATGCCAGCCCGATGGTGATGAAGCTTGGAATCAAAATGAATTTTGGCAAATAGTTAGGTGTAGTGACGGCGATAATCAAAGCGATTGCGCTCATCATGAGCGCTAAGAGCGTGGCCAAAGAGGCAATGCGTTGTGAAATTTCGAATTCACCACCGTGATAGTAAAGCGCTTCAGCGATCAAAATTAAGCCCAGGACCCAGCCATCATCAGTTAAGGATCCAAATGGATAGTTAGAACTTGCAGACAAGACCAGAAAGACCAGATCGGTAACTGCAAAAACAGTAACTCCCAAGAGAATTAAAAACGTCCGAAGCGATTTCGCTGCCATGAGAAATATTGCAAGAGTGACGGCTAGTAACGCGATATCGCCAACCGGGTAGAGGATTGAGAGAAAGACCGTGAGTGAACTGCCTTCAAAGCGCAGCATCGCCGGTTTCAACAAGAAGCCAGCCGCCATACTGGTCACACCCAAGGCAATGATTAAGGTATCGAAAATCTCTAAAGCCTTGATCTGCCTTCGGGAAGTCATGGCTCGGAGCATCCCAAAGAGCACCAATGGATAAAAAAGGGAGTAACAGAAGTCGGTCAGGACTGGGACGAAATTGATGGCATAGAAAGTATCCACTGTCGACACCGTGGAACCTACGCCCCAGAGAAAGAACCCCAACCCGAGACTGATATGGACGTAGCGGTCGTTAAAGGCCGGAGCCCGAAAGGCTGCTAGAGCGGCCAGAAATGCAGCCAGGTTGAAGAGGATCAGGTCGGGAAATATCGCTGGATTCGGGAAAACTAGGCGAATTCCCAGGTGAAGCGCCAGGATAACGGCCGCAGCTGACCGAATGGTGAGGTAGGTTCCTGCTCTGCCATAAGGCATAGGGTGAGCGTAAATCAGCCCTAGAGCCAATGTAAGAGTGCTTACCCTTTTAGTTGCTAGAAGTTGACCCAAGAAAGGCCAAACGTGACCACAGAATCACAACCTTCGTTAGCCAAAGTTCAAGTAGGTCGCCGAGCGCTGCTTTGCGGGCTTGCCACGCTCTCGTTGGGCTTTCTCCCCGATGCGGCTGAAGCTGCAACTGGAATCACGCAGGGCAAAGATGGAAAAATCCATATCGATTTAAAGAAGAACAAAGGGCTAGCCAAGATTGGCGGGGCAGTAGTTCTGGGGTTGGCCGACGGATCTAGTCTGGCGCTGGTTCGAAGCGCTGCCGGAACCAGCGGGCTAAGTGCCCTCAACCTGAGTTGCACCCACAATGGCGTTACCGTGATGGAACAAGATAAGAAGTGGATTTGTCCGGCTCATGGGTCGCAATTCGCCTTGAACGGAAAGCTAATTAATGGGCCTGCCCGAAGTGCCCTGATGAAGTACCCACTAAAGGTAACTTCATCAGAAGCAATTATCGGTTAGTTTTTTTACAGGCCTGCCTTACAGGTCAGGGTCATCAATTGCTTGGCCTGAGTAGTGCTGGACTTTACGCTCACGAGCAAGGTCGCCTTTGTTGTATTGGCATCGGTCAACTTTTGCTTGAGTGAAGTGATTTGAGCTTGTGCGGCAGTAATCTTGGTTTGGAAATCCAACGGAATCTTGGTGAGGCGATCGATCGCCTTCTGGTTGTTGTCCAAGCCTCGAGCATAACTTCCAACTGCAGTCTTAAATTGTGAAATAGAAGCACCGGCTAAATCAGAGGTCTTCTGATATGAATCCACTGCTTTTTTCCATTGGTCGGCAACGTTAGTTACTGACTTTAGAACGCTGGATCGTTGCGCGATCGCTTGAGTTAATGAATCAATTGCCTTCGTTAAAGGATCGATAACTGATGCAGGCATCTTCTTGGCAACAGCATTTGCCTTGTCAGTTACAGCAACAGATTTTGCAACAGTGACCTTGGTTAGTTCGGATTGTGCAGCGGCTTTGTCAGCTAACGCTTGAGTTAACGAAGTTTGAGCAGTTGCCTTTTTGGCCAGCAAATCAGTTTGGGAAATAGCGGCAGCATCTGAATCAGCTTGTGACTTAGCCATTTTGGCTTGAGTTGCCACCATTAACTCTTTGATCTTATCGATGGCAGCTTGGCGACCCGTAATGGATTGTTGCACTCCACTTTCATCTCGCCCAACTACGTAATCTGCGGTTTCGGCATCTGCCATTTGCTTTTGAAGGAGAACGAGCAAATCATTAGAAGCAGCGATGCTGTCGGTCAATTGCTTTTGCACATTTGCTACCTGGGAAGTAAAGGTTGCTAGTTGCTTTACGCTATTTAAATATTCATTGTTTGCGGTTATGCAATCGGCGGTGACCCAGACCAACTTTTTGCTGGTAGTTCCAGGGTTTATCCCACAGACATACTTAGTGCCACCCGCGGTGGTCTTTGCGCCAGTTTTGGTACAGGCAGTACCTTGTTTAACGGTGGCAGCGTTTGCTGGCGTAAGCCCAGCGGTGATGAGAAGTCCAACCAAAGTTACTGCAGCCAATTTTTTAAACACAAGCGACCTCCAAAGTAGGGCAAACCAACGTTGTCTCCATTAGTAACGGCAGTCTAGATGAGACCTTCAATTGCGCCCTTTAAAAGAGGTGGTGAGGCACACAGAATTTGCTGAGAATTGGTGATTATTTAGGTGTGCTTAGCCTCGCGGCGTTGTCGTTTTCGGACACCCATTCCCAACTTTCGAACCATTGGCCTTGGCCCAAATCGTGCCAATGTGCTCAAAGTCAAGTACTGCCAGCCCGGGATGGAGATCGCTTTCCCAGCCACGGCATTCGCCCAGGCGGTAGCCACAACCCGATCGGCATCTAGCCACATGAATTCCGGAAGGCCTTTCATATTCATACGCCCGCGTTGATGAAATTCCGTGTGGGTAAATCCTGGGCAGAGGACGTGGACTTTAACTTTGGTGTCCGACAGCTCCGTGTGAAGAGCTTCCGAGATCACGGTGAGGTAGGACTTTGCGGCGCTATAGGTGCCGCCGGCAATCCATCCAGCGACGCTTGAAACATTCAAGATAATTCCCGAATCGGCATCCTTCATTCGAGGAAGGGCGGCATGCATAAGTCGCATGGGCGCTGTTACCAGGACATCCAGGAGCCGTTGTTCGGCTTCAATAGAACTCTGTAAGAAACTTTCTTTAATTCCAAAACCAGCATTATTGATCAAGACTTCGATTGGTTCTTTGGTGTCTTGGACTCGTGCTTCCACTTTAGCCAACTGCTCAGGTAACGAAAGGTCAGCAGCCAGAATTTCCACTCCAATGGAATATTTTGCGCGAAGTTCATTCGCGCGCTCTTCCAACCGAGCTTCATTTCTGGCTACCAAAACCAAGTCATAACCTTTGCTGGCTAAGAGCCTGCAAAAGGACTCACCAATCCCAGCTGTTGCTCCCGTTACAAGTGCAATTGCCATAGCTAATTACTTGACGATTCCCGAGGCATCTTCTTCGCGGATATGCCAAGAAGATCCGTAAGTTGGCAACAAATCTAAGAATGGTTTTGCATCAAACCACTCTGGACCGTTCACGCCATCTGGTTTCCACGTTCCGTTATCAATTAATTCCATTGCCATAACTGGGTTAATTGCCGTTTGCCAAACAACCGCTTGGTCGCCATATTCCTTCATGGACCATGCATTGTCGACGACGTTATAGATATAGACCGCCTTTGGTTCGCCAGTTTTATCTAAACCTTTGACTAGAACTCCAGCGCACGTTGCACCTTTCATTCGATCACCAAGAGTTGCAGGATCCGGAAGTATTGCCGCGAGCAGATCTCGAGGAGCAATTTTGACGCCTTGAACTTCAACAGCTTCTTTCTTATCCATCCCCAGCATATGAATGGTTTTCAATACGGTAATAAATTGCGCTCCAAGTCCGTATTTAAAATTAACTTGCTTAGCTGCGATCTTTCGCGGCATGAGCACAACTTCTTCGTGTTCAACATTGACGCATTCAACTGGGCCAATTCCCTCTGGAAAGTCGAAGACTTCCAGCGCCGAAAATGGTTCCGTCGTGTACCAACCGCGACCCTCTTCCCATACCAATGGGGGATTAAGGCATTCTTCGATTGTGGTCCAGATTGAAAAAGAGGGAGCGAATTCGTATCCCTCCACAGTTAAATTGGAGCCATCAAAAACAGTCAGTGAATCGATGCGCGAAAAGAGCTCATCATCAGCATATTTGGCAAAGACATCGCTGAGCCCAGGTTCCACACCCATACCCACCAGGGCATACTTCTTTCGGTCGCGCCAATTGGAGTCCCGAGCAAATTGCTCGTCGCCGAGCATCACTCCGGTCTGAGTCATCGGGTTAACTGGGTGCGCAGTTGATAACGACATTGCCATATCCATGTAATTTCGATCTTCGTATTCGCACGCCAAAAAGATAGGCATAACGAACCGAGGATCGATCGCATTGATGACGATATCTGGGTCTACCTTGCGAATAAGTTCACGGATATCTTCGATTTCTGATGCATTTACCTCAGTGGCTGAAAATCGGGAGTCCTTAAGCCTGGCAACGGCCGCTTCAGAGCGCGCAAGGCTCCGATCAGCAATAACCATGGAAGTAATAAAGGATCTACGGGATGCGATATTGGCTATCGCCCGACCAACTCCACCGGCGCCTATAACAAGGGCCTTCATGAAAACCAACTCCAAACGGGATTTTTCATGAGTCTAATCGAGGGAAAATCTATCTACAAGTCATTACTAAACTAATACCTGACTATTTGCCTACAATTTGGCCAATTATTCATTTCATGTCCCAGTAGCTCAGTGGATAGAGCAACCGCCTCCTAAGCGGTAGGTCGTCGGTTCGATTCCGATCTGGGACACCATTATTAATCAGTACTTTGCTGCATTTTTTCAATAATTGCGACCTACCGCGAAGGCACTTTCCCAAAGGTTTTCCCAAAGACTTAAAAATTCGTATGCAGAAGTTTTGCATTT
>JBAXSZ010000058.1:0-8928 GCA_037130455.1 Actinomycetes bacterium | reverse complement strand
ACCAAAACGACAAACCCGCCGCGAGTAGCAATTTCTTTCGACAAGGCGGCACCAATACCAGAGCTGGCACCAGTAATAACAACTACTTTACCTAAGTAATCTTGATTCATTTTATTATCCTCTATTCGATTGTTATATCCATTGATATAGCAAAGTGATCGCTTATGGCTGATGTGTAAATGTGTGAGGAGACGTTAAATACATTCTTGCTCAAGAAATAATCTATTTGGCGCTTGGGTTTCCAGACTGGAAAAGTAACCGCGTCGATAAGTGAATGCCAACGATTTCCCCAGCCCAGTCGCCGGAGATTGAGATCACCCATAATAATGACAGGCCTTTTGAATTCGGCTTCTAGTTCACTTGCCCACTTTTTTACAGATTGAAATTGTCGCCAGTTAAAGGGCCAGATGAAAGATAAGTGAACATTTATCAGAATGACATCTGCCAAGACTGCGGCAAGTGCGCAACGAGAATGGTCTGTGGCATAAATACGGACCAGTTTTCCATTCGTTGATATCGTCATAAATTTACCAAGTTTGGCCAGCGGCAAATTATGTCGACGCCACTCTTGAACGGGAATTCTAGAAATTATGGCAATTCCGTAGGCCGCTGTTGTGGATTCATTGGCATTGGTAATAATGGGAGTTTCCTTCGGATCAATATTTATTTGTTGATCATCAATAACGTAAAAACATGGAGCGAATGCCCAATCTTGCGCCTTCATGCTCTGGGCAATCTCTTTAGCCTGGTTAATCGAACCAGAACGTGGATGTGAGTGATCCACTTCTTGAAGGCCAATGACTTGAGCATTGATGGCCAACACGCTTTCCTTAAACAAAGCCAGAGCATCGTCACTCTTACCAGGTGTCACGATTTCTCCATGCATAATATTCCAAGAGGCAATTTTCATTGTTGGATGTCTCCTAGTCGACTTCAACGCTGATCCTGGAAGTATGACGGCTTCGCTCTATCAATTCTGCATTTCTTTGATCCGATCCATTCGCCCAGGCAATTGCCTCGGCTCTACTTTTTCCGAAAGCTTCATGCCTAGTCACCAAACGCTCGATACGAATCTCCTCCGGCAATGTTAAGAACCATGAATCATCAAGAAGATCAATAATCTGGTTCCAGGGTTCACTCTCCAAATTTAGATAATTACCTTCTACCAAGACCAGTTGTACATCCTGATGAAGAACGCCTTGAGCGGCAATAGACTCTTCAATCGCTCGATTGAATATCGGGAAATAGACAGGATCTTTATCTTGGGCGCGAATCCGACTCAATAGTGAAACGAATCCACTGGCATCAAATGTTTCGGGTGCGCCTTTGCAATCCCTTATGCCCATATCTTCTAAAACTCGATTGCTTAAATGGAACCCATCCATAGGAACTACACAAACCCGATTTTGCCCAAATGTTTCCACGATGAATCGACTCAGGGAAGATTTCCCGACTCCGGGCTTGCCTGATATTCCCAAGACCACTCTGGATTTTGAGGATGCCAACAACGCCTCAAGACGGGCAAGCGCCTCTGCTTTTGAATAACTCTTTGTTTCGATACGACAATATTAGGCAGAGGTGAAGCTGGTTTCTTTGAATTGAACAAGTGTTGGTACTCACCTGTCCCAGCAAAATGTCAGTCCGGCTTCTAGTAAATTTTCGTAAACTGTATACAATCTCACTCTATCGATTCCACCAGTTCTATCCATCAGTACGTGAGAGGAATATTCATGCTGCGAGGTCTATACACGCCCAATTTCACGGCATTTAAAGCAAATGGTGCGGTTGATTTTGCGGCAACTAAGGAGCATGGCGCCTGGCTCTACGCGCAAGGAGTAACTGGATTGGTCCCTTTCGGAACCTTTGGCGAAGGCTCTTCCCTGAGTTTGAAGGAGCGAATTCGAATTACCCGGGATTTGGCCGATGTCCAAGGTTCTAGCGAACTAATTCCCACCATCATTTCAAATAGCTACGGTGAAATTCTAGAATACATCGACGCAGTTAAAGACTTACCGCTCTCGGCCTTCATGGTGATCCCACCTAGCTATTTCCGTCCGCTTCCGGATGCAGGCCTGATCGACTTCTATAAGCGGCTGGTGGATTTTTCGCCCCACAACATCATTGCGTACAACATTCCCGAGGCGGCACTGACTATTAGCCCGGAGGTTCTAGCGGCAATTCCGGTCTGGGGAGTAAAAGACTCCAGCGGAAGTATGGATTCGGTTAAAGCATTTCTTGGCACCGGCAAAAAGTTATTGGTGGGAAGTGATGCACTTCTAGGTAAAGCGATCAGCGTTGGCGCTAACGGTGGCATCTGCGGCATCTCAAATCTCTTCCCTAAGCAAATGTTGGCGGCTCATTCGATGGCAGTAGCAGGAGATTTTGAGAAAGCCCAATCAATAATAGATTCCATCATGGGACCTATCGGCCAAATATTGGGGCCAAACCCAGGGATGAGCAAAGCAATTGGAACCCTAAAAACTTATGGCAAACTCCGAGGACCTGCCGACCTAGGATTTATGCGCCCGCCACTGCCAGTTTTTCCGCAATTGGATGTCAATGACAAGATCTTTAGTGCCGCGGTTCAACACTTAGAATCATTACTGTGAGAATAAAGCGCAGATGATGATGGCCGTCAATGAGTCCAACGACAACTTTGCCGATGAAGTAAAACTGCACTGGGGGCACACTCAAGCTTTTGCGCAGTCGCAAAGTCGAACCTCAAAATATCGGCCTGAAGATTATCGCGCTGCACAAGGCCAGGCCGAGCAGGCCGAGAACTTGTTACTTGATGCATTTCTCCGTGGAAACCTACCATCTAGCACCCAAGCCAAAGATGCTGCAAAAGCCCATCAAGATGCGATCACGAATTGGTATTACGACTGTTCCGACGAGATTCATGTTGGCTTGGCCGAGATGTACCTACTAGATGAACGATTCAAAGCCCATTACGAAAATATCCACGAAGGTCTCGCACAATATGTTCATGATGCAATAATCGAAAACTCAACTAGCAAGAGGGAGATTTAGGAAGCCAAGCCTGCCATCATTCGACCGATCTTGGCGCGATCGGCATCCTTGCCATCTAAAATTGCCACAATCTTTCCGCCGAACATAACTGCTATCCGGTCAGAGAGCGAAAGAATTTCATCCAATTCCGCTGACACTAAAAGCACAGCCGCTCCATTATCCCGAGCGGAAACCAATTGTTTGTGAATAAATTCGATGGAACCAACATCAACTCCACGAGTGGGTTGAGCAGCAACGACAACTTTGGTGTTCTGACTTAATTCTCTGGCCACAACTACCTTTTGCTTGTTTCCACCCGAAAGAGCTCCAGCAGTTGTCTTGATCGATGGTGTTCTAATGTCGAAGTTTTCAACCA
This sequence comes from Actinomycetes bacterium, assembly GCA_037130455.1. GTDB lineage: Bacteria > Actinomycetota > Actinomycetes > Nanopelagicales > Nanopelagicaceae > CAIMZW01. The sequence goes on along the minus strand of JBAXSZ010000058.1, from coordinate 5,543 downwards.
AGTTGGTTGCGTTCTGTTCTAATGCAGTTGCATTTCGAATCCAGCCGTTCGCGAAAGGTGGCTGATCAAATTGATTGAGAACTAAGTTATCTTCGATGGAATAGCTAGCAACTAACCCATGTTTTTCACGATCTTCAGGGATGTGCGAAATTCCCATTCGATGAACTTTATGCGGCGCCATATCTGGAGTCTCTTGACCGTCCACTAGGACCGAACCCATCAATCGTGGGCGCATTCCGCAAATAGCTTCTACAAGCTCTCGTTGACCATTTCCTTCAACCCCAGCAATACCCATAATTTCCCCGGCATGCACATCCAAACTAAAGCCATCGACCGCAGTGTGCTTTCGGTCATCATTTGCTTGCAGATCGCGAATCGAAAGAACAATCCCCTGTTTCACAGCATCGCTTTTGTCTACTTGCAAAACAACATTTCGACCAACCATAAGTTGAGCTAAGCCTTCTTCATTGGTTTCTTGAGGAGTGGTGGCTCCGGCAGTCTTGCCATTTCGCAAGACAACGACTCGGTCTGCAACGGCCATCACTTCACGCAATTTGTGTGTAATGAAAAGGACTCCAACCCCAGTACTTGCCAGGTTCTTGATAACACCCAGAAGTTCTTCGATCTCTTGCGGAGTTAATACCGCCGTAGGCTCATCCAAGATCAGAAGATCCACATCTTTGCGAAGCGCTTTTAAAATCTCAATTCGTTGTTGCATGCCGACAGGGAGGTCTTCCACTATTGCATCGGGGTCGACTTCCAGACCATAACGTTGGGAAAGGGCAACAACTTCTTCCCGTGCCTTCTTCTTGTCGATGAAAATTCCCCTGCGAGGCTCATCTCCCAAAATAATATTTTCGGTTACCGACATGACTGGAACTAATTGGAAATGTTGGTGGACCATTCCAACGCCATGATTAATTGCGGCAGCCGTATCCCCTGCTGCAATCAGATCGCCTTTAATGCGAATCTCGCCGCTGTCGGGACGGACCAATCCGAAAACTGCCTTTACTAGTGTGGACTTTCCAGCGCCATTTTCACCAAGCAACGCAACAATCTCACCTTTGTTGACGGACAAGGAGATATTTTCATTAGCAACAACACCAGGATATGTCTTAGTGATATTTGTCAGTTCAAGAAGAGTAGACATTTATGCTTGCTCCTTTTCGTAAGGCTGACCTTCAGCGGCAGGAGCTCGCACTTTTCCGGCAGATATTGCAAGGATAAGAATTGTTAATACATACGGAAGCATGTTAGTAAATTGCTGTGGGATGGTGACAACCTGAGTAATCATTAATTGGTTGGTAACCGCTTGGGCGGTTCCAAAGAAGATGGCCGCGCCTAACGCGCCAATGGGATTCCATCTTCCGAAAATCATCAACGCTAGCGCGGTGAAACCTTTACCAGCAGAAAACCCACGGTCCCATGAGCCCACGAGCTCTAAAGTTAGATAGGCGCCAGCCAGTCCGCCAAATGCTCCAGCAATGGCAACATTGAGGTAGCGCAACTTAATTACAGAAACACCTGCTGTATCGGCGCTGCTGGGATGCTCCCCTACAGCTCGTGAACGCAACCCCCATGGGGTCTTATAGAGCGCGACCCAGAGAACAAAAATCAAAATAATTCCGGCGTAGGTCAAGGGTCCGTGCATAAAGAGAACTGGACCAAAAAATGGAATGGACGATAATCCCGGTATATCAACTTCGGGAAAGGTCGAAGGAATTGTGTGACCTTGTTTGTAAAAGAAAGAAGTTAACCCAGTAGCCAAGATATTGATAATGGTTCCGGCAATAATTTGGTCCATCTTCCAAGTGACGGCAAGAAGGGACAGTAGTAATCCAGAGATAGCTCCCATAGCTACCGCCGAGATAAGGCCAAGTATCAAATTCCCGGAAGCTGAAGCGGTAAAAAATCCCACGAACGAACTGACTAAGAGGGTTCCTTCAATACCGATGTTCACGATGCCGGTTCGCTCACACATAATTCCCACCATGGCCGCCATAGCCAGTGGAAGTCCGAAAGTGATAGCCGTGCCAATAACAGAGGTGGTCACCAAGGAATCTCGCATATAAAAGTAAAGAATTGCTATAAAAGTAATGGCGAACATCAACCATCGAGAGCGCATTGCATTCCTAATTTTCATTAGTTACCCCATCCGCCCGTTGTAATTTGCTCTGTGTCGCGAATGCTTTTAATCATCTTTCCAATCAAGGGTGCAGTAACAAGGAAGAGAACGATCGCCAAAATCAAATCGATAATATCTGGTGAAACCCCAGCTGCGAATTGCATACTGGCGCCAGCGCCACGCATTCCACCAAAGAGAATCGATCCTGGAATAACCGCCAACGGATTGGCTCTACCCAAAAGTGCGATCGTAATTCCATCAAAGCCGATGCCGCCATTGAATGCCGGCTCATAGCGACCAACGACACCAAGAGTTTCAATCGCCCCACCTAATCCGGCCAAGGCGCCACCAACAAACATTGAAATTAATATGGAACGCTTAACCGAAATGCCCGCGTACCAAGCCGCGCTTTTATTGCGACCAACAGTTTCCATTCGAAACCCCGAAGTCGTTGTCTTAAAGACCCACCACGCAATTACAGCGAGCGCGACACCAAGGAAGAATCCCAATGGCATTCCAAAGATTTGTGGGATTTTGGCAGAATTTAAAACTTCAGGAGTACGTGCCAATTGTTGCCCTGGCTCCTTAAATGGTCCGTAAGCCAAATACTCACCTAGTTGAAGCACAATACTGTTGAGCATGATCGTGGTAATAACTTCGTGGACCCCGCGAAAGGCTTTCAAAGCGCCGGCAATGATTCCGGTTAGTGCGCCAAAGAAGACACCAAAAAGCAATGCTAAAGGTAGGTGAATGATTGTTGGCAACCCTTTGATGGCATATCCAGCCCAAGCGCTGGCCAAGGCTCCTGCTAGTAACTGACCTTGAACTCCAATATTGAAAAGGCCGGCTCGCAAGCAAATAGTGACTGCCAGGCCGCTAATAATTAAGGGCGTGGCCTTACCTAAAGTCTTAGCGATTCCTGCCGAAGATCCGAAGGCACTGGTAAAGAGAGATTTGTAGGCAACGAACGGGTTGGCTCCCTGGATCTTCATCATGAGGGCGCCTACAGCGAAGGCAACCAAAAGTGCGATTGCTGGCAAAAGCCAGGAACGAAGGTATTTCACTTAATCTCCTCTAATCCCACATCACGCACTGACTGACATTATTCACCACGGCATAACTTACTTACTAATGACGGCGATAAGTATCCAACACTCAAGTGATCTTAACTAAGCCAGGTGCGCAGCACTTCATAGCGCTTTTCCCACATGGTGACCGAGAGATCGGCTTCTGGAGCAAAAAGCTCCGAAGCGTGAAATGCGCCTTCGTAGAGGTGAAACTCCCCGGAATTTCCAGCATCCCGCAATCTGTTGGCAAAACTCTGGTCCTCATCCCGAAAGAGGTCACAACTTCCGACATCAATAAAGATTGGAGGCAAGTTGGCCAAAGAGGCTGCTCGTGCTGGCGCGGCATAGGGCTCGATGGTCTCGTTCGAAATGGGAGAAGGATCTTTGCCGTACAAATACCAATTCCAACTTTCGATATTGGCGGCCCGGTCCCATACTCCCAATTCGAGAATTTCATGTGATGAGGCGGTTTCATTTCGGTCATCGAGCATGGGGTATGCCGCCATGATTGCCGAAAAATTGGTTTCGCCACGATCTCGGATAAACAGCGCCGTTCCCAAAGCCAATCCCCCACCAGCGCTGCCACCAAAAAGAACAACTTTCTTTGGATCAAAGTTAAATTGCGCCGAATTTTGACAGAGCCATCTAAATGCCGAATAGCAGTCGTGAATTTGAGCGGGGTATACATGCTCCGGCGCTAAGCGATAGTCAACCGCCATAACGCGAACTCCCAGAATTTGGCACAGTTGGGATGCATTGGCGTCATCGAGATCAAGACTGCCCATGATCATTCCACCGCCGTGAATCACCATGAGCACCGAATCTGCAAATGCTAAACCGGCCTTGGGGGTATACATCCGAACTGCAACCGAAGACTCGTCCATAAAACTTTTACATCGAAAATCTTGACGGTCAACCGCTTCGTTGTGAGGAATGGCTGCGAGCAGATCGCTTATTAGTTTTCTTCGCCCCTCAACGGTTGAGGGAGCGTTCATTCCACCAGGAAATAACTCAAGAACCTGATCGAGGGCCAACCGAAGTTGCACATTCACCTTGATCATTTTCCACTCCTTCGCACTACCGGATCTGCCCATAAAAATAGGGGCGAGAAATTTCCTCGCCCCTATCTCCTAACTAATTACTACATTAGGCCTTTACGCCAGTTGGGATTGTTCCAGCAATAACCTTGGCAGAAACTGCCTTGACCTTTGCTTGGATTGAAGCTGATACCTTGCTAGCAAGAGCGTGGTATGGAGCAGCGCCGACGGAACCTACGAAGTTTCCGCCCTTGTCTGTTCCAGCCTTGATGCCCTTAACGATGTCGATAACACCAGCAGAAATGTTCTTCATGGCTGATGAAACCAAGCATGGCTGAGCTTCTGGAACGGTGTTCCACTGGTCGGTATCTACACCGATACAGAAGGCACCCTTCTTCTTTGCAATCTTTGCCAAGCCGCCGTTACCAGTCTTTCCACCGGCAGCGAAAATGACGTCATAACCCTGGGTTAGGTACTGAGCTGCAGTTGATGCACCCCAAGCAGGATCGTTAAACGCATTGGCGCCTGTGTAATAAACGGTTGAAGCCTTTGGATACTTCTTCTTCTGCTCTTTAGCTGCATAAGCAACGCCAGAAGCGAATCCTTCGATGAACTTACGAACAGGAGGGATGGAGTTTGGTCCACCAGCAATAGCTGCAGTCTTGCCAGTCTTGGTTAAGTAACCAGCAAGGTAACCGACAATGAAGCCGGCCTTATCCTCTGGGAAACCAAGTCCGGTGTAGTTAGCAGCAGTGCTTCCGTTGTATTGATCGACACCAACAAATTTGATGTTTGGATACTTGACAGCAGCAGCAGCAGTGGCATCGGCCATCAAGAAACCGACGGTTACGATGACGTTGTAACCCTTGGTAGCGAATAGATCGATGTTGCTTGCATAATCTTTTGGATCAAGAGTTTCAATGTACTTAGAAAATCCGCCCAATTGAGCTGCAACAGCTTTAGCACCTTCCCAAGCAGATTGGTTGAAGGACTTGTCGTCGACCTTGCCGACATCTGTAACTAAACCAACGCAAAAACCAGCAGCAGTTCCGCATGAACTTTCATCTGCGGCTGAAGCTGGGGATGCTGAAAAACCGAGCGTTGCGATTGCGACAGCAGCGAGGCTGGCAATAATGCGCTTCTTCATGAAACTCCTCTCGCTCAAACTTGGGATCGCCAATCTGAGCACGATGACGTAGAAGCCAGGAGGGGAAATCCATAACTATCTAAATGGTGCTTGAGAACCTATCAGATGAATGTCAATCACTTCCACCGCCAAATATTACAGATTCGTTACCTGCCTATTTATTGACC
>JBAXSZ010000057.1:0-9009 GCA_037130455.1 Actinomycetes bacterium | reverse complement strand
CTCGCTGGGCTCATAACCCAGAGGTCATAGGTTCAAATCCTGTCCCCGCTACTAAAAATCAAGGACCCTTCGGGGTCCTTTTTTCTTGCCTGCTTATTTCTTCGTCCGCAATGTCAGTGGTGCCCAGTAGCCTTTGGGAAAACCTAGAGAAGGGGTAGTTGCATTGAAAGAGCAGAGCTTGACCCAAGCAATCCTCGCCTTCGTTAATTCACCCGTAGCCAGCTAGCCCGCTACGAATAAGGCCGCCAATCCAGGCCTTCCCAAGCAATTGCGCTTCTGCGCCGGCACTCAGTACACCTTACCAACGGCCCACTTTTGGCCACCGCGAAGCCGCTGTAGGCACTCGCCGTTCATCTGTCCTCACTTTCTTAAGGAGTTTTTATGAATATTCAAACAAGCCTCGACATCGAAATGGTGGCGCTAGAAAGATCAGAAAAAATCACAGTCATGCTCGACCTCACCGCACCGATGAATTCGGTCGACCGCGCCAGGCCAGGTCAAGCTGTTCAAGTAGTCCTTGATCGTTCTGGGTCCATGGACGGGGCGCCTTTAGATGCGGCGATCGCAGCAATTCAGGCTTTGGTTTCACGATTATCGCCACAAGATTTCTTTGGCTTAGTTGCTTTCGACGACACCGCAATGGTGATCGCCCCTACGCGTTCAATGGCAGAGCACGATATGCCCGCACTTCGGAACGCGATTTCAAACATTGCCGCCGGAAATTCGACTGACATCAGCGCTGGTTACTTAATGGGAATTCGCGAACTTGGTCGCATCACATGTGGCGGCGGATCGACGTTGCTACTGCTCTCCGATGGTCATGCAAATGCTGGTGAAGTTGATCCAAAATTCTTTAGCGATGTCGCATCCAAATCGGCACAGGGCAAAGTTGCTACCGCAACCATTGGACTCGGTACTGGTTATGACGAAACCTTGTTAGAGGCTATGGCTCAAGGTGGCGGGGGAACCCATCGATTTGCTGCTTCAACGGATGAGGCTGTTGCTGCGATTTCACTCGAAGTAAATAACCTCTTGGATAAGTGTGTGGTCAATACCGTCCTTCGAATCACCCCCGATCTTTCGGTTGCACCAACACCGCCGCAGGTATTTGTCGCTCAGCGACTTCCCCATTGGAAAGATGGAGATTCATATCTGATTCAGTTAGGTGATCTCTATGGCGGGGAAAATCGAAAGATCATCATCGATATGGTCATTCCGGAAATCGCAAAGTTGGGGTTGTGCACTATCGCCACTTTAACTTTCGAATATCTCAATATTTCGGCAATGCAGGAAATTTCAGTTTCCATGCCACTCAGTGTGAATGTCGTGCCAGGGGATCAAGCCGCAGGCCGAATCCCAGACCCAATCGTTCGTGCCCAGCGGTTGGTGCTTTCAGCCCAGGAAAGCAAGGCAGAAGCCGCTAAAGAATTACGCAGCGGAGATATAAGTGGCGCTAGTGCGCGACTTACCCAATCCATCACCTCTTTGGAATCAGAATTACTCTTATTGCAGGGCGAGGACACAAGAATTGTTAACTCTCGAGAAATCATAAATATTGAAGTCGCTGAGATGAAAAAGCTTGCCGATATTGCCAAGAATGAGGATCAATATCACTCATCTAAACGTTTCATGGAATCCTTTTCGAAGGGGAGTAGGTCTCGTAATTTCAGAGAAGATCAATTTTCTGACGATCCCGATAAAGATAATTCTTAATTAGCTGTCGCTAAATATCAGTAAGGAACGGTGATGGTAAAAGCCTTTCCCAAGTATTCCAACCAAGCCGAATTCGGCGCTAACCGGTACCGCAACGTATAGGTACCGGTTTTTGCAGGAGTAAATTTCACGTCATAGTAATATTTATAAGAATCTTTGATTTGAGGATCCACCTTTGCGCTGAAAGTGGCAAGGGTTACCCAGTTGTTGTTGACTTTCTGCTGTAGCTCTAATTTTTGTTGATCCCCAGTCCAGTAACTTTTCTCTGGAGTGCATGGCTCACTGAGAAAACAAAGATCGGGTTGAGCCAGATTGTGGGTACCGCTGCCATCGCCCCACACTTTCAGCGACAAGATATTGACGCCAGATAAGGAGCCGCCCACGTAGCGTTTCCCAGAAGCATCCAAAGTAGTTGGCGCATCGCTGCGCTCCTTGTTGCAACCATCACCGAGCATGATGTCTGTGCTGTCAACGCAGGTGTGTTCTACTCCTAAGTTGTGCAGTAGTTCGTGGATGATCGTTGCCGACATCCAGTTGATTTGATCATACGCATTGATGAAATCTGAATCGTCGGTCCAGCACGAGTTGGATCCAGCATTAACTAAGGCGGTAGAACCTGGAGTATCGCCGAGCCCGCAGTGAGTAGCGTTCGTGTTGGCATCCACAATGAAGAGCAGGTTCTTTCCCGCCATTGCAGAACCGCTAGTCCGTAGGTATTCGCTCTCCAATTTATCCAATGGTCCAACACTGTTGCTGGCTGCCTTGGACTCTGAGCCTGAATCCCAATTTAAATCATTTCTGGTGTATTGACTGTGCATCGTGCTGACATCGAGATTTCCTTGGTAGGTGTCAAATTTCAAACTTTTCTTAAGTTTTCGCTGTAACCAATCTTGAGCCAAAGTGACCCAAGAACTGATCTTGCCGTTTTGATAGAAATTATGATCAGGGGTGTTTTTTACAGTTACATAAACAATATGGATTTGGAAACCGGAAAGATCATCTGGTCGATCCTGAAGAGCTTCCGAAAGTAAGGCGCTAGGCGCTTCGATGTGAAAATCAAGTTTGAGATCAGAATTAGGAATGGAAATAAATTTGCTGTTCTCCGAAAGTGAGATCGAACATGTCCCGGCGCCAATCAAGGAGAGCGAGCCTTTGGGGGATATTGAACAGATGGAAGGCGTCGATGAAGTTATAACTAACGGTAGATCTTGTAGGTTTGGTTGGAATTTCGTTGCGGATATTTCTCCAACGGAGAGCGGAATATCTAACGGCAATAGCGGATCTATAAGTTTTAATTTCGAACTGGGCAAGAGTGGAACGGTAATTTGGTTTTGCGCTGAAGTGCCACAGGCATTCTCGGAGTAAGCGGTTATCGAAATTCTGGTGTAACCCGAGCGAAGTTGCGAAGCGTATGCAACCGAGGAAAGCGTTTTAGAGAGCGATTTACTCTTCCATGCTGAAAAAGGTTCCCAGTTATCAGCAGCTTCCCGATAGAGGGATGTTGCCCAGTTCAATTTAGTCACCGAATCGGTGCTCGAACCTGGGGTGATTGTGAAACTAGGTCCTTTGTTGCCGACCCAGGTCGTTTGAATGATTGGTTTGGCCAACTTCGCCGAACAGTTAGCCGCGGTTGCCGCAGCTGAGAAATAGAAGATCGTCAGGAAAGGCAAGATCAGCACGAAAGTGAGCCAAGATGGACCAAGTTTGCCGTGATCGAATCGCTTCATTCTCACCCCGTTCGCGCTCCAATTTCCGCCATAAGTGATATTAGTGCCAGCAATCGGAGCGAAGTACCCCAACATTTTCCCTTAGAATAGTGAAAAGCAAGGTGGGATATCTGCCTTCCGCGGAGATTGGATGTTCCATTGTCGGAGATTGAGAGTCAGGATTCTTCGGCGACTATCGCCCCAATCGTGGGGATCGCAACCGAAGGAATAGCTCACTTTAAAGCTTTTATTACCATGCTGATCTCCTCCTTACTCAGTTTGTCTGCATCCTTGGTTCTTTCCATCGATGCGATAGCACTTGCAAAGAATGTCAACGCGCCACTTTCATGCAACCTCAACGCCGTCGTATCCTGCGGCAAAGTTGGGATTTCTTGGCAGTCCAATTTATTAGGTTTCCCAAACGCCTTCCTTGGGCTTATTTGCGAACCGGTAGTCATTACCGTGGCACTTGCTGGCTTAGGTCGAGTCCGGTTTCCAAAGTGGTTTATGAGGACTGCGCTTGCCGTTTATTTCGCCGGTTTGCTTTTTGCATTTTGGCTATTTTCGCAATCTTATTTTGTTATTAAGGCTTTTTGTCCTTGGTGTTTGTTGGTCACCGTTTCAACGGTCACAGTCTTTTTCAGTATGTTGCGGATCAACCTCTTGGAGAACACATTTAATCTTTCGGAAAAAATCTATGAAAAGTTTTCTGGTTGGTTATATGGTGGCCGCGATGCAGTAGTAGTGACTTTTATCTACATGGTGTTAGCACTTGCCGTCATTGTTAAATACGGCAAGTACTTTTTACCGTAGTCATTTCTTATGAATCTTACAAAAATATTTGACCAATCGGGAGAAGTTCTCATCGCTCAAGTGGCCGAACGAACGGTTTCGGCAATCTTGCACGCCTGGAATGACGATCGAGATGCTCACGTAGTGGTCACCGGTGGGCGCCTGGGTGTCCCGATTGCGAAAGCGATTGATTTTGGGTTGTTTCGAGCGACTTCGCAAGTACGAGAAAAGAAGCGAAGTAAGGCTAAAGATAATTTTGGAAAATTGCATATTTGGTTTGGCGATGAGCGGTTTGTTTCTCAGATCGATCCAGATCGCAACGATGAGGACTTACTTCGCGCCTTCAAGCTAGTTGGCCAGCGAGCAATATTCCACCGAGTCCAAACTCCCGACGATCTCCCCATAGCCAGCGCGGCTGGCGAATACTCAGAGCAATTGAGTAACAGTTTGGGCGATGAAAAATTCGATGTGGTCATCCTCAGTCTGGGCGAAGATGGACATGTAGCATCCTGTTTTCCTGGCGACGATAAAGTGCTTTACAGCACCGAACGAGCTGTCGCTGTGGAAGATTCTCCGAAGCCACCAAGTGCACGCGTCACAATCACACTGAATCAATTGACCAAGTGCCATCAGATGTATGTACTGGCGATAGGTGAATCAAAGCGGGAAGCGCTAACTCAAACTTTGGCTCAGGCCGACTGGGAAAATCCGACCCTACCCGTGGAATTAATGCGTAGGAGCGCCAACCATGGCGCTTTATTCGTTTTGACCGATCTCAACTGATCGTAAGATTGCACCAAGGAAGGGACTCTCATGACATCAGATAGTTCAATAGCGCCGGCGGCTCCACTCAACTTAACAATTGTTGGATTGGGACGCATGGGCGCAAATATCGCTCGGAGAATTGCGCGCCAGTCACACCCGCAACATGCGATCAATATCAGCGTTTTTGACCTCTCTGCTGAAACGGTTGCCAAGGTGTCCGCGGAAGGATTTCGAGGTTTATCTGCCTTATCTGATCTGGCTGGATTCAATGATGCCGCCAATCCGCAAATCGTCTGGGTTATGGTGCCTGCTGAAGTCACAGCAGCAACTATTAAAGAGATTGCTCAATATTTGGATTCTGGCGCAACGATCATTGATGGCGGAAATACCTTCTATCGCGAAGATGTTGCTAATTCTGCCTGGCTTGCTACTAAGGGAATTAACTTTGTTGATGTAGGAACCAGCGGCGGTGTCTACGGACTGGAGCGCGGATATAGTTTGATGATCGGCGGGGAAGTCGCCGTTGTGGCGCGGCTAAAGCCGATTTTTACAGCTATGGCACCCGGTGTTGATTCGGCGGAGCGAACTCCTGGAAAAACTGGATCAGCCTCGGATGCTGAGAATGGTTTTTATCATTGCGGTCCGGCAGGCGCGGGCCACTTCGTAAAAATGGTTCACAACGGAATTGAATATGGAGCTATGGCTGCTTATGCCGAAGGTTTGAATATTCTCCATGCCGCTGGTGACGGAATAAAGCACCCCACCGCCGTTGATGGAATTTCGGAAACAAGATACGACCTCAATATTGCCGAAATTTCTGAAGTGTGGCGTCGTGGTTCAGTAGTCGCATCGTGGCTTTTGGATCTCACCACTCAGGCTTACGCCGAAGACCCCGAACTTGCTGGTTACACCGGCGCAGTTGCAGATTCTGGCGAAGGACGTTGGACCGTACAAACTGCCATAGATGCCGGAGTCCCTGCCAATGTTTTGAGCGCCTCGCTGATGGGTCGCTTCTCATCTCGCGGGAATGATTTATACGCAAATAAGGTTCTCTCTGCCATGCGAAAGAAATTTGGCGGTCATTCGGAAGCTGCCAAAAAGAATTAATTCTCCTATATGAGAAATGAGTAGCTTGTAAAAATGTTGAAGCGAACTGGCGAAGTACACGAGGCTGACGTTCTCGTTCTCTTTGGAGCAACTGGCGATTTAGCGAAGAAAAAACTATTCCCGGCCCTATACAGCATGGCTCTCAAAGGCGCTCTCAATGTTGATGTAGTGGGAGTGGCATCTACTAAGTGGGATCACGCACAGTTTGTTACCAATGCTTTCGATGCTATTCGTCATAATGTAGAAGAAGTTGATGAAGCAATTTTGGCCGATTTAGATGCCAAACTTTCATTGGTCGTTGGTAACTACGAAGACCCTGCGGTTTATCAAGATTTAGCGTTGGCGCTTGAAGGAAAAAATACGCCCGTAATTTATTTGGCAATTCCACCTTCGCTTTTTGAGCAGGTCACTCAGGGCTTGGCAACGGTAGGGCTAACCGAACGCGCTCGGTTGGTCGTCGAGAAGCCATTTGGAAGAGATTTGGAATCGGCTGAATTATTGCAGGAGGCGCTCGAAAGAGTTTTGCCAGAAGATCGAATCTTTCGCATTGATCATTATTTGGGCAAGGAATCCGTTGAGGACATTCTCATTTTCCGTTTTGCTAATTCCATTTGGGAGCCACTCTGGAATCGCAGGTATATCAACAGCATTCAAATCACCATGGCGGAAAATTTCGGAATCGAAGGTCGCGGCGCTTTTTATGATGGTGTCGGCGCTATTCGCGATGTGCTGCAAAATCATTTACTTCAAGTTTTAGCATTAATAGCAATGGAGCCGCCTTCAGATTTTTCTTCGCAGTTTATGGAAGATGAAAAGATTAAAGTGTTTAGGGCTATTGATCCATTGAAAGCCGATGAGATTGTGCGCGGCCAATATGTGGGTTACTTGGACGAAAAAGGCGTTGCACCAACTTCGCATACCGAAACTTTCGCCGCAGCACTTCTTTATGTCGATAACTGGCGCTGGGCCGGAGTTCCGTTCTATTTGCGAACAGGCAAGTACTTGGCTGAAACCACACTTGAAGTTGTCGTTGAATTTAAACAACCGCCGAGAATGCTTTTTGCGGAAACTCAAGAAGCCTCGCCAAATATCCTCCGCTTCCGCCTGGGTAAAAATGATGGCGTAGATATCGAACTTTTGGCCAAGGCTCCTGGAGATAATTTGGCCACTGTTCCAGTTCAACTAAATGTTGAATTTAGCGCGGCGCTAGGAGATCGACAAGAAGCCTATGAACGATTGCTTCGAGCAGCGCTATTGGGAGATCACCTGCGCTTCACCAGAATTGATTCGGTCTTAGAAAGTTGGCGCATCTTGAAGGATGTAATTCATGATGAACCCGCTGTTTATCCATATTTCAAAGGTACTTGGGGGCCGGAGAAAGTCGATGACCTCATTCCTGCGGGCTGGATAGATCTTTAGATTTCGACCCTATAAGTAACGCAGGCGTAGACCAGTCCATCTATGGCAAGTAATTGAAGTGCCTCTTTGGTGCGATCAATTCTTTCCATCGCGGTAACGATTTCAGGATGGATTTTCGCCGCGCTGCGAGAAACGGCTTCTACTTCCCCGAAGAGAATAGTTGCCACTCGCGAGCCAACTTGTTCTTTCCCGGCATACCCTCGTTCGGGCTTATTATCTGGAAGGAGTGCGTTATCGAATCTATCGACATTCATCAATCCGAAATCCGAGTTCGCCAATCGCGTGACAATATCTGATATTTCGGCAACAGAGATTTCGGCAGTTGCGCCGGAGAATTGTGTGGAGAGAACCCCGGCGCCGGTCAATGGATCGGAGACCGAAACTATTTCATAGACAATAGTTCGAATTTTTTCTGGTGGCAGTGTTGGAATCGAAGGCTGTGAGTGTGCTCTCTGACTTTTCTTGCCGCGAGAAAAGATCGATGAAAATAAACCCATTTATTTGATGACGTTCAAGAATTCTTGGTGAAGCAATCCATTGCTGGAAATTGCACTAGCTCCGTGCGGTCCAGCGATCCCTTCAATATTTGTAAAAGTTCCGCCGGCTTCGCGAACAACGATATCTAGCGCGGCCATATCCCATAAGGCAAGCGAAGGCTCCACCGCTAAATCGACGGCGCCTTCGGCAACTAGCATGTGTGACCAGAAATCGCCCATCCCGCGAGTTCGCCAGACGTGATTTTGCAATTCGATAAATGCTTCTTTCCTATTGCCCCAACCTTCAAGATCTGAATATGCAATAGATGCATCGCCTAGAGATTTCACTGAGGAGACGCGAATTCGCTTTTCGGCCTCCTGGTTGAGCGAAACAAAAGCACCATGACCTAAGGCTGCATGCCAGCGTCGAAAGAGTGCCGGGGAACTAACTACTCCCACGACAATTTCACCATCGGGGTTTGCCAAGCCAATCAAAGTTGCCCAGGTAGGCACTCCTCGGAGAAAGTTCTTGGTGCCATCAATGGGATCGATAACCCAAAAGTATTTATCGCCAGAGAGATCAGGGGAGCCAAATTCTTCGCCAACAATTAGATCATCTGGACGTTCGGTGGCAATCGCATTTCGAATCGCTACTTCCGTTGCCTTATCCGCATCAGTAACTGGTGTGGCATCTGGTTTTGTTTCAATGACAAGGTCCAAAGCTTGGTATCGAGCCATGGTCAACGAATCGGCAAGATCTGCTAATCGATGTGCAAAAGCTAGATCAGCCAATAAGTCTCTAGATTCCCAAGAAGTAGTCACCGGTGCAGTTTATTGCACCTAGGCAGCGCTTATTACTGCGAAACCAGAAGCCCCCGAAGACTTTCCAATCTGGAACGGCTGCGTTCATCAAAACCATCCCAACTGTTTAACGCGCAACCTTCTTCGTTATGGGAGCAATTCTTAGGACAGTTTTCCATAACTGGCCCAAACTCGGGAAAGGAACCTATGACTCGAGCTAAGTCGATATG
>JBAXSZ010000056.1:0-9011 GCA_037130455.1 Actinomycetes bacterium | reverse complement strand
GAACCCCTGTTGTTACTTACAAACTGTTGACCACCTTTCGAAATGATGAACAAGTCCTAAGACTTGCTAACAGAATGATTTCGGAAATTGCAGTTGCTCAAAAAAAACCAGCTGCCGTAGATCTGCTTCACCTTCGCCATGGTGGCAAGCCGGGTCTGATCAAAACTGCCTTGTTACCTACGGCCTTTGAAGAAGCTGAATTTATCGCCCAAGAAATCGCCACAATCTGGAATGACCCGGAGCGGATGTTGCGCGCTGAGGCAGATCGTTCAACTTGCGCAGTGCTCGTTCGCTCCCGAAGTCAGATTGAAGATATCGAAGAAGCGCTGCGTGCTGCCGGTCTTCCAGTCGAAGTTCTGGGATTAGGTGGTTTGATTCATCTACCTGAGATCGCGGACATCATCGCATTGCTTCGGATCCTCACCTTTGCCGATGCTGGTGGTTCCATGATGCGTCTATTGACTGGACCACGGCTGGCCCTCGGTCCCAAAGATTTAGTAGCGCTGGGCTCTTACGCACGATCCTTAGTTTCTGATCAGAACAATTCTCGCGGTAAATCGCTGGAGGCAGTTCTTGTCGGCGATATTGATGCCGATGCTATGGAGGCAGAAGACTTTCCGGTTGGCTCCATTATCGAAGCGTTAGAGGCAATTGATGAGGCACCAGTCCAAAAATTTTCTCAGGTGGGCTTTGCGCGCCTAGTGAAGTTTTCTCAAGAGTTAAAGAAGTTGCGCCGAAACGTTAATGGCTCCATTACCGACGCCATCGTAGAAGCCGAGCAATTCCTCCACCTAGATGTTGAGGTGATGGTCCGGGATGGTTGGGAAGCCGGCCGAGCCAATATTGATCAATTCTTAGATGAAGCGGCTAAGTTTTCTAAATCGGGTGGATCCTTGGCCACCTTTCTTCGTTGGCTAGAGATTGTCGATTCTGAAGAGAGTGGCCTGAAGATCGAGAGCATCCAAGTCAGCCACTCGGCAGTGCAGATTCTTACTATCCACCAAGCCAAAGGTGCCGAATGGGATTGCGTGGTGGTCCCGGGCCTGGCGCAAACTAAATTCCCAGTTAGCGGAAAAGGGTTAAATATTTGGACTCGTAACGCTGGATCACTTCCGATTTCGTTACGCGGCGATAGTGATCAATTTGTTGATTTTGTTTATCCCAGTATGGACCCGCCACCGAAAGCAATCACCGTTAAAAAGGCGCTGGCCGTGCTTGAAGAGAACGCGAAGGATATGCGCAAAGAAGAGGAACTTCGTTTGGCATATGTTGCCTTCACGCGCGCCAAGAGTTTTCTGCTTTGTACCACGTCCTGGTTTCGCACCGGTGGCACCGCGGTAGATCCAAGCGAACTCTTCTTCTGGGCCGAAGAAGTTGCCCAAGAATTAAATCCGCAAGCCCCAGCGATTGAATGTGAAAAACCAGATGGTGAGAACCCATTAAAAGAAAACCCCAAGAGTGGAAGTTGGCCACAACGCAATCAATGGCAAGATTTTGTTACAAAAGATGCGGCAACTGTTCGTGCTGCTTCAGAGATCGATATAGATGAGCTTCTTTCGCATCCCGCACCGTTGAGCCAGGACCAACTTTCGCTCCTTCAGGATGCGCAAGCGCTATTGGCCGAAATTCAACTCCGTAAGTTGCCAGCCCAAGTATTTCTACCTTCTCGGCTTTCGGTTTCAACTCTGATCGCTTTGGCAAAGAATCCAGATGAATTAGCCATCAATATTCGCCGCCCCATGCCTAATCACATTGATAAATATGCCCGCCGAGGCACTGCATTCCACCTCTGGATTGAAGAACGATTTACCTCACCGGTGTTATTTGATGATGAGGTCTTCTTCCCGGATCAGCCAGCGCCGCTAGATGATATTCCGCTGGCAGAACTACAAGAGAAGTGGCTTGCAAGTGAATGGGGCAATAAAGTTCCCTTCGCCGTTGAAGTTCCCTTCGAAATGGTCATGGCCGGAGTCTTGCTTCGTGGCCGAATCGATGCGGTCTACCAGGATGGAGCTCGCTTCCAAGTTGTGGATTGGAAGACTGGCCGTGAAAAATCTGGAGATGATCTTGAGAACGCAGCAATTCAATTGGCGATGTATCGATTGGCATATGCCAAGTTAAATAATCTTGATGTAAACGATATCGGTGCGGCCTTTTATTATGTTGGAAGCAATAGCACGGTAGCTGTTGCGGACATGCTCTCGGAAGCCGAATTAATTAAGATCATTACTTCGGTGGGATCTGATTAATTTCCACTGTTATTGGCAAATGATCGCTCACTGGCGCGATGCCCACAAAATTAATTGGCTCACTGGTTAAAGCATTGAGGGATTGCCGATCGATGAGAATGTAATCGAACTGCACCTTTGCACCCCATGCCGGGTAGGTCAGTTGTGGATTGAGCGATTTCCATGAAGAAAATCGTTGCGGAATATTAAACGGCAAATTGAGATCTCCCATCAATAGGAAATGTTTGCCAGGCAACTTGCGCAGCCAGCGTTGAACTTTCCACAGCTGATAGAGATTTACTAAAGGAACAAAAGAGAGATGCGTAACGGCAATGGTGAAACCATTTTCCAATTCGGCCGCCAAAGCAACACGAGGTTCATCTTTAACATAGAGAAATCGCACACCTTTCTCAGAAGGCACTGCCAGTGGTAATCCGATCGGGGAGCGACCTAGTTGCAAGAGGTGCCAGCTGGTGACGGGGATTTTAGATACCAGTCCTACACCGTATGAAGGTTCGCCCTCACCACCGGAAGATTCGTTAGTAGATAGTGCAACTTCTCGCTCCGTTAATTTTCGCCACTCTTGCCCCGGAGTGCCCACAATTGTTCGGGCAAAGCCCCAGCTCGGTGCCGCCAGGTGCTTGGCGATTTCGCGAATTTGGGGCTGGTGACCAGATCTGGGCTGGCCAGAGTCGACCTCTTGGAAGGCAACCAGATCTGGCCCACCCTCGGCTTGCCCGGCTAGGTATTGGGAGAGCAGGAGCAGCTGGTCCTTTTGCAGTGATTCATCGCCCACACCGGGTTGGGGTGGCAGGGCTTGCCCATGGAGCAGATTCCAGGAAGTGACCTTCATAAAGTCAGGCTAGTAGGGTCGCCCTGTGATGTCAGAAGATACGAGCTTTTCCGCCCCAGAGCGCCCCATTTTGAACCTGCCATTTTCTCGGGCGGTGGTGGATCGAGCCGCCCACCTTCGAATGGATGAGGTTGAACTGGAAAAACTCTGGAACCGGGCACGGATTATTCATTTCGCATCCGGCAAATTTAGAGTCGTAGCTCAAGAGGTGCGCCGCGCCATTGAAGCTGATGGAACAGCGCAACGAAACCAATTGGCCGATAAATTGGAATTTCTGACAGGTGCGCAGGTAGCAGACCTTTCGCAATTAGATGAATTTTCCAATGGAGATCGATTCTTTCTCGGTATGGATGGCGAACAACCATACTTTGCATGGAGCGCCGAGGTTATGGACATTGATCAATTCGAGCAATATCAAACACTTCGAGATGTCGGTGGTGATCTATCCGATTTGGAAATTGGGTTAGCGGTCCATGCGCAAGCCCTAGCGAATTGGCATGCAAAGCACCCACGATGTTCGTTATGTGGAGCACCAACAAAACCGGCACTTGGTGGTTCGGTACGGCGATGCACTACCGATGAAACTGAACATTATCCGCGAAACGATCCAGCGATCATTGTTTTGATCAAGGATAAGCGGGATCGGATTCTTCTGGGTCGGCAGAAGGTGTGGCCACCTATGCGCTTTTCCACCTTCGCTGGTTTTGTGGAGCCGGGTGAATCCTTCGAGCAATGCGTAATCCGTGAGGTTCAAGAAGAAGCCGGAATACACGTCACTGAAATTCGTTATCTTGGTTCGCAACCGTGGCCATTTCCAGCATCCTTAATGATCGCTTTCGAAGCGGTCACCGAGGAACCTGACCATGCCCGTCCAGATGGACAAGAGATTGAAGAAATTCAGTGGCTTACGCGCGATGAATTGCGACATGCAGTTCACAATAAAACTTTGCTCTTGCCTCCGCGGATCAGCGTTGCCCGTCAGATGATTGAAGCGTGGTACGGAGTTAATGCCAAACGCGATCTCTCAGGTGGGGAAGTTTGGCGTTCGTGAAGTGGCGCTAGATCTAGATGCAATTCTTGAAGGGTTAGACCCCGACCAGCAAGAGGTCGTGAAATCCATCCGCGGTCCGGTCTGCGTTATTGCGGGAGCGGGAACTGGTAAAACTCGCGTCGTCACACATCGAATCGCCTATGCAGTGGGCAGTGGCATCACTGATGCTTCGCACACTTTGGCGCTGACCTTTACGGCACGGGCCGCTGGAGAAATGCGGGCAAGGCTTCGAGCGTTGGGTATTCCCAATGCTTCCGCGCGGACCTTCCACTCGGCTGCGTTAAAACAGCTGATGTATTTCTGGCCGTACTCACTTGGCGGTTCTTTTCCGTCGTTGTTGACTATGAAATCAGGATTTATTGGCGAAGCCATTGGCCGAGCAGATGTACCGTTGGCGCCACAGGCCGCAGTCCTTCGCGATATTGCTGGTGAAATTGAATGGGCGAAGTCGCTAGAAATTCCACCAGATGAATATGTTGAAAACGCGTTAGGTGCGGGAAGAACAATTCGATTTCCCAATAACAAAGCCAATAAAGCGGCGTTAGAGGATGTTTCGAAGGTCTATCAAGCTTATGAGACGTTAAAGCGGCAAGAACGAACGATTGACTTCGAAGATGTACTGCTATTGACGGTGGGCATGCTGGAAGAAGATCGCGATGTCCGAGATCGCATCCGAGATCAATTTCGATATTTTACAGTGGACGAGTATCAGGATGTTTCACCACTTCAGCAACGGCTTCTCAATTTATGGTTGGGCAACCGAGATGATCTCTGCGTGGTGGGGGATGCGGCACAAACCATTTACTCTTTTGCCGGCGCTTCTTCTTCCTACCTATTAACTTTTCCAAAGCGATTTCCCGAAGCCAAAGTGATTCGACTGACTCGGGGATACCGTTCCACTCCTGAAATTATTACTTCAGCCAATGCTGTGCTGCGACAGGGAAACCTGCACCATGAAAGTGGATTTGAACTGTCATCAGTCAATGACCACGGCGTCGTTCCAGCCACTCATGGGTATGAAAACAGTGATTCAGAAGTCAGTAGCGTCGTAGATCGCATTGAAGCTCTTATCGCTGGTTCCAAATCTTTCGGCGATCTGGACGATCTGGACGATCTGGACGATCTGGATTTATCTGGCCATCTAGAGATTGCAATCTTGGCCCGAACCAACGCACAGTTGGCGCCTTTCGAACAGGAATTGCGCCGAAGAAAAATAGCAACTCAAATAAAATCATCGGAACGTTTTTTCGAACGAGTGGATGTACGCGACGCTATGCGAGTGATTCGAAGCGCTTCCGTTCTTCCTACTGAAGGTGGAGATTGGTATTCAGATCTTTCTTCGGTTCTTCGCCCATTTGGTGAGGCCGATTATGTTCACGCGTTCCTGCGTTTAGGCAGAGAATTACAGAACAATGGCGCGGTCAGCTTGCGAACTTTTCTTCGAGAATTAGAAGATCGGGCTGAACAAAATAACCCACCCACATTGCCTGGTGTCATGCTCGCAACGTTGCATTCAGCGAAAGGGCTGGAGTGGGATCAAGTCTTCTTGGTCGGCGTCAGTGAAGGATTCCTACCGATGGGTAATGACGTCAATGAGGAGCGACGCCTTTTCTATGTGGGATTAACGCGAGCAAAAAGTCAGGTACATCTTTCGTATTCGGGAACCCCAAGCCCCTTCTTGCAGGTCCTGTAATTTATTGGTTTGCATTTTTTCCCTCGTTTCCTTTACCCTACTCACTTACCGTTAAATGGCGGTAAATAGATTCATTACGGCGATCTGAAAGGGGTAGCAAAATGAAGCAATTCTCAATGATTAACGCTACTTCTACGCATCGCGCTGCAATTGTTTCAGGCGTTGTCGCACAGTCAAACCCTCAAACCCATACCTGGCAAGGCTCAGTCGCATCATTGAATTTTGCGGCCACAGCCAATTACGCCAACTACACAAATTTTGCAAAGTATGGAAACCGCGGATCTTGGAGATATATCGGATAACCCGATAGAACAGCCAAGAGGCCGCAAATCCATAAAAGGATTTAGCGGTCTTTTTTATTTTCCCACTCGAAACCAAATAACCAAAGAAAGAACCACAAGAGATAAATGGAGGTGAGAACAATGACCGTTCTCTTCAGCGAACTGCTGGTACCAGGATGGGCCCAAGGCCCGGATGCAAAGATCGGGCTGTCTGCTGTGACTGCACCATCGGATACATCAGACTCACGAAATGGCACTGGGCTTAATTTGCCTTGCCATTCCGTAGACCCGGAAACATTTTTCGCCGAAACTCCAGCCATGATCGCTTTTGCGAAGTCGCTCTGCGGTGAGTGCCCAGTTCGCCTTCAATGTTTAGAGGGCGCTCTCTCTCGCCAAGAACCATGTGGCGTATGGGGTGGGGAACTCTTTGACGATGGAGTGCCGGTACTGGCAAAGCGAATGCCAGGCCGACCACGCTTGCAACGAGTCGATGTTGAGCTAGCTGGTTAAGGATTTTGACGAACAGATAAAACTAAGACATTCGCCAAGCAAGTGGCTGGATTCACCATGCTTTCCAATGGAAAAGTGTTGACTATCATTACTGAATTAGTCTGGCGGGGAACTTCTGAAATTTTTTATTCCGAAGACAGAATCTGGGTCGGCCGCTGCAAGGAAGTATTTTCTTAACCCTTTCAACCTGCGTGAAAGGGAAGTTGGTGAAGAAGATTTTTGGGATTAAGCCATCGTGCCCCTCTGGTTATCTCAAAAAAAATCTAAAACTCCCGAAACTCAATATTTCCATACTATTTGTATGTCTTGCATTGGAAAAAATAATTAAAGAATTCAAAAAAATCACTCAAAATGTGAGGTTATGCCCCCATACTGGCGCGACATCAGAAAATATATTTGCGCGCTCTTGGAAGTTATTCAATTTGATCCTTCATCTTCCATGAGATGAAATCTGCGGAGAGGTAGATTTACATGCATCGTGTCAAAACAATCGGACTTTGTATAGTTTTAGTTAGCTCATTTACCTTCTCAAATATCGCAAGTTCAACTGCAACTTCACAAACTTTTCAACGCAGCGGCTGTGATGCTAATGGCGCCGGCGCAGAATTACAGGCACTTGAAAATGGAGTATGGGTTGTCGTTTCGGCGGCCGATGGAAGGAATAAGTCGGCACTATGTAACCAGAAGGGTGCTAATTTTGGACAACCTTATGTGACGGTTGATTTACCCGTTGGAACAAAAGTCCGATGGCATATTTGGGCTCCAAACGGGGCATGGAGTAATTTTCTCGATGTTCAATTTGTCGAAGATACAGCGAATAACCCATGGGAAAAATTGCCCAATGT
Organism: Actinomycetes bacterium; assembly: GCA_037130455.1. Lineage (GTDB taxonomy): Bacteria > Actinomycetota > Actinomycetes > Nanopelagicales > Nanopelagicaceae > CAIMZW01. Next base: position 1,550 of record JBAXSZ010000056.1, on the reverse strand, counting down.
GCCGCTAGTTAGGGCTGGCCACATGGTACTTCTCACTGATGGTTCGGTGCTTTTCAACGACAATGGAGAAAAGGGTGCCGGCAGTTCTATTTGGTGGAAGTTGCAACCAGATCTCCATGGCAATTATTTAGACGGTACATGGAGCCAAGTGGCATCAACACCGGACAATTACCAACCTGCAAATAAAGCATCAGGTGTTCTGCCCGATGGTCGATTGATCATAGAGGGCGGCGATATGAATGGAACTTCAACATGGGTAGGTGAGAATATAGGGGCAATATTCGATCCTGTTGCTAACACCTGGACAATGGTTGCACCCCCAAATAATGGCCAAGGTCAGTTCTCTTCCGTTGCTGATGCTCCTTCAGTGATGCTTGCAGATGGAACTTTTATGTTTGGCCCATCGGGCAATGGGGATAGAGGTTCAGAAAACCAAAAATCCATTGCACTATTTAATGCCGAAAAAGGTACCTGGAGCGTTGTGTCCGGAGAGAATCGTCAAGGTGCGAATCCCGAGGCTGGTTTTGTTGCCTTGCCAAATAATAATGTTCTCGCAATTTCAACAAAGTTTGCCTCAAATGATAAAAGTGCAGATATTTATAATCCTTCCACTCAAAAATGGAGTCCAACGGGGCCACTTCCATTTACTTTGCTAAATCCGCTGACTGCGGACAAGGGCCCGATTGCCGAAATCGGTCCTTCAATTCTTATGCCAAATGGAAAAGTATTTGCGGAAGGCTCAAACTCAAACACTGCGATTTACGATCCGATGTCAAACTCTTGGACGGCTGGGCCAACGATGCCGACCATAGATGGTATTACTTACGCGGGCGACGATGCCCCAAGTGCCATATTACCTGATGGCAACGTGCTTATGGAATTGAGTCCGGTAGATAACGTTGGCCACTCAATTGGCCCAACGCATATGTTCATTTTCGATGGTTCAAGCATCAAGCAGATAGCTAACCCAGCACATTCAGACTGGGAAAATGCTCCAGCTTTTTGCGGGGGAATGATCGTGCTTCCCAATGGACAAGTCATGCTGACCGACAGGGCCAATAAATCTGCTGTTTATGTCTATACACCGACGAGTAATCCAAATCCATCGTGGCTGCCTACGATTTCAAAAGTAGATTCGTCTCTTGATGTGGGTTCTACATATTCGCTTTCTGGTACGCAGTTGAGCGGATTAACTTCAGGTGCCGCCTATGGTGACGATTGGAATCCAAATAGCAATTATCCGTTGGTCCAGATTACAAATAATGTTACGGGTGAAGTTAGATTTGGACGAACTTTCAGTATCTCGTCTTATTCAATGGCGCCCAATTCTCCAGGATCACTTAGATTTAATCTGCCTTTGGGAGTTCAAAATGGCGAATCATCCTTGCGAGTGATTGCAAGCGGATTTGCTTCAAATCCAGTTAACATAACGATTTCGGGCGGAGTTGTACTTTCCACACCAACTCCGACACCAACTCCAACTCCCACACCAACTCCCACACCAACTCCAACCCCCACTCCAACTCCCACTCCAACTCCCACTCCAACTC
>JBAXSZ010000055.1:0-9250 GCA_037130455.1 Actinomycetes bacterium | reverse complement strand
TCATCCAAGTTTGAAGTGAATTTATAGTGAAGAAGGGCGCCTGAGATATCCAAATTTGGCACTTCATAAATGGCATGATCATGCAGGTGCCGCGCCCCTGCCCCATTATTGATTAACGGGACCTTCCATGACTTGGGAGCGTTCAAGCCCACGCCGTATTCACTCAGAATCGATTCAACCAATTCTGGGTATTGCGAATTAAGCTGGAGTAAGAGTCGAGAAATTATCCCTCGTTCAAATTTAATCGCAGGTTCATAACTTCCATCTTCGAACTCATGATACGGACCTTGATCAAAGAAAATCGCTTGGCTAATTTCGCTATTGCCAACCGGAGAATTTCGTTGGGAAAGCGTTAATGGATAAAGCTCAACCATGGCTGCGGTCATATGAGAAATTCTTTGAATCTCCAAATGTCGAATGCACTCCAGCAAGGATGGAAACTCTTTCGGTAATACCAAGAACTCGTCAGCATCCGCGACTAAAACCCAACCTTCAGGCACAAATTTCACTGGAATATTCGCCTTCAACCAATGGACGAATCTCATATCAGTTCCGTTGTTGTATCGACCTACCACTTCACCGAAATTAGTGTCTGATGTTAGAACTGAAGTATTTTCTTGATCGAGAAGATATTCCAGGGTGCCGTCCTTGGAATGATCATCATAAAAAATAAATTGATTTATTCCCAAATTACGATAGTGGCCGATGAACTCCGGAAGAAGTGCTATCTCATTTCGAACTATCGAAAAAAGAGTGGGCTCACCCTGCTCAAAGGTATTTACCTTTAAAGAACGGACATCTGGGATCAAGTTGAACCTATCTCTCAAGACAATGTTATGTGGCGACTATACAAGATGTCTAAATTCCCTTTAATCGGTAGAGGAATCTGCCTATGAAAGCGCTATCATTACTAAATGCTCAGCAAAAGGACGGTAACGCTACTTTTGCTCGTAGTTTTCTCCTTCAGCTTTCAACCTGTGTTCGGTGCAACTCCATCTATTAACGGAACAGTTTGCAAGAAATTGGGATCCACAACGATTTCTCTAAAGAAGAAATTTTTATGTACGAAAAAAAATGGTCGTCTGAATTGGACCTTATATATTGCTCCAAAGTTAAGCACACCAACGCCAACGCCTTCTGTTAAGCCGACTCCAACGCCAGTTGCATTGCCAAGTAGCACGGCCACACCAAGACCGTCTTCAACACGTACCCCAATTCCAAAGCGGACACCTGTTGCAATTCCCACTCCGGTGTTTTCCCGAATACCAACACCACGTCCTACTCGGACACCGACACCAACTCCGACTCCGACACCAACTCCGACACCAACACCAACTCCAACTCCAACACCAACACCAACACCAACTCCAACTCCAACACCAACACCAACACCAACTCCGACACCAACACCAACTCCAACTCCAACTCCAACACCAACACCAACACCAACACCAACTCCGACACCAACTCCGACACCAACACCAACTCCGACACCAACTCCGACTCCGACTCCGACTCCGACTCCGACACCAACTCCGACTCCGACACCGACACCAACTCCGACACCGACACCGACACCGACACCAACGATCGTTGGGACCGGTCTACCGCGCTCGGTTTTGCTCTCTGGTTCAACTGGCTTATTAGGTTTAGTTGATAAGACTTCGGCATCGAAAGATTGGGCACAGTTTTACGGAACTGGACTGGGATATAAAGATGCATATGTGCTGCAATCTTCTACCTTCACTTTGGTCTGGAAAGTTACAAATGCGCAGGGGGCACCAATGGTTGGTCAGCAAGTGTGGCTTCAAGCCAACAAAGGCTATGGCGGAAGTACCGCAACCTTCACTTCCGGTTCCTACATCATCACAAATACAACTGGCGCAAATGATGGGGCGCTAATTCCGGGTATCACCGATAGTCAAGGCAATGTCAGTTTCACGTTGACCAACACTTCGGCCACAGCAGAACCTTCAGCTACGCCACCAACTGGGATTGATACTTTAAATGCTGCCAACGGTGCCATCTACGGACAGTTCGGGTTAAGAATTGGCGCAATGGCGCAGATTTCACAGTCCATGGATATTGTTGACCTTCACATCATTTCTTCTGGAGTAACCCCATCCCCAACTCCAACTGCTTCACCGTCTCCTTCCCCAACCGCGATTCCCTCGGCGGTATTATGGAGTCAAGAATTCAACGACGCGGCGGGAACCAAGCCAGATTCGCAGTATTGGACGCCACTTATCGGCGACGGTAGTTCCATTGGTTTATACCGATACGGCACGGGCGAAATTGAAATTAATACTGCTGATGCCGCAGCCCAAGATGGAAATGGAAACTTGGTAATTACCTCCCAGAAGAGCAATGGAACGTGGACAAGTTCTCGATTATGGACCCAAAATAAAATTAATTTTCAATATGGAAAAATTGAAGCTCGGATCAAAATGCCAACCGGACGTGGACCTTGGCCAGCGTTTTGGATGCTGGGATCGAATTATATGCCGCCTGTTCCACCTGCTGGCTCGAATTTTGGAAAAGTAAGCTGGCCCAACAGTGGTGAAATCGATATCGCAGAAGTTTTGGGTGGCAGCACCACAACTTCACAAGGAACCATTCATGGAAATGATCCTGGAACCTTTTCTGATTGGAAAGGTGGTGCCGGATACACCGGATACACCCCAAATAACTTTGATCTAACGGCAGATTTTCACACGTATGGGATGCTATGGACGCCCTCCGGAATTACGTTTACCTTTGATGGAGTCGCGTTTGCTAACAACACCAAGGCCAACATCACTGCCCAAACTGGTGGCGTTTGGCCTTTTGATCAACCATTCTTTTTGATTCTCAATGTCGCGATAAATCAATCCTATTTGGACCCCAATCTCACTTCGACAAAGATGTATGTGGATTGGATTCGTTACTCAAGTTACAACGGAACGGGTGCAATAAAGTGAAAGAATGGTCGGGGTGACGGGATTTGAACCCACGACCTCGCCGTCCCGAACGGCGCGCGCTACCAATCTGCGCCACACCCCGATAGCCCAATATTAATCAATGATTCTTCTATTAAGTAGGCGTTTTAAAAACTAAGATGGAAGAGTGAATAGCGAACAGTCTGAGAAATATGCTCGTATCTGCCGATTACTCGACGAGAAGAAACTCGATGCAATAGTTCTTCGCAGACAAGCAAACGTCGGTTGGGCTATTGGTGGTCGCGCAAATATTCCAACAACGGTTGAGCTCTCTTGCCTAGATGTAGTGGTAACTAGAGAGGGTGTCACGATAGTTACAAATGTGATTGAAGCGCCCCGATTAGTCGCCGAAGAGTTAAACGAGATTGGCAGAGTAATTGCGGTTCCTTGGTGGCAGAGCCGTGAAGCTCAATTGCCGCACGGCGCCCATGTCGGAGTAGACGCACCTGACTCAGATTGCCTCAATGTTGGGCCAGAAATAGAGAATCTTCGGCGAGCGCTCAATGATGAGGAAGTAGAGCGACTACGTTCCATATCGACCGATTCTGCCCAAGCAATGTATGAAGCGTTGCGAACTCTTACCGGCCGAGAGAGCGAAGTTGAGGTTGCTGGTGCGATTGCCGGACAACTCTGGGCTCGTAACTTGGAACCAGTGGTCCTACTTGTCGCTGGCCAGGATCGAGCACCCCAATTTCGACATGCCCTTCCGACTATTTCACCAATTGGAAATCGGGCGGTGGCCTCTATCTGCGCTAGAAGAAAAGGACTTATCGCTAGCGCCACCAGAATTGTGACTTTTGGGGAGCTCTCCGATACTGAAGTCAATCAATATCAACGGCTCCTGGAAGTTGAGGCGGCGTTTTTGGATCAGACGACGGTGGGAAATACCTTTGGCGAAGCGCTCATCGAGGCAGTTAGCTCGTATGAGGATCAAGGTTTCGACGCCAACGAATGGCATTTCCACCATCAGGGGGGCTCGACGGGCTATTTACCTCGAGACTTCCCGGCAACGCCCCAGAATTCCACCCCCATCAGACCCGGCAATGTGATCGCTTGGAATCCAACCGCGGCTGGCTGGAAGGTGGAAGACACCTTAATCGTGACCGATTCGGGCTTTGAAATATTGACCATTGAGGACAACTGGCCGATCCAAGTCGTCCACGAACGAAAGCGCCCAGCCTTACTACGTCATTAATCCCAATTATTGTTATAAAAAAGTTCCCTAGATTCGTTGACGAACCCGCCCTTTCGGTGGCACTCTCTGCCAAGAGGTCTTACCACTGGGAGTTCAATGACGCGCGTCGCACTGGTTGCATTAGCTAGACCCACCTTTGATTTAGGGTGGGCACAGGCAAATTTCGATAGCGCACGCAAACTTCTTGCTGATTTAGGTGCGCAAGTGGTCGGACCAGCAGAGTTAGTTATGACTCCAGAAGATGTCGCCGCAGTCAATCTTCCTGAGGCAGATCTCCATATTCTCTTCATGGCATCTTTTTCTGATGCATCTCCAGCGGTTGCCTTGCTGGGAAATGTTCCAGGCCCAATCTTAGGTTGGTCAATGCGCGAGCCCGGCGAAGTCGGCGAGCGTTTGAAGTTAAATTCAATGTGTGGCGTCAATCTAGCCGCGCATGCCCTGCTCAACGTTGGTCAAACTTTGCGCCATATTCACGGCAACGCCGACGAAAAAGAAGTGCGGGATTTACTCACCAATGCCCTTCGCGGCGAACTTCCTCCCGTATCTGCTCTTGCGATGAAAAATGGTGAACTGGCCGCCGAAGTGGATGTCATTCAAGCCTTGGAAAAATTAGCTCAACGAAAAATTGGATCCGTGGGAGAAGCGCCAGGTGGATTTTCGCCATGTGTTTACGACAGCGATCAATTGCAAAATCTCTTCGGGCTCACGGTTGAACAAATGAATATGGATGAGGCCTTCGCGCGAATTTCCAAAGTTTCTCCCGAGCGCAGCGATCTTGCTTACGCCAGTGCCGTAGCGGCGCAACCATCACTATCTGAGGTTAATGTTGAAGAAGCCAAAAAAGTTTCTGGGGTAGAAGTTGCCTTGGATGATTGGCGATCAGAAGCTGCATTAGATGCGATCGCTATCCGGTGTTGGCCAGAATTCCCAACTGACATGGGCGCTTGTATCTGCTCTTCTTTGGGAAGACTTTCAGACCGGGGCGTAGTCACCACCTGTGAGCGCGATGTGTTAGGTGCGGTCACAATGTTGGTCTGCGAAGCGCTCGGTAGCGATCAGAACTATTTGGTAGATATCGTCGATCTAGATGCCAGCGCCGGACTTGTTCGGTTGTGGCATTGTGGTTCGGCGGCAACAAAATTGGCAGCCGACCCCAGCAATGCAACTCAATCAATTCATTGCAATCGCAAATTGGGAGTTGCCGGTAATTTTCCGCTTAAAACCGGAGCAGTAACCCTGTTCCGAATTGATCGGGATGTAGATCCAGCGAACAAAACGGGTCTACGCATTGTTATGAGCCGTGGAGAATCCATCGCTGCTCCTAACCAGTTCCAAGGAAATACAGCGACGGTCGTGACAGAACCAGACGCTGCCGCACTTGTAAACGCCATTATCACTGGTGGATACCCACATCACCTCGTTATTTCTTGGGTTGATGTAAGACCGGGTATCCGTCGAATGGCGAAGTTGTTGGGGATACCCCTCAATGAATGGTAACCAAACCTCACCCCTACGAAATGCAAGGATCACACTATGAAAAGAATGATCAATGGCGTAAGACCCGTTGGTTTCATGCGGATTGGATTGGTGACCGCAGCAGTTGCTGCCGTTGTTCTCGCTCCAATCGCTCGCGCAGATTCACCAACGTTTGGTAAGTCCTGTACCGTCCAAGGACTAAGTACTGGTATTAAAACTACCGACTTGGTTTGCCAACCAGATGCCAATGGCAAGTTAAAGTGGGCAAAAGTATTCGTGGGTTCATCTCGCGTAAAGCCCGCTGCTGCTATGACTTCACCTGCCGGAACGATTGAGTTTTATCACTGGCGTCCAGAAGATAAGGCCGTTTTTGCTAGCATCATTTCAAAATTTGAAGCAGCAAATCCAGGCGCTCACATCACCCAAGTTATTAGCAACTCTGCTGACTACACCAACTTGGCCTTTGCAAAGATTAAGGCTGATCCAAAGGCAGCGGTTTTCGTAACCAGCCGCGGTGGTCAATTCCAGCAATTCTATGACGGCGGACTTCTTCGCGATATCTCCAGCGAGCGTTACGTTAAGCAGAACGTTGTTGCCTCAGCTCTGGCACCAGCCACAGTCAATGGCAAGGTCTACGGAATTCCCTACCAATTCCTATTTAATGACCCGCTGTACAACACCGATATTTTCGCCAAGAACAATTGGGATGTTCCTTCAAGTTGGTCCGATGTTCTAGCTTTCTGCAAGAAGGCAAAGGCTGCTGGCTACATTCCTTTCGCATATCCAGGTGCCACCCGCGGAAACGCTGGTCAAATCATGAACTCATTCTTGATGAACTCCGCTCCTGACTTAGCAACATTGACCAGTCGCCTTCAAGCGATTGATACCGGAAAGGCCGATCTCACTTCTGATTGGTTTACTGGGGTTGCTAAGCAATACAAGGCCATGGCTGATGCTGGCTGTTTCCCACCAAATGTCACTGGCTATACAGATACTTCTGCAGCCGCTGACTTTGCCAATGGTAAAGCTGCAATCTACCCAACAGGTACCTTCTCTATTTCAACCGTTGTTGGTCTAAACCCAGCAATGAAGGGAAAGATGAAGTTGATGTCATTTATCGCAGTAGATACCAAGCCAACTTACCAAGGTATCTTCAATGACACCTTTATCCTGAGCGTTAATCCAAAAGCAACCTCCCGTGACCAAAATATCGCTCGTGCCTTTATTTCATTCTTGGCACAAGCACCAATCGCACAGGAATATGCAGTCGGAACTTCTCAGCACGTCAGTATCGTCAACGTTGATTATTCTTCAAATATTGATTTGTCGAATACTTCTGACATCATGGGCAAGAACTTGATGCTTGCACCACGATTCATATTCAACAACGTCGGTACCGTTCGTAACCCACTAGAAGATGCGTTGATCGCCATCGCTGGTGGTGCTGATGTCACCAAGACACTGGCAGACACTTCAAAGACCATCAAGCAAGGGTTGAGTGGCTGATTAGCGCCGCAATCAATAATCAGACCGGCCTTGCCGCTAAAAGCGGCAAGGCTCGGTTTGGGCGTTCTAATAAATCCAAACCCAATGGGGCGAGGTTGGTAGAAAACAAAATCCTCGTGCTGATGGTTCTACCAGCCCTAACTATTTATGCTTTCCTTTATCTTTATCCAGCGCTTTCTAACCTGGCCTATGCGCTTCAACGTTGGGATGGGGTAACCAAAGCCAAATTTGTTGGATTGCATAACTTTGTCAACATGACAAACAACGATGATCTGCTACATAAGGTGGTCGGAAATAGTTTTAAGTTCACCTTTTTTGTGGTTATCTTCCAGACTGCTGCCTCACTCTTCTTTGCAACTTTCCTAGTAAAGAACACAAAGACCAACATCGCGTTGCGAACACTTTATTTCTTTCCCACCATTCTCTCATCTGTCTCTGTGGGCTTAATTTGGACATTTCTTTATGATCCGAATTTTGGTTTTGTTAATGCAATCTTTAAAAAGGTCGGACTCAACTCTTTCGCCCTCAATTGGCTGGGAAGCGAGAAAACTTCGCTTTATGCCATTGCTTTTTCTCAGGTGTGGTTTCACACCGGACAGATGATGGTTATCTATATTGCCGGGTTGCAACAGATTCCGGCGGAACTTTATGAAGCAGCTGAAGTAGATGGTGCCAGCAGATGGCAGCAATTTAAGAGCGTGACGTGGCCAATGGCGATGCCAACAACGGCAGTGGTAGTGGCATATACAACCATTCAATCTTTCCGAGCGTTTGACCTCATCTATTCCATGACCCAAGGTGGCCCACAGAATTCGTCCAACATTCTGGTGACTTTGATTTACAACACCGCCTTTTCAAGCTTCCGCTTCGGATATGCCTCGGCTGAATCAATTTTGCTAGTGGTGGTTGTTCTGGTTATCACTTGGCTCCAGCGACGAGTTCTGAGAATTAACACAGGTGAAAAATAATGTTCTATAACTTTGCCCGACGCTTCGCATTATTCTCTTTCGCCCTTGCCATCATTGTTCCGACTTCCATTGTGGTACTAGGCGCATTCAAGAAAGATCTAGAAATCTACACTGAACCATTGGCTTGGCCAAAACACTGGAGCCTTTCCAACTTTTCCAGATTAATCCATGAAGGCAATGTCTTTGTTCCATTCCGAAATAGTTTGATTGTCACGACTTGTTCGGTCGCAATTACTCTGACCCTAGCCAGTATGGCCGCCTATGGCATTTCCCGAATGATCAATGTTACTGGGAAGGTGCTTTTTCTACTCTTCTCCTTGGGTCTTGCAATTCCTGGACAAGTAAACATAATTCCCATCTATATTCTCTTTACCAAGCTGCATCTCACAAATTCGTTAATCGGACTAATCATGGTGAATGTGGCGGTCACTTTGCCGATTTCGATTTTTATCCTCACAACTTTTTTCCGGAATATCCAGAAAGAGATGTTCGAGGTCGCTGGCATTGATGGTGCCTCTACGTGGCGCATTTATCGTTCTATCGCCTTGCCACTATCTAGACCAGCTATGGGCGCGACTGGAATCTTCTTATTCGTGATCTGCTGGAATGATTTGCTTTACCCTTTAATGCTGATCACTCAGGCAGATAAGAAGACTTTGCCATTAACGCTCATCGATTTCCGAGGCGAATACGCAACCAGTTTCAGTATGCTCTTCACCGCTATTTTGGTCGCTTCGATGCCATTGGTAATCATGTACGTCTTCATGCAACGCTCATTTGTGGCAGGCCTAACCGCCGGAGCTGTGAAAGGCTAACCCCGTGACCATCATGATGCCGCAAGGAAGCCAGCGCGTTACCCGGATTGCCAATCAGTTATTGGAGATGATTGAAAATCGTGGGCTCGTTCCTGGTTCGGCCTTGCCATCTGAGCGAACCCTTGCCCAACAATTAGAGGTGAGTAGACCTAGTCTTCGAGAAGCGCTCCATATCTTGCAAGCCCAAGGCATGGTCACCATCAAACATGGTCAAGGTACTTTTGTCGCTGAACCGCTCCTGGCTCAAGAGCTGCGCTCAAAAATAATTTCAAAAACTACCGACCTCAATGAACTCTTTGACGCTCGCGAAGT
>JBAXSZ010000054.1:0-9407 GCA_037130455.1 Actinomycetes bacterium | reverse complement strand
GACTGCGTTTTTCTGTAGTCATCTTTCCCCATTCCTTCGAGATAAACGTGCATGAAGCCATTGCATGCAGTTATGTGGCGAATACTGCCGTCTCTGGCCCAATGAAGTCGCGAAAAGACCGGTCAAATGTTTTTATTGACTGGTTAAACATTTGCTAGTATTTGGTGAGTAATTCCAATGAATTTGGGAAAACTGAGCCCACGGTGGAGAAATACCAGCGGGCAAGTCCACTTTGTCCGAGTCTAATCGGTCAATTGAGAAGAAGACTAGGGCGGGAGGGTTATGTTCGTTCAACAGATCAATGAGCTCATCACCGATCTCTCCGACCCCGAAACTTCCCCGTTCACAATCTCCCGGTTGTTAACAATAAAGACGCTCTCTCGCCTAGATGTCGTCTCCGTGGTTTTTCATGAGGTCACCGCATCGGCAACCCTTAAGAAAGTTTCTTCATTTGGAATTAGCGATCCAGAATTAGCCGACTGGACAGAATTGCCGCTCTCCTCAAAATTTCCCATTACTGATTCGGTTAAGCAAAATAAAGTTGTCTGGCTGACTGGAATAAATAGTTGGAAAAAGAATTATCCCAACTGGGAAAGTTTTCCCCATTTAGACGAAGCTAAAACTTTCATTTCAGTGCCGCTCGTGAAATTTACCTCTCCAGTTGGAACTATTGGTTTCTTTTCGAGTCGTGAAATTGCACCTGAACCACAACTTGAGGCTTACTTACTTACAGTTGCAAAGTTGGTCTCCTTTGTTCTTTATCGAAATCCTAATTATGCAATTAGTGCGCCAAGGAGCGGAGTGCCAGATGTTTCGAAGAGCCGAACTTTAGGACCACGGAAGAAACAAGTTCTCAATCTCATCTCCCAAAACAAAACAAACTCGCAAATTGCTAACTTGTTGGGTTTTAGCGAATCCACTATCCGCCAAGAGACAATCCAAATTTACGAAATCCTTGGAGTTTCTGGCCGGGTTGAGGCGCGCAACAGGTGGATCAATAACCCAGACGAATTTTCTTAAAGTTACTCCACTAAAGATCTTTTTTTGCTCGCCTATAAATACATCCTCAAGGTAACCTGCAGACATGAATGAAAAATCTGGCACCCGAACCCACGACCTTCCAACTCCGCAACTGATTGCCGAGTTCATGAAAACAGGTTGGGCACCTTCACCTCTCGAGGGAATTACACCATCATCGGTAATTCCTTTCTGCGAAACACGTCGAAAGGTTTTGTCGGAGAAATATCCTGGAATTCGTCTGATCTTGCCTGCTGGCAGTGCAAAAGTTAGAAGCAATGACACTGACTACCGGTTTAGACCACATACTGCTTTTGCATACTTCACCGGCATAACTGGAAGTGATGCGCTACCAGATTCAGTTCTTATCTTGGAACCCAACGACGCTGGTCACGAGGCGCTGCTTTTTGTTCACCCACGATCTGCACGCGATACCGACGATTTTTATCGCGATGTTAAACATGGAGAATTCTGGGTTGGACGTCGAATGACGGTTGAAGAGACTGAGCTTAGGTACGGCATCCCGGTGCGGCATATTAATTCAGTTTCTGAATTTCTTTCCGACGAAAAAGAAGCGTTAATCATTCGTGGTGAAGATCGATCCTTGGATAAGCTGATTGAGAAAAGAAAGAAGAAAGAAGCAGAATTCTTAACTACAGTCTCAGAAATGCGCTTAATAAAGGATAATTTCGAAATTGCCGAAATGCAGAAAGCTGTGGATGCCACTAATCGAGGCTTTGCGGATATGGTCAGGGTTCTGCCAGCTGCAATTCAAGTGCCTAAAGGCGAACGCATAATCGAAGGTGCTTTCTTTGGTCGCGCCCGTTTTGAAGGTAATGACATTGGATACGACACGATTGCTGCCGCCGGTTCACATGCTTGCATTTTGCATTGGATTAAAAATGATGGCGATGTATTGCCGGGTGATTTGATTCTGATCGATGCTGGTATTGAAGTTGAATCTTTTTACACTGCAGATATCACCAGAACTCTTCCGGTCAATGGAAAGTTTTCGACTGCGCAACGAACAATTTATAAATTGGTTTACGAAGCTCAGCGTGCTGGAATAGCAGCGGTAAAACCTGGTGCAAGTTTTCGAGATTTTCATAACGCTGCACAAAAAGTGTTGGCGGAAGGATTAGCTGAACTTGGTGTTTTGCCAATATCAGCCGAGGAATCGTTGAAGCCAGATGCTGGACTCCACCGACGATGGACCGTTCATGGAACGGGCCATATGTTGGGAATGGATGTACACGATTGCGCCCATGCTCGCGAGGATCAGTATCCGAAGGCGATTTTGAAACCTGGAATGGTTCTCACGGTTGAACCTGGAATTTATATCCACCCAGATGATGAACTTTTCCCTATCGAGTACCGAGGTATTGGTGTTCGCATCGAAGATGATGTCGTAGTGACAGAAACTGGTTGCAGAGTATTAAGTAGCAGTCTTCCCAGCCATCCTGATGAAGTAGAAGTGTGGATGTCGAATTTACTTCGAGGTTAACTCGAACTTTTTTAAATAGCTGCTCCTATGGCCGCCGCACTAATTCCTAGAACGAGTGTCAAGGCTAAATAGAGCCACGCCATTTTGTAATGCTTCTTATCAAAGAGGTTATGAGCTTCTATGGCAAAGGTAGACCAGGTTGTAAAAGCACCAGCAAACCCGGTTCCAAATATCAGCGAGATATTTTCATGCGAGGTTATAACAACTCCAAGCACGAAGGAACCCAAAACATTAATGAGTAAAGTTTCGACTGGAATCAAAGATGAATGAATCCTTTTTACATATGAATCTAATATGTATCTTGATGGTGCACCAATGCCGGCACCCAGGGCGATGTATAGACCTCTCACCTTGTGCTCATTCGGTTGTTGAGAAATGTAGAAGTAAGAAAGATCAGTAAGTAAGAACCAGCGATGGATGCGAAAGCGTAAATAAGCGCTGCTGAATAATTACTCGCCTTTAGATAATCATCGATCTTCACTGCAAAGGCTGAATAAGTTGTGAACCCGCCACAGAAGCCAGAACCTAGAGCCGGTCGCCACCACCATCTAGGGCTTGGATGGTTAGTCGAGTAAATCAATAGATAGGCCAACAAGATGGAACCTAGGTAATTCACCAACAAAGTCGCCCACGGAAAGCCATGGTCGGGAATCGCCACTGATAGTCCCCATCTCAGCAAGGAACCAATTACCCCGCCAAGGGCAACTACGCCGACATTTCTTACTTGTATCGTGGCTTGACCAGGGTTTTGTTGAGAACTGATGAGACCAAACTAATAACAAGCGAGGCAAGTAGCGCTGACCAGAAATTCTTTACATCTAAGGCGCTGCTCCACCGCGCTGTCAGCATCAACATGGCGGCATTGATAACGAAGGCGAAGAGCCCCAGAGTTAAAAGAACTGCCGGGAGCGCAAGGACTTTCAAAATGGATCCTAAAACGCTATTAATTAATCCAAAGAGCAAGGCAACCCAGAGGAATTTCCAAGCGCCGCCATTCACGGTAATGCCTGGAACCAAGGCAGTCGCAACCCATACAGCTAGAGCAAGAATTCCCCACCTGGTAAGTAATTTCATGCCTTAAAGGATACCGTCACGCTTCCTGATTTTGGAGCCTAACCAGCGAGCTGGATCGTATTTAACGTCCACAACTCGCTCTTTCATAGGAATGATCGCGTTGTCGGTGATTCGGATGTGCTCCGGGCAGACCTCGGTACAGCATTTTGTAATGTTGCACATTCCAAGGCCGTGCTCTTCTTGCGCTTTCTGCTTACGATTTCGCAACATATCCAGCGGGTGCATATCTAGTTCGGCAATCCGAATGAAAAAGCGCGGACCAGCGAAGGATTTCTTATTTTCTTCGTGATCACGAATAACGTGGCAGGTATCTTGGCAGAGGAAACATTCAATACATTTTCGAAATTCTTGGCTTCGCTCAACATCAACCTGTGCCATACGGGCTTCGCCAGCTTTCAATTCTGGCGGTGCTTCGTAAGCCGGAATTTCCATCGCTTTTTTGTAGTTAAACGAGACATCAGTTACTAAGTCCTTAATCACAGGAAATGCCCGAAGCGGCGTCAAAGTAATTGTTTCATCTTCTTCAAAACTGGCGACCCGGGTCATACAAGCAAGACGTGGCTTTCCGTTGATCTCCATGGAACAAGAGCCGCACTTACCGGCCTTACAGTTCCAACGAACTGCCAAGTCATTCATTTGATCGGCTTGGACTCGGTGAATGACGTCCAGCACTACTTCACCTTCATTGGCATCAACCACAACATCTTGTAAACCGCCGTCGGTGGAGTTACCTCGCCAAATTCGCAACTTTAATTTACGAGCCATTAGTTGGAACCACCTTTCGCAATTTCTTCGGATGTCATGTACTTCTCTAATTCGTGAATATCGAATAAGTCGAAGAGTTCTTTTGGCATGTTAGGCAAACTTTGTTGTCTGACATTTACTTGGTTGCCATCAAAACTACTGATGTGGTTTACCTGGCGCCACGTGGCATTCATTCCTGGGAAATCGTCACGGGTATGACCTCCACGAGATTCTTCGCGAAGGAGCGCAGATTTCGCAGTGCTTTCGGCAACCAACAACATGTTGTCCAAATCGAAGATCAAATGGAAACCTGGATTGAAAAGTCGCTCTCCTCCGACAGTGACATTGGCGGCCCGCTGTCGAATTTGGGCAATTTTTGCAATCGCTTCTTCAATTTCGGATTTTGTTCGGATGATACCGATTAAGTTGTGGGCAACTTCTTGAAGTTCTTGGTGCAGGGCGTATGGATTTTCGCCACCCTCTTGCTTAAACGGTTTCTCAATTTTTTCTTGAGCAGTGAGAATTGAATTTTCCGAAACCGGGTTAGCGGCGCCACCTTTCACATATTCAACCGCGCCAATTCCGGCTCGTCGGCCGAACACCAGAAGATCGGAAAGTGAATTTCCACCCAAGCGATTAGAACCGTGCATTCCGCCTGCGACTTCACCAGCGGCAAATAAACCAGGAACGCCTACAGCTGCAGCAGAATCAGGATCTACTTCAACTCCACCCATGACGTAATGGCAGGTTGGACCCACCTCCATGGCTTCCTTCGTAATGTCTACTCCAGCTAATTCATAAAATTGGTGCCACATAGATGGCAACTTCTTCTTAATCACATCTGCCGGTAGTCGTTTAGAAACGTCTAGAAATACGCCACCGTGCTCGGTACCACGGCCGGCTTTAACTTCAGAGTTAATGGCGCGAGCAACTTCATCCCTAGGAAGCAATTCTGGTGGGCGACGATTATTGGCTTGGTCGGTATACCAACGATCAGCCTCTGCTTCATTATCTGCATACTTATCTTTAAATACATCCGGAATGTAATTAAACATGAAGCGAATGCCATCAGTGTTGGTAAGTACTCCACCATCACCACGAACCGATTCAGTAACCAACAATCCGCGAACTGAAGGAGGCCAGACCATTCCAGTTGGGTGGAATTGCAAAAATTCCATATCCACTAAATTCCCACCGGCTTTCAAGGCAAGTGCGTGGCCATCGCCAGTCCCTTCCCAAGAATTGGAAGTGATCTTAAATGTCTTGCCAACACCACCAGTTGCAAGAATTACGGCTGGTGCTTCAAAGAGAACTTCCCTACCACTTTCGCGCCAATATCCGTAGGCTCCAGAAACCTTGCCGTTATCCTTCAAAATATCGGTGACAGTGAGTTCTGCAAAAACTTTGATGAAACTTTCGGCATCTCCATGATCGCGAGCATCTTTTTGTTGGAGGGCAACGATACGTTGTTGCATAGTGCGAATGAGTTCCAGACCAGTTCGGTCACCTACGTGTGCTAGTCGAGGGTATTCGTGACCGCCGAAGTTTCGCTGCGAAATTTTTCCTTCTTTGGTGCGGTCAAAGAGCGCACCCCACATTTCTAACTCCCAAACGCGCTCAGGAGCTTCTTTTGCGTGCAACTCCGCCATTCGGTAGTGATTGAGGAATTTTCCACCTCGCATCGTGTCTCTAAAGTGCACCATCCAGTTATCACTGTCATTGACGTTACCCATAGAGGCAGCAACACCGCCTTCAGCCATAACCGTATGCGCTTTACCAAATAGCGATTTGCAAATGATCGCAACTCTTAGTCCAGCTTCGCGCGCTTCAACAGCAGCGCGTAGCCCTGCTCCGCCAGCACCAATAACCACAATGTCGTACTTATAACGTTCTAGTGAATTACTCATTGTTCTGCCTTAGAAGAAGTAGAGGTTGGTAATGGACCCAGCAGAAACTTGGCGCACGTAAAGATCGCATAGTGCAACGCCAAAAAGTGAAACCCAAGCGAAGTTCTGATGCTTGTGATTCAAGATCGAAACATAAGTCCATAACTTGTAACGGACCGGATGCTTGGAAAAGTTTCGCAACCGACCACCGATTGTATGGCGGCAGGTATGACATGAGGCGGAATACAACCAAAGGAAAGTTGCGTTAGCCAGAAGCACTAAAGTGCCGATGCTCATATGGCCCCATTGTTTATCAGGATTTCTAAAAGCAAGAATGGCATCAACCGACAAGATCACATTGAAAACTAAGCCGGCATAAAAGAACCATCGGTGAGCATTTTGCAAAATCAATGGCGAACGAGTTTCGCCGGTGTATTTGGCATGAGGTTCAGCTACAGCACATGCTGGTGGTGACATCCAGAAGGCGCGGTAATAAGCCTTTCGGTAGTAGTAGCAAGTCATTCGAAAGCCCAATGGGAAAATTAAAATGAATAAAGATGGTGAAAAAGTGGCACCGAAGACATGGAAGATTCCGAAAGGTCGGCCTAAGAGCGAAGAACCTTTAACGCAAGCATCCGAAAGGCATGGCGAGTAGAACGGCGAAATCAAAGGCTCCGCAAAATAATGGGCATTTTCAAAGGCCCGAAATGTGGCATAAACAATGAAGGAAAGAAGAACAAAAACCGTTAGCGCCGGCTGCAGCCACCAACGATCCGTTCGTAACGTCCGTTCGGCGATTTTGGCTCGCCCGCTCGAAAAAACTCCTGTCGCCACTTATCTCTCCTCTTACCCTAATTCCAAACACACCGCTAGTCGGATGAAGTAAATCTTGACAGTTCAAAGCGGTCTGGACGCAGATAGGAGAAGTGTCGTAGTTTGTTGACCCTTGCGCTAGTGGGTAGTGCTTAGTAACTCCGTGAAATCAACCACAATCCTGTAGTTTCGCCGTAGAAATTGATAGCCTGAAAGACTTGTTCTCGTAATTTTGTGGGGTCTACCAGTCTTTCAACTGCTGGATTTGCTCAACAGGTTTGAAAATAACATTTGCCATTGAGCCCGCCGATAATTCCAAGTGAAATACTTATTGAAGTAGGTCGTTTGCTCATCGAGTAGGTCTTGAGTTTCGTCGCTCCATATTTCATCAATTGACTGATTTAAGACTTTTGAGTACTCCTGGGCGAGTTTAGTGGTGTCGTATTGCATCGGGGTGAAAGCGGCAAAAGCACCGGCAATTTCCGGCAAAGCTCCCCAGTCAGTTAACACAAGCCTGCAGCCTGCAGCGGCGGCTTCAACCATAGCTAAACAAAAAGTTTCAGCCCAATTTGAAGGGTAGGCAAAAATATCGGAACTCATTAGTTCTTGTCGTATCACTTGATTCGGTACAAATCCGCTGTACTTAACCCCCTTCATATTTCGAGCTCTTTCGTAAAGATGGTCATATTGATGATCGTTGCTTTCATAAAAAGCCTTGCCGTAAATGGCAGTGGAAGAATAAATATAAAGTTCAGTATCGTCTCTATCTAAAAGTTCAAACGAATCCAATAAAACATCTAGACCTCGCCATGGGGTGGAGGTGTAAATCAATTTCACAACTTCATTTTTACGCCTTTCCCTTTTTGGGAATTCATTTATCGCATTTAGGATTACGTAACACTTCTCCAGTGGTAATGGGAAAACGTTTCGAAAATTAAGGTATTGCCAGTGAGAAACAAAAACTATTGCATCTATGTTGTTAATGAATTCAGGAGCAATGATTCCGGCTGCCGAATCTTGATCTACATGAACGTGCATCCACAAAATGTTTAACTTAGTTTTGTCGATAAGTGCCGGGTCGCAAATAGAGCAAATTATGTTGAACTTGTCTAGATCAACATTGGTTGTCTTGATTAAACCTTCAAGTAGTATTTCCGAGCCACCCAATGGACCGTCTGGCACATACATGCTTCGCATCCTCCGCACATTTTCTCGTCTTGGTCATTAATGTAATTGGCGTATTCATTCCGATTTTAAAAAGAAATTAGTTTTTATTGCCATGTTGATACAACCTCAACATTTTGATCAACAACGGGGGGTTGATCGGGTTGAAATGTGTAATTTTGAAGATATCTGTCGGGCATAAAACTTGTCTTATAATACAGCATTTCAACATCAAATGGGGGAAAGAATTCGTAATTATAAATTAGGTTGTCAAGGTTGATATCTCCGTTTGGGTCACCAACTTCAAAATTACTGTACTCGAATAGATATCGTGACAAAACCTTACGTGCTCCGACCCTCGAATGCATAACACAGGCAGCTGACCATGTCTGATAACTGACGCTTAAAATCGTACTTTCAATCTTTAAGCGCTCATTGAACCAATGCTTGTCATTTTCAGGAACAACAAAATTGAAAATATCCCAATTTTCAGGCAACGAATCGATTACGTATTGGATTATGGTTTCAAAATCGTCAACTAACCACTCATCATCTTCGAAGGTAATGAGATATTTTTTATCTGAATGCAGAAACTCTTCAATGGCATTGAAAATCGAAATGTGAAGGCTAAAACGCCTTATCTGCTTTTCCAAATTTCCAAAATATGCTCTCGATCTAGATCGGACTTCTAGCGAATTTCTCCAAAATTCCCAAGCACCAACCATTCGCTCTTGAGTAATGATTACTTCGTTTTCTCCAATTTTTGAATTTAATCCCAAATTCAAATACGACCTGGGAAGACCCCCTAGGTACCGCTTCATGTCCTCTTCATTTCGCAAGAAAACACTTGAAGCCCTTATTGTGCGCTGGAAATTGGACATCAACTCATTAATTCGATCAAAACAGGAGTTGCGAAAGGGGTCTACGGAGTCCTTATCGTGAGATACGTGATACATCAGTTCTTTTTGGGCAACGATTTTTGTTTCTCCGGTACTCATTTTTTCCCCTCGAGACACTTCCCCGAATACATCATGTTAAATAAACCGTATTTAGTTGCTTCGCAGATCGTTCCTAAAAGTCCTTCTTAAAAAGCGCAAGAATGCTCAATGATTGCCATGGACTCAATCTCATTCACCGAGTTCACAGTTTTATGGCGGAGGGCGAGGGATTTGAACCCTCGAAGGTTTCCCTTGCCGGTTTTCAAG
>JBAXSZ010000053.1:0-9895 GCA_037130455.1 Actinomycetes bacterium | reverse complement strand
AGATCTCGTTTGGTCAAAATAATGATCGGTTTAATTCCTTGATCAAAAGCGACTACTAGGGCTCTATCTACGAAACCATGCCGTGGCTCTGGATTTGCGGCAGCAATGACGATAGCCATCTGATCAATGTTGGCAACAATGATGCGCTCTTCACCGGGATTGTCATCGATAGTTCTGGTCAATGCATTTTTACGGGGCAGCACCGTCACAATTCTGGCGAGGGAACCTTCGCTGCCAGAAATATCTCCAACCACACCAACGCGATCGCCGACAACTACTGATTTCTTTCCTAATTCTCGAGATTTCATGGCTGTCACGACTAGCAAAGATTGATCGATAACACAGGTAGTGCGACCTCTATCTACTGCAATAACCAAAGCTTGGGTTGCCTGTGAATAGTCAGGACGATCTTTTGTTCGTGGCCGAGTACTTCGCGCTGGCCGCGAACGGACATCGTCTTCATCGAAATCTCGCTTATTGACCATTGAGCATTTCAGTCCAGGAACCAGGAAAGTCCGGCAGCGTTTTTCTCGTCGTTGCAATATTTTCTACCTGGATTCCAGCGACGACTAAGCCCAACATCGCTCCGGCCGTGGCCAAGCGGTGGTCATCGTATGTGTGAAAAATTCCAGCGTGCAATGGCTCTGGGCTTATGTAGAGGGAAGATTCTTCTTCTTCGACATCTCCGCCCAAGGCGTTAATTTCCGCAGCAATGGCGGCCAACCGGTCAGTTTCGTGAAGTCGCAAATGTCCGATCCCGCGAAGTGTTGATGGCGAATCAGCGAGCGCACACACTGCAGCAATAGAAGGAGTTAGTTCACCAACATCATGTAGGTCAATGTCAATTCCGTGAATCGCGCTTCCACCTATGATCAGCAAATCCGTGTGTCCGGAGTTGTTGGGAACTAAGGAAATGTCGGCGCCCATCTTGGAAAAGATAGTTCGAAGTTGATCTCCTGGCTGCGTGGTATTCGTTGGCCAATCTTGAATTCGTATCTGACCACCGCAAATCATCGCGGCTGCCATAAATGGTGCTGCGTTGGAGAGGTCTGGTTCGATTACAAGATCTACGCCGTTCAATGCGCCGGGGTGAACTTGCCATTCATATTTTCCGGTTGCCGCAAAGTCTGAAACGTCGACGTGAGCTCCAAAGTCGCGCAACATCTGGATTGTCATTTCAATATGCGGCATGGAAGGCAGGTGCTCACCGATATGACGCACGGTGATTCCTTCTTTGGTCGCTGGGCCGATGAGCAAGAGCGCTGAGATAAATTGACTGGAAGAGGTCGCATCCACTTCTACGACGCCACCGCGCAATGATCCGGCGCCATTGATGGTCAATGGTAATGAATATCGGGAGCCATGTTCGATCGTGACACCGAGGGCTTCTAGCGCCGCGATGACAGGTCCTAATGGCCGTTCGTGAGAGCGTGGATCGCCATCGAAATGCACGATTCCAGAAGCTAGCGCAGCCACCGGGGGCAAGAAGCGCATGACGGTTCCGGCATTTCCAACATCAATCGAGGTAGGCCCAAAGAGTTGGGCTGGAGTGACCGCTAGATCTCCGTTCTCCAACTTCTCGATAGAGACTCCGAGTGCTTTCAATCCGGCAATCATCAACTCCGAATCGCGAGAGTGAAGTGGCTTTCGCAGGAGGGAGGCGGAGGTGGCCAGGGCAGCCAAAATCAGAGCTCGATTCGTTACCGATTTTGAGCCGGGGATTTGGATGGTTGCAGAAACTGGTTGGTCTGCGCGAAACGGAGCAGGCCAGAGTTCTGTCATAGTTGAAAGCCTACATCAGCGCCTATTGCTCAGGTTTTTTCAGCAGGTACGCTCTGGGCTTATGTGTGGTCGATATGCGCTCTCCAGATTGCCCGATGAAATCATCGAGGAATTTGAAATTACCGGGGGTCGAACCGGGGCAATTCTCCCGGCCGATTGGAATATTGCACCGACTAAGGACATTTACATCATTCGCCAGAGGGAAGACCTTCATCACCAGCTAGTTCGGGAGCTGGTGACCGTTTCGTGGGGGTTGATAGCTCCTTGGAGTAAAGATGCAACGGCCGCTATCAAATCGCAATCTCAAGCGATCAACGCCCGAACCGAAACCGTGGAGAGCAAACCCACTTTTCGCAACGCGTTTCGATCCCGAAGATGCCTAATTCCAGCAAGTGGATACTACGAATGGGCCACGGAATTAGGCGCCTTCCCATCGAAGCAACCCTTCTATATCTCATCTACCGATCCATCTCATCCGACCTTAGCCTTTGCCGGTATTTGGGATCAATGGGTGGATGCCAATGGCGAGGTTCATGAAAGCGCCGCGTTGATTACCCGCCCCGCCGTAGATTTTTTGGCAGAGATTCATTCCCGTATGCCCACTTTTTTGCCTCGAGATCGTTGGCGCGATTGGCTGGCTCCCAGTGCGGCACCCATTCCTTTCCTTAAATCATTATTGGAATTCGATTCACCTGCCACTAATTTGCAGGCAGTTCCAGTGTCCACAAAGGTCAACGCCGTTCGAAACAATGGCCCCGAGCTCATTGATGAGATAGAGATCGCAGCGCCAGATACCCTTTTTTAGCGACAACGAATCTGATGGCGCGGGATACCTGATAAGAGTTAGCCTGGGCTAAAAAGCCAGGGCCAGATGGGGAATATTGCGCCTCTGGCTACCGTTCCATCAGTGATGACTAAATCACTCGATATTCGTGCAGCAAACTCTCACAAGGTTCGCAGTAATTCCGGCGCGCAGGCGCTCCAATTGGCAGTAGCCTTATTGACGATGCCAACCGAAATTACCCCCGAGCTTTCTGCCGAACTATCCCCTGAACTTCGAAGTGAGCTGACTCTTGCTAATCGAGAGACTGAATCCCTAGCCGAACGTAAGGCGCGCTTCGAGCGTGACGCCATGGTCTTTGCTGATCAACTCTATTCAGCAGCCCTGAGGTACACGAAGAATCCGCACGATGCCCAAGACCTGGTGCAAGATACTTATGCCAAGGCCTTCACCTCATTTCATCAATTTGAACCTGGCACCAACCTCAAAGCATGGCTCTATCGGATTCTGACTACCACTTTCATTAACTCGTATCGCAAAGCTCAACGCCAACCATTGATTGCTGGCGGTGAATTAGAGGATTGGCAGATCCACGACGCCTCGAGTCATACCAGCGACCAAGGAAAATCTGCCGAGGATGTAGTTCTGGAAAATCTCGCCGATAGCGATATCAAAGATGCGCTCGCAGCGATGCCAGAAGAATTTCGCATGGCGGTTTACTGGGCTGATGTTGAGGGTTTTTCCTACAAAGAGATTGCTGAAATTGCTGGTGTCCCGACCGGAACAGTGATGTCCAGACTTCACCGGGGCCGAAAGTTACTTCGCGAGTCATTGGCTGAATATGGCCGAGGTCGCGGTTTCGGGAAGGAGAGTGGATCATGAGTTGCGGAAATCCACACGAAACTTCCTGTGAGGAAATACTAAACGCAATGTTTATTTTCCTCGATCACGAGATCGAAGATGTCCACCAATACCAAGCTTTCGAACTTCACTTTCAAGAATGTCCGCCTTGTCAGGGAACCATGCTCCAAGAACAAAAAGCACTCTCACTGATTCAAAGTCTGCTCAGCCGGTCATGTCAGGAAGTCGCCCCCGAAGATTTACTCAATCGGATTCACGAACAAACTCAAGCGTTAGCGGAAGAAATGAATTCCATGCATCAAGCATCCCTTCCCATCGAAACTCAAGTCATCTCCGGTTACACCAGGACGGAAATTTCTGTCGATGGCGTCACTCAAATCATCGAAACTTCTCATGAAATTCGGAGAGATTTTTTCTAAAGATTGCCCATAAATGCCCGCAAAGCCTTTACTTTAAGAACATGGTTTCCCAGGTGTGCCAGGTTGGCGAAAAATGAGCAACGAGAAACTGCTTGGCGCCGTTGGAATGTCTTCTTTAACGATCCGCCCCGGGGATACCTCGGTGGCAAGTGGAATAAGTGATCTTCCAGTTGTTGCAACTAGTGCGCTAATTAATCTTGCCGAAAGCGCCTGCACCGCAGCGCTGGTCGAATTTTTTGAACCTGGCGAAACTTCGCACACGGTAACTTCACAATTGAATTATCTCTCCGGAGTTTCTATTGGAGCGACGATTCGGGCACACGCAACATGTATTGATGTGGCTGGACACCAGCTAACTTTCAATGTGGAGATAAATCACGAAGGAAAATTAATCGCGAGCGGAACCATCTTGCGAAAAGTTGTGGATCGAGTTTCGTATATGGCCAGAACGGCGGCTGAAGGATTGTTGGTGGAAAAGAAAATAACCTGACGTTTTATCGCCAGGTTATTTTCCGTATAAAACAGAAGTTCGTTCTACTTCTTGGTCTCCCAGAAAATTGCGGCAATCTCATCGATCTTGGTGAGAAGTTTTTCAGCCACTGCTACGTCGTTACTTCCCTTAGTTCCACCGGCGCCAGCAAGTTTGGTGGCTTCGTTGAAAAGCGCATTCAATTGTGGGTATGCCTCGAAATGCGGTGCCTTGAAGTAATCGGTCCAGAGAACCCAGAGGTGATGCTTTACTAATTCGGAACGCTCTTCCTTGATGGCAACTGCGCGGGCTTTGAAATCTGGGTCGCTGCTTGCTGCATATTTTTCCATGGTTGCTTTAACGGAAAGCGCTTCGATCTTTGCTTGTGCTGGATCGTAGACACCACATGGCAAATCGCAGTGAGCGAAAGCAATAGTTGATGGGGCAAAGAATCGAGAAAATTGCACCTTGAGCGAATTCTTGACGGTCATGCTTTTACCTCCGGTTGATAAGTGTTCTGGTACTGACGACGAACAATCTTCGATGTGTGAGACTACTACCCCTGAGCCAAAGTTGAGGATTGGAAAATTAGCGTGATAAAAATCGAGGTAGTTGGGGAGTCGATGTTTCCCAAATATCGAGATGGCGACTGGCTCCTAGCCCGATTCTGGCCAGGCGGTGTCAGTACCGTCCTGACTCAAGGGCTGATCGGCAAGGCGGTGTTGATTCAGCGTGAATCTACGGCGGCAGGGGCTGATATTTTGCAGATTAAACGGCTGGTGGATATCGAACGAACCGAAGATGGCTGGCCGCTCTTTTGGGTCGAAGGCGATAACAAAGATGCCAGCACCGACTCCAGGCAGTGGGGATGGCTTTCGGGAAGCGAATTAAAAGGCGTCGTACTCTTGAGATACCGCCGCCGAAAGTAATTCTTAGTTAGCGGCTGAAAGCTTCCATGAGGAGGGCCTTCTGCTCTTCTTCGTGGACATAGTGATTGCCAGTTGCTGGACTTGCGGTGGCGCGACGGGAAACTCCGCGAAGACCACGACCTTCCAAAGCTTCAGCGGTATGGGTGGCAATGAATGGCCATGGACCTTGGTTGGCAGGTTCGTCTTGAACCCACAAGAGGTTTGCGTGGGGATGCTTGGCAGCTTCTTGGGCCATTTCTTCGGCAGGTAACGGATATAACTGCTCCACGCGAACGATGGCGGTGGTGTTCTCCTCTAAGCGAGCACGCTCTGCAAGCAGGTCGTAGTAAATCTTTCCAGAGCAGAAGATGACTCGGCTGGCGTTGTGAACGGTTGGGTCGCTGATGATGGGACGGAAAGTACTGGTATTGAAATCAGCGATAGAAGAAGCTGCTGCCTTAAGCCGTAGCATCGACTTTGGTTCGAAGACAATCAGCGGACGACGTGCTGGGTTCTTCATGTGCCATCGAAGTAAATGGAAATAGGAAGCGGCAGAAGATGGCTGAGCAACGGTCATGTTTTGCTCCGCGCACAGGAGCAAGTAACGCTCGATTCGGGCGGAAGAGTGATCTGGTCCTTGGCCTTCATACCCGTGTGGCAGAAGAAGAACGACTGAAGAACGCTCGCCCCACTTTTGGAGCGCTGAAGAAATGAACTCATCGATAATTGTTTGCGCCCCGTTGGCGAAGTCACCAAATTGCGCTTCCCAAAGGACGAGCGCGTTTTCAAGTTCTACCGAGTAGCCATATTCAAAACCTAGTGCCGCATATTCTGAGAGCAGGGAATCGAAGACGAAGAATTGATTTTCGTCAGAAATTAAGCCGCGAAGAGGAGTCCATTGGTTGCCAGTCTTTTGATCGATAATGACCGCATGACGATTAGAGAATGTACCTCTGCGAACATCTTGCCCAGCAAGGCGAATTGGATGGCCTTCCAGTAACAATGAGCCGAAGGCGAGCATTTCTCCGGTGGACCAATCAACGGTTCCATCGTTGAGCATCTCGGTTCGTTTTTGCAATTGCGGCAACAATTTTGGATGGACGACAAAACCTTCAGGGATGGCCGTTTGAGTCGCAGCAATCTTGTGAAGTGTGGTGCTATCAACAGCGGTGTCCACGGTTTCTGGAGCCGGAACAACAGGGATGATGAATTTTTCATCTTCTGGCTCAATGTTATGAACTGAATTAAATACCGCTTCCAGTTGCGTCTGGTAATCCCGCAAGACTTCTTCGGCTTCTTCTACCGTGATATCGCCGCGCCCGATCAGGGCTTCGGTGTAAAGCTTTCGGGTGGATCGTTTTGCGTCGATCAATTTGTACATCAGCGGCTGAGTGAAACTTGGTTCATCACCCTCATTGTGTCCACGGCGACGGTAGCAAACCATGTCGATAACGACATCTTTATTAAAGGCCTGACGGTATTCAAATGCTAATCGAGCTACTCTGACCACGCTTTCCGGGTCATCTCCATTTACATGGAAGACCGGGGCTTGGATCATCTTGGCTACATCAGTTGAATATGTGCTGGATCGGGCAGAAACTGGTGAGGTAGTAAATCCAACTTGGTTATTTACAACAACGTGGATTGTTCCACCAGTTCGGTAGCCAGGAAGTTGGGATAAGTTCAAAGTTTCTGCAACTAGCCCTTGGCCAGCAAATGCTGCATCGCCATGAACCAATATCGGCATGATCGAAAATGCTTCCTTCACGTTGAGCAGATCTTGCTTGGCTCGGACAATGCCTTCCAATACTGGATTAACCGCTTCCAGGTGTGAAGGATTGGCGGCAAGGTAAATCTTTGTGGTGGCACCTGATTCGGCGGTGAAGATGCCTTGGGTTCCTAAGTGATATTTAACGTCGCCAGAACCATGAACTTGATTTTCGGCGTAATGACCTTCGAACTCTTGGAAGATCTGCCCGGCTGGCTTTCCCGCAATATTTGCTAGAACATTCAAGCGACCTCGGTGTGGCATTCCAATGCAGACTTCATCCAGCCCAGCATCTGCTGCTTCGGAAATTACTGCATCAAGAAGTGGGATAACAGATTCGCCGCCTTCTAATGAAAATCGCTTCTGGCCGACATATTTGGTTTGAAGGAAGGACTCGAAAGCTTCGGCGCTATTGAGTTTATGAAGGATCCGTAACTGCTCTTCGCGTGGTGTACGCGGTGAACCCACTTCGACATGTTCCTGAATCCATTTTCTTTCGGCAGGATTTTGGATGTACATATATTCAACGCCGATGGTGCGGCAATATGAATCACGCAAAATTCCCAGAATTCGACGCAACTTCATAACGGGTTTTCCGCCCAAGCCACCAGTTGCAAATTCCCGGTCCAAATCCCACAAGGAAAGTCCATGAGTGACGACATCTAAATCAGGATGAGAACGTTGTTTGTATTCCAACGGATCAATATCAGCCATTAGGTGGCCAGTAGTTCGGTAGGCATCGATCAGATGTTGAACACGAGCAGTTTTGCCGAGCTGATCATCTTTACCAAATTGCAGATCAGTTACCCATTGAATTGGAACATATGGAATCCGAAGTGCGGCAAAAATTTCTTCATAGAATCCATCGCCACCAAGCAAAATATCGTTTATGCGACGCAGGAAATCCCCTGATTGTGCGCCTTGGATAATTCGGTGATCGTAGGTGCTAGTCAGTGTGACAACTTTGCTGATGGCAAGATTAGCCAGTGTCTCTTCATTAGCGCCTTGGAATTCGGCTGGGTAATCCAATGCACCAACACCCAAAATCATTCCTTGACCGACAACTAGCCGGGGAACTGAATGCACCGTACCAATGGTGCCTGGGTTGGTCAGGGAGACTGTTGTGCCAGCGAAATCTTCAACAATTAATGCACCAGTACGTGCTTTGCGAACTGTTTCTTCGTAGGAAGCCCAGAATTGGCCAAAGTCTAAATCTTCGCAACCTTTGATAGAGGGAACTAGCAATTGTCGAGTTCCATCCGGCTTTGCCATATCGATAGCGATTCCCAAGTTGATATGTTCTGGATGACCAACGGCTGGTTTTTCATCGACATGTGTGAAGAAAGAATTCATCTCTGGCATTTGGCGAAGCGCCTTGATCATGGCGTAGCCGATAATGTGCGTGAAGGAAACTTTTCCGCCACGGCCTCGCTTCAGATGATTGTTGATGACGGTTCGATTGTCGATCATGAGCTTTGCTGGGATGGCACGAACACTGGTTGCCGTTGGAACCGAGAGCGAAGCTTCCATGCTTTGAACGACTCGGGCGCCAACGCCACGAATGGGGTCTGTCGTTGAAGCACTTGGCGTTACCAAGGTGGGGATGGGTTTTACGACGGGATCGGCTGGAGTTGGGTTGGAATTAGTCATCGCAGTTTTAACGGTCTCCTGGGCTGTGAAAGTTTGCGTCGATTGGGCAGGGGCGATGGGTGCTGTGGCAGGTGTAGTGACGGTTGTGGCTGGCGCGACGGGGGCAGCGGCAACTTCTGGCGCAACTGAATCCGTGCCAGCTGAAAATACTCGGGCAGCAGTCACCGGGACGGAATCGACAATCCCCGATTTTGGAAGCGGTGGATTTCCACCTAGCGGGGCATCGGACAATGCAGGAATTGCGGGAGCGCTTGAACTCTTGCCGGCTCCACCAGTGGGTCCGCCATTGGCCTTGTCGTAGTCGGCGAAGAAATCCCACCACGCTTTATCGACTGAGGCAGGGTCTTGGAGATAGCGCTCGTACATTTCATCGACGAGCCATTCATTTGGCCCAAAGGAACCGCCAAAATTGCTTGCGGGTACGGAATTTACAGGCGAATCAGATCCTGATGCCGACACAGGCGATGCTCCTCATTCGTGTAGTCATGCGATAAACCAAGGTAAATGTTGGAGCGGTCAGTCTATCGGTCGCCACGGAGCGCCCCAAGCCGAAATGAAGGTCGAGAATGTGACGGCGGGCGCACCTTGCTCTAGTTCTGTACTTCGGCCACCGGTTCCTGATATCCGAAGAGCGCGGCCAGGAAAGTGATTATTGCCAAGATTGCCAGTGGGATACCCAGAGAGACCAGACCACCGGTGATCATGAAGTAGGAGACACCCAAGGCGATGAGATTGGCCAAGACGGCAGGGGCTCGGCCAAAGGATTTTCTTCGTTGAAAACCGACCGAACAGGCGAGCAATCCCAAGGCGCCAATGATGCCGAAGAGGATTTCACCAACGAGTGCCGCCTGATTTGTGACATCTGCGAAGAGCGCAGCGACAATCAAATAAAGGGTTAAGGCAGCAACGATGAGGGCTTCCATCCGCAGAAACCAGATGGCGTTATTCCGAGCCATTTCATACCTGCGCAGATTTGCAACATCGCTCATGTAGGGATCCTTCCGCTTTCTAAGGTGTGAAATATCCAAGCAACCACCTGGTCTAGATGGCGGCTAAAAAAGGTTCACAATGCCACCGGAAGAGAATACCTTTGAATTATGTCGGAGCAGCCGAGGACTCTGGAGTTTCGAAATAACGGCGTCGTTGATTCATTAACGTTAACGATGGCGCCGGCGCTCTTTTACGAAAATTTACGTCGCGAATTGGCTAATTCACAGCGGCAGGGGTTTCCAATTTCAGTGGTTTCACTCTCGTTAA
>JBAXSZ010000052.1:0-10548 GCA_037130455.1 Actinomycetes bacterium | reverse complement strand
GCAAATTGACGAATAGAAACCAGAATTGTCGAAATAGGCCCAGTTCCCGATATTCGTAATTTGGCGTTAGATATAGTTTCCTCGTGCATATTGAGATCTTGATTATTGACCCATTCCAAGAGGAGTCAATTCACATACTTCGGACACATCTAGATTTCTGCTTAGCTGCAACGCCGACAGAGCATGTTTATGCTCTCGACATCGAGAAATTCAATTCTCCGGAAATTACAGTATTCGGGGCCCGAATTGCAGGAGATTTGGTTGCCATAGGTGCCCTTCGAAAATTGGATGATGCCCACGCAGAACTAAAATCTATGCACACCCTTGTGAAAGCACGTGGCCAAGGAATTGGTCGCGCACTAGTCAGTCACATAGAAGCAACTGCTAAAGAACTTGGAATACTAAGGCTCAGTCTTGAAACAGGCACCTCTGAGGCTTTCAAACCTGCCCGTGAACTCTATAAGTCTCTTGGTTATGCCGATTGCGAAGCCTTTGGAGAGTACGAACTTAGCGAAGACAACATTTGCATGACCAAGTCACTCACCTAAGTAAACGAGTTGAAGCCTGTCTAAGCAATGGTTCGAAGTATTTTCTCCATGGGGCGACCTTTGGCAAGTTCATCAACCAACTTGTCTAAATATCGAATCTTCTTCATGAGTGGATCTTCAATTTCTTGGATTTTTACACCACAAATAGAACCGGTTATTAATTCTGCATGTGGGTTTAACCGAGCAGATTCGAAGAAATCCATAAAGTTTGTGTGATTCTTGAGATGAAGTTCTAACTTCTCCAAAGTTTCTAGTGCAGACTAAAAATAACCGCTGAGCTCCTCATATCTGGACTTTCCTCATCGGCGAAGTTAGTTCCACTCCAGGAGTTCTGGATGAATATCGGCATATCCCCATACTGCAAAATCGTCCAAATTGACTGTTGTGCAGCCACCAGCTTCAAGAGCGGAGACAAGTTGCGCTCTGTGTTCATTTGCGTGATGAACGGCTTGCGAAAGAATTGTTGACCGAGCTCGTTGACCCCTATTCTCCGCTTCGTCCCGAGGTGACATGGAAACCAAAGCGTCAGGCAAATCGCAGGCCCGCAGTAGTCGATCGTCAAAGATTTCTGCCATGCGGGCAAACTCAATCATCTCGTTTGCTGATACAGGTTGATCAAATACCCGTGGCATTTCACCAGTGAGGGTGTGGCCATACCAAATTGAGTATAAAGAAGTCCATTTGATAAGGATGGAACCAAAATTGGAACAGGCCCCGCCGATTTCGCGACGAGACCCATTTTCCCTCATTGATTGGAACTAGTAAGACAAGATCGGAGGATTAACCCTGGCCGACCTTAATCTTTGCTTTGCTGTGATAAGCCTTGACGATTCCGATCGCAGCTTGTGCAAAACTGTTTGTATATGTTGCATCTAGCGAAACTGAGGCAACTTTAGCTGCAGTCCATACACCGTAAGCGATGCGGCCTTTTTGTTCTGCGCGTAATACGCCTAGTGCTGCACCTACAGGCATTCTGATTCCAGGGTTATACATAACCTTTTCATCGTTAAGCGCTGCTACGTAAGTATCAAGTCCTACACCTGCATAATAATCAGCGGGCATTGCTTTAGCGATCTGTAGCGCTGTGTGTGCATCAATCCAAGCCATTGTGTCGTACATTGCACTTACGACACCTTGAGCTTGAACTGGGTGTGAGGTGATCCAGTCAGTCATTCCATACACGGAAGTTGCAACGTAATTGTAACCAAGAGCTGCCTTAGTTTTGTCACCGTAGCGCATATCGGTTAAAACATATCCCAGCTTCTGTTGCAGAACTGCGGAAATTGTTGGTTCAGTTGTCATTCCACAATCAACAGTCTTATTTTTAAATGCAGCAATAAATGTTGCACCTGCACCAATAACAACTGAGTGCATGTCTGATGCCTTTACGCCAGCTTTCGAGCCAATGGCACGAGTAATGAAGTTAGTTGATGAACCGAGACCGGTTACACCAACGTTTACTCCACCTATCCAGTCGGCAGGAGACTTGATCTTATCTTGCAGATCCGTACGGCAAAGTTCTACTTCGCCAGGTGACTTGAGAAGCACAGCAATAGATTCTGAGCTCTTTCCAAGAATTTGTAGGTCGATATTATGGTCAAAGAATCCGCCTGTAAGTTGTACTCCACCGGCAACCATATCGTTTGTTGCATCTCCACCAGCTGGTTCATCAACTAGTTCAACATTAACTCCATAGCGCTTATAGAAGCCAAGTTGTTGGGCTAGCATAAATGGCAAGTAAATCTGCTTAGAGAGTCCACCTACCTCGATTTTAACCAAGCTTGGATCGGCAGCCTTTGCCGACTGTACGCCTGCAGTAGTGGTCAGGGCTAACGCAATTGCGCCGAGAACCGCTACAACTTTTTTCGATTGCTTCATTATTTCTCCTCTTATTTGCGGTAAATACCCCGGAACTCTTTAGAGTTCAGCCCCGGAATTCTGATTTGGTCGCCAGTTCAGAAGGCGATTTTCTAGCTGCGTGATCAACCATTCGGCAGTCAGTGCCATAATGCCAATTACCAACATTGCTGCATAAACTCCATTGGGATTAAATGTCGCTTGAGCTGTAGCAATTAACAAGCCAAGGCCGTGATTGGATCCAAGGAATTCGCCAACAATTGCACCGATAATCGCAAAACCGAATGAAACGTGCATGGAAGCCATAATCCATGAGAACGCGGATGGAAGAACCACTCTGCGGGTCACTTGGGAATTTGATGCCCCTAATAACCGGGCATTAGCAATTAACTTCTTGTCGGCTTCACGAGTACCAGTAAAAGCGTTGAAGAAAACCGGAAAGAAAACCAAGACAAAAGCTAGGGCAATCTTGGAAGTTGATCCAAGACCCCAGATGACGGTAAAGATAGATCCTAGAACAACGCGCGGAATCGAATTTGCAATTTTGATGTATGGAGCAAAAACTTCAGCTAGCACTCGATTGCGTCCGAGCAATATTCCAAAAATAATGCCCAGCAGTACGCCTATAACGAACCCGTATGTTGCTTCCATCAAAGTGACATACGAGTTATACCAAAGGGAACCGGCCGCAGTTCCGTTATGAATCCACACCATTAATTGATGCCAAACGCCAGTTGGCTGCCCAAAGAAGAATGAATCCATTATCTTGTGATCGGTTAGCACTTGCCAGCTGAGTAAAAGAAAAGCGGCCAATGAAACTTGAATAGCCTTTATTCTTATTACTCGTAGGCGAGCTTTATGCTTTAGTTGCTCTTCAGATGCGAAATCTGGATTGCCAAGTGTCTGTTCAATGCTCATAGTTGGATCTCCAGCCGCTCTACTTAGAAACAATCAATTGACGTTGGTAGGCCACATCGACCTCATCTCGCAAGACTTCCCAAATTTCTTGGTAGATCTTTATGAATTCGGGACTAAAACGAATATCTCGTGCCTTGCGTGGACGTGGAAGGTCAATCTTAAAATTTGCCTTGATGCTTCCAGGGCCTGCGGTCATTACAAGCACGCGATCTGAAAGTGCAATTGCCTCTTCCAGATCGTGAGTAACAAACATAACCGTGGAACCGGTCTGGTCCCAAAGCAGCATTAGCTCTTCAGTCATAATTGCACGAGTTTGGACATCGAGAGCAGAGAATGGTTCGTCGAGAAGTAATAATCGTGGTTCATTGATGAGGGATTGGGCTAACGCGACGCGTTTACGCATTCCACCAGAAAGTTGATGCGGAAAATGCTTTTCAAATCCCGTTAAGCCAACTTTACCAATCCACTTCTGGACCAGCGATTTAATTTGTGGTTCAGGCAATCCACGAAATCGCGGTCCCGCTGCGACATTATTTGCCACATTCATCCATGGAAATGTTGCGTCATGCTGAAAAACAAATCCAGTAGATGTGTCGATATCCTTCACCTGCACTTGATCTACTTGGACAGTTCCAAGACTTGGAAACTCAAGACCAGCTACAAGAGTCAATGCCGTTGACTTTCCACAGCCGGTCGGACCCACTAATGAGACAAACTCACCTGGCTTAATTTCGAAATCCAAATCCTTGATTGCTTGATACCAATCACCTTTAGGCGTTCGAAATCGCTTGGAAACATTTGAGAACTTAACGTGCACTCCTGTGGTCATAAAATGAGCCTAGGTCCTCAAAATCAGCAACTTCGCCTTTATAACAAGGTTGTTACGCTAAAACTCGTTTAAAAACTTTTGCTCGTTTTGCTCACTCTCCAAATACCCTGACAGGGTAGATAAATCGAGGCACACTTAGGGCATGACAACCGCACGTGTACGCCTCCTACGGTTTTCCATGAATCGAGTTTTGATTGTTTTGGTTGCAGGTTTACTCGGACTGATCATGACTTTCAATGTTGCGCATCGTGCTCAAAATCAGGAATATCTCACCCGAGCGCTCACACTCGCAAAGTCAATATCGGTGATGCCTGATGTAATCGAGCTAATTCAAAGTAAGGACGTTGAGCATAAGCTGCCTTCGATGGCTCTTCTCATTGCTAAACGAACTGGCGCCTCCTACATAGTTTTTACCGATAAGGATGGCGTTCGACTCAGTCATCCAAATCCCGCCTTGATTGGTAAAAAAGTAGAGGATGCACAAGCAACCCTAGCCGGCGCATCAAAGACTTCATTTCACCCGGGTTCGCTTGGACTATCAGCAAATGGTAGAACTCCGGTTTTTAGTAATGAAGGGCAAATAATAGGCATGGTGTCAGCCGGTTTTCTTACAAAGACTTTTGCCGACGAAGCAAGTTCTTTGCGGAACTCTTTCATCTACCTAGGCTTTGGAATTATTTTTCTTGGATTTATTATCGCAGAAATACTCGCGCGCAAATTAAGGAACAGAAGGATTGAAAACGAGCTAGAAGAAACGAAGATTAAGTACCAAGAGCGTGACGCAATGCTCCATGCGATCAAAGAGGGCGTTATAACTCTTACAACTGATCGGAAGATTATCCTTATAAATGATGAGGCAATGCGTCTTTTGGATCTCAATAAATCTGTCGTTGGCCAAGCGATTGACGCAGTGCTCCCACAGGGTCGCCTATTGGATCTCCTTGAAGGTGAGACTCCTCAAGGCGATGATGAAATTGTATTGAATGAAAATTTCTCACTTCGAATTAATACCAGGCCCGTTAGACAACTTGGCAGAAATATCGGTTCCGTTATCACCCTACGCGACCGCACTGAACATGTGGGCTTACTGCGCGAGTTAGATAGTGTCACCAATCTGACTAATGCGCTTCGCGCTCAACAGCATGAATACGCAAATCGAATCCATACGATTAAGGGATTAGTTGAACTCGGCCGTGTAGATGAGGCAAAAGCCTATCTCGGTGAAATATCTAATGTGGATGCTGACTTGGCAGAAAAGCTCAACGATGAAATAGCCAATCCGACAGTTACAGCGCTTCTCCTAGCAAAATTCGCCATTGCCCGCGAGAAGGGCGTGAAGTTAACAATTGATCCCAAAACTTCATTAGACGACATCAGTCTTGACCTTAATGCGCAAATTACAGTCATCGGAAACCTAATAGACAACGCTTTAGATGCAGTTGCAGGCAAGGCAGGTGCATTAGTCTCACTGACGATCGAAGCAAGTCACAGCAAAACAAAGATCATAACCATTCGTGACAATGGCAGCGGTCTCCCTGAACCTCGGCCTGACATTGTCTTCGAAGATGGCTTTTCTACCAAGAAAATGCTTGGGAAATCTTCACACCGAGGGCTTGGTTTAGCGATTGTCTCGCGCTTGGTAAAACAAGCGGGTGGAAGTATTTCTTGCTACAACAATCAGGGCGCCGTTTTCGTGGTGGATATCCCGGTAAAAATATGATTAGAACCTTGATTATTGAAGATGATTTTCGCGTAGCGGAAATTAACTCCGCATACATTCAAATGGTCGATGGCTACGAAGTCATTGGTGTAGCTCCGACGGCTACTCTTGGATATCAAATGGTTATAGCCGAAAAGCCGGACCTAGTTCTCTTAGATCTTTTTCTTCCCGACGAGAATGGGCTTGAACTTTTCGCCAGATTGCAACAGTTGCCGCGAGGCACCAAGCCGGATGTATTCGTGATAACGGCTGCTCGTGACTCTCAAAACCTCAAAGATGCAATCCAGCTTGGTGCAGCAGCCTTCATAGTTAAGCCCTTTAATGGCCAAGAACTCATCGAGAGGTTGCAAAAGTATAAGAGCGCTCATGCGCGACTAAACGTCGAAGGTGAAATCTCACAAGCCGAAGTTGACACAACGGTTGCCTTAATGCGAGGCGGCAAAGTAGAAGATGCGACTGAGAAGATTTCGAGTAATCCGACTACCGCATTAATCACAAAATGCCTCGAAGCAAATATCCAACCAATGAATGCTAGTGAAATTGCAAATGCGTTGGGAATTAGTCGAGCAACCGCACAACGTTATTTGTCGCAAATGGCAGATCGACAGATCGTTGTTTTAGAACTGCAGTACGGAACTGCCGGTCGGCCCATAAATAAATATCGATTGATCTAATTACTCGCGCGAAGCGTTACGAATTGAATGTGTACTGGAGCTCAATAAGACTGCTAATGCAATGAAAACTGCTCCGGCACCGAAGATCCCAGAAATTAGCCCGGCAAGGGCTGGCAAAAGGAATTGTCCTAATCTGTTTCCAGCTAATCGGATACTTACTGCGAAAGACCGTTCATCGTTACGACTAATCCGCGAGACCCAAGCCATAGTCATTGGCTGACCAACTCCAAATGAAAATCCAGCAAGCACAATGACTACTCCTAGAAATAGCTCCGATGTTGAAAATGCTGCAACAACACAGGCGATTGATGATGCCAAAATGCTGCCAATCAGCAAACGAAAGTAGCCGATTCGTTCAGTCAACTTTCCGAGTCTAATTCTGGAAAGCATTGAGGCTGCAGCGCGAAGTGCCAAGATAATTCCAATTGCGCCAGATGAAAAACCCTTCTCTTTGCCAAAGACTGGCAGAAAGACAACCAGGACATCAACGGTTGAGCTCACGGCGAGACTTGCATACATGGCAACTAGCATTCCGGGGTTGCTCAACAAGCGATGTAGAGAAGTGTTTTCTCTTGAGGCTTTTGCCGTTACATTGAAAGTTGGCTTCATGGGCATTCCAAAGAAGAGCGGAATAAGACCCAAGAGCGCGATGATTGCGGATGCTTTGAATGCATTGCCCGTGGAATCCGGCAAGATGCCGCGTGATCCAGAGACAACTGCGCCAATGATTGGACCAATCAGTTGCCCTAATGCAGCGCTAAATGTGTAATAACCGAAATAGTTTTCATAATTATCCTGCGCAGTTCTATTGGCAAAAATCGCTTGTGCGCCGGTCATACAAAGCAATTGAGCCGTTCCTAGTAGTGCAACGAGGAATATCATCTCGGTTCGAGTATGTGCAATTGCCAGCGAAAAAGCAGAAAGGGCAATAACCGAAGTTCCCAGGGCAATAAAGCGGCCCTCACCGAACTGATTTATCCAGCGTCCCAGTGGTATCGCTAAAAGCAGCGGAAAAAGGGCATACAAAGCACCAAATGATCCAACCGTAAAGCTATTGGAATGGAGCTCAAGAAGTTTGTAGCTCACCATTGGGCGAGCCAAATAGGTACTGGCTTGGATGGCAACAGAATTTAAGAGTGCTGCAACTACCCAACGCTCATATCGTTTCAAGATGCACCTGTTTAATCCGGTGTTCTATTTCTTGCGAATCGACTGGATATCCGCGTCCACCAAGTAAAGTCCACGTGACATCCCCAGAGTCTAGAGGTGTTCCTAGTTAGGCAACTCCACGATTTTGCTCTATTGACCCGATTCCCTTTTAAAAAGTTTTCGCGGGTCAATTTTCGCACCGTGATGGCGCACCCGAACCAAAAGTGCTTCAGCCCAAGCAAACTCCAGAGCTAAAACAACGAGTCCAAGTACAAGCAGAGGCAAGGTAAATGGTCCAGGCAGAACGATCAGCAACAGACCTATCAGAATAAGCGTAGAACCTACGAGAAGTACTATCGCCTTTCGAAGAGTTTTAGGAAGTAACTTCCATGCACTCAAGAATCTACTCTTCACGTTCTTTATTCCCCTTCACTCGCCCCGCATGGGCAATGGCGGTTGAATCAAATTTACTTTTAATCAAACTAGCAACCGTTGCAATGACAAGTATTGTGCCAATCACACCTAGACCAGTTCCGGTTGAAATCTTAGGTAGTGAATGAAAATGCTCATGCAAGAATCCAAGTACCAGCTTTGCGCCCACAAAGATCAAGATGTAGGCCAAGCCTAGGGATAGGTAAATGAGGCGGTCTAGCAAACCTTTCACTAAGAAATAGAGAGCCCGAAGCCCAAGAAGCGCAAAAGCATTTGCAGTAAATACTAGGAACGACTCTGAAGTAACCCCAAATGTTGCGGGAATCGAATCAAGCGCAAAGAGCATATCTGTTGATCCAATTGCAATCATCACCAAAAACATTGGCGTGGCTACGCGGCGACCACTTGTGCGTGTGAAAAGTCTTGAACCGACAAATTCATCTGCTATTGAGATTCTGCGGCGCAGGTGCCGAACAATCACGTTATCACCCGGCTCTGGATCTTCATCCCAATGTTTAAGTAACCCAGTACCAGTCCAAATCAAGATTGCACCGAAAACGACGAAAGTGAAAGAGAATGCTGAAATCGCAACGGCGCCAATGGCAATGAAAATTCCCCGTAATACCAAAGCCAACATGACACCAATTAAGAGAACTTTCTGGTGGTAAATGCTTGGAACCGCAAACTGCGCCAAAATGATCACGAATACAAATAGGTTATCAACAGATAACGCCTTTTCCACTAGATAGGCTGCAAAGAACTCTTTCCCCGACTGACTACCAAAGCGCTGCAAAACCCAAATTCCAAAAGCAACTGCAATTCCGATGTAGAAAATTGACCAAACAATTGCTTCCTTAAATTTAACTTCATGCGGTTTCGAACTGACGGTTAGAAGATCAATTATGAGAAGCAAGATAATTAGGCCAATTGTGACCGCCCACACTAGGACTGAAACATCCATAATTTCCTCGCTATCTCTAAGTAAAGCGGGATTCCAATGAGTAGGTTGAAAGGGAATGTCACTCCGATACTAGACATCAGAGCCAATGGTGCATTTGCCTCGGGCAGGCCAACTGAGACTGCAGCCGGTGCGGCGATATAAGAGGCACTTGCACACAAGACCCCAAGAATTGTCGCCCCGCCAATCGAAAGACCAACCATATTTCCAACCAACACCCCAAGAGATCCGGAAAAGATAGGAAAGATGAGAGCGAATACTCCTACCATTTTGCCAACTTTCTTTATTTCCCCCCAATTGCTTCCAGCAAGGTATCCAAGGTGGAGTAAGAAGAGAGCTAAGAAACCAGACTGTAGATCGATAAAGAATGGGGCAACTTTCAAATAACCAGCGTGGCTGGTCGTTGCGCCAATCACAAGCCCGCCAACCAGCAACAGAATAGTTTTACCAGTAATGACTTCCCGAAGGGTTATGCCCCATTGCACGCTTTTATCACGGTGGCGCGAACCTAAATAAACGCCGACGACAATCCCTGGGATTTCCATGATCGTCAAAAGTGCAGTGGCAAAGCCTTCTACTTTCACGCCACTATTTTCTAAAAAGAGAAGTGCTGCCGAGAAAGTGACTAGCGAGGTCGAACCATAGTGAGCGGCGATGGCTCCGCGATCGAGGTCATTAATTTTATGAACCAATTTAAGTGCCAAGTAGGCCAGGGTTGGAATGAGAATTCCAAGGCCAAGAGTTGCCACGGCAGGGCCGGCAAAGCTTGAAAATGAAGTGTCTTTGAGGGCGTGCCCACCTTTGAGCCCAATTCCAAAGAGGAGAAAGATAGAGATCATTTGATAGATCTGCTCAGGAATGCGAACGTCACTTTTTATTCGAGCGCCTAAAAATCCCAAAATAAACACAAGAACCGCCACTGACGTGAGATTAGTTATTGCCACCGATGTCGAGCTCATTGTGCCCTCCCAATTGGACGCTATTTAGTGGGGCGAATATAGCAGAAATCTATTTCAGGTATCAAATTGCTGGTATAGTTTCCTCTATGACGCCAACTTCCGAAATCAGTCGCGAATGGACTTTCCTCTCCAACCATGGACATGTACTTATTCACCTGAGTCGCTATCCCGATTCACGCGTTCGCGATATCGCCGACACAGTAGGAATCACCGAGAGAAGCGCACAGGCGATACTCGCCGACCTTGCCGAATCTGGCTACGTAACAATTACTCGGGTTGGACGCAGGAACAGTTACAAAGTAAACACAGGGCTCAAATTTCGACATCCATCAGAAGCGAGTAAGCCCATCAGCTCATTATTGAAAATTTTTACTTGAGGTATTTTTCTGTCGATGCGGTTCAACTTATTATCCCAGGAATGTCACCTGCCCCGTTCGGACCTATTCATGTATTTGAAGAGGCTTCGCCACGCCATCGGATCCGCTCCATGATGTGAGCACTAAA
>JBAXSZ010000051.1:0-10684 GCA_037130455.1 Actinomycetes bacterium | reverse complement strand
TTCAAGTATCATCCCATAGTGATTAACAAAGAAGGAGTGGTTACGTTGCGAATCAAGTCACTGGTTTTACTTTGTTCTGCCGCAGTTCTGCTTACCGGGTGTGGAGTTCCACAAAAATCTCCGACTCCGACTGCCACCGCGACTGCCACCGCGACTGCCAATCCATCGCCAAGCATGTCACCTTCGGTGGCACAAAGTGCTTTCACTCATGTTCCAACTTCTTGTTTAGGTGCAAAAATGCTCGCGGCGATGCAAAAGATCGAACCTACATCAGTGTGGGTGGATACCAAGTGGAAGCCAGCACATGGAACTGACCTAGAGCAAATTATTAATAGTGGTGGAATTGCATGTTCTTACGGAGTTCAAAGAGCGGCAATTGGATTGACTGCGTACTGGGCGATAGATGATGGAACACTTTTCAATTCCAGAATTCCACTGTGGACTAAGGCTGGTTTTATCAAAGTTGATGTACCCGGAGTTTCTGAAAGTGCCGCGTACTTCCTTCTCAAACCACAGTCGTCAACTCAAGAATTTCATTTGTGGCAATTAGATATGTTGGTACATGGAGCTTGGATTCAACTTGGAGTTTCGTTCGGAGATTCCTTGGTAGCTAATCAATCACTCATTGAAGCAACTGTTCAATCACTTTCCTAAATTATTGAACTTTCTCTAGCGCTAGATCCTCAACTACGGTGACAGTGGGAAGTTTTAATAGTTGACCTGGCACGACCACGATCTTGCTGGAACGGTTGCCTCCGCCCATGACCACTTTTTCCTGTTCCATAACTTTGGAATCAACATAGATGGGTATGTTGCCAATACCAATGGCAGTGACTCCCCCGATCATCATGCCCGTAAGCGCTTGAGTAACTTCGGCATCGGCGAAAGATAAACGCTTAACATTCATAAGCTCACTCACTTTTTTATTGACATCCAATCGAGTTGTTCCAAGAACAACGCACACGGCATATTGAGGTGGGTCGATTTTTTTAGAAGCGACCAGAATGGTGTTGGCCGCCTGCGCCAAGGAAAAGCCATAATGCTCGCAGAATGCGGCGGTATCGGCCATCGCGGGGTCGCATTCCAAAACATCACATTCGATGTGAAAGAGGTCAAGGCAATTTCTTACCTGTGGGTCAAGAATTGAACGGTCCATTCCAGGGATTGTAACGATATAATTTTAAAGTAAATATGCGATTAACAGGGGTGGTGTAGATGATGTGGAGCCAAACCTTTGGCGAAGGCGAGGATCTCATTCTCATCCACGGAATGGGTTCGGCCAGCACAGCATGGAAAACTATTACTCCAGAACTTCGACAGCACTTTCGAATCACGTTAATTGATCTTCCAGGTCATGGAAACTCTGCTTACGACCCAGGTCAACATATGGATCCGCCAGCGCTGTCGGAATTAGTTTTTCGGAAAATTCATGAACTGGGTATTCACAAATTCCACGTTGCTGGAAATTCTCTTGGCGGGTGGGTGGCTTTAGAAATGGCTGCAGCTAATCCGGCGCAAGTGCTCTCTGTTACGGGAGTTGCACCTGCTGGACTCTGGCTGACTCCGTTTTGGACCAGATTGCCAGGCGCTGCCGCATCGAAGCACCTAGCCAGCGGGTTAAAAGTTATGGCCCCGAACTTGGTCCGGTTTGAATGGGCCCGCAAAATTGGTTTTGCCTCGGTGAGTCCGCTCTGGAAAGAGCTAAGTTTTGAAACCTGTCTTGATGCCACCTTAGCCATGGGAAGTGCAATTGGATATTTTCCAGCATGGGATGGATTACTCAAGAAACGTTTCGATAAACCCATATCGCCTAATATTCCGCTAACTATTATTTTCGGAGATAGCGACAACACGCTTCCGGCTCGTACCTGCCAAGAGCGGATATTGGCACCAGCACATTCCAAATGGATCATCCTTCCTGAATGTGGACATGCGCCCATGTGGGATCACCCCCATGAGGTAATTATTGAGATTGTGAAGACCGCCGGTATTTCGGTGTGATAGTTCTTGTATATTTTTGGAGTATTCCCAGCGCATCAGTCCCACTGGCAATTGCACATATGGCGCT
The DNA here is from genome assembly GCA_037130455.1 of Actinomycetes bacterium. Taxonomy (GTDB): domain Bacteria; phylum Actinomycetota; class Actinomycetes; order Nanopelagicales; family Nanopelagicaceae; genus CAIMZW01. The sequence goes on along the minus strand of JBAXSZ010000051.1, from coordinate 8,616 downwards.
GGATCGCAGACGGCTAAATTCCCTAAAGAATCGTTCAGCAATTTCATTTTACAAATTGTTGGGGACTGGAAAAGGTGAAAGTTTCACTCCGCTAGATGCTGATCCTCATCGTTGGGGAATGTTGGTCTGTCTACCCGAATCTGAAATTTCCAGATTTGATAACTCCGCCTTAGTGAATAATTGGCGCAAGTTCGCTCGCTCCGAAGTTCGATTCACCTTGACCCCAATTTCAGCTCACGGGTTATGGAGTGGCCAGGAACCTTTCCATCCGATTTCATTGCCAGACTGGAACGGCCCCGTAGCTGCCATTACCAGAGCAAAGATCGTGCCCAGAGAGAACCTTCGTTTCTGGAAATCCGTCCCCCCAGTTTCGAAAAGCCTTCATGATTCCGAAGGATTGCTCGCTGCCATAGGAATCGGCGAAGCCCCCATAGGGCTCCAAGGCACCTTTTCGCTCTGGAGAGATGGCGCCAGCCTTAAAGAATTTGCTTACAAAGGCGCTGCCCATCGTCAGGCAATAGCAAATACCAACACATTTCAGTGGTATTCCGAAGAACTCTTCGCGCGCTTTGCCGTTATCGAGCAACGCGGTGATTTTGAATCTCCTTATATACGGCAGAATTAGCCCATGTCCATTCGCCAATTTCAACCTCGAGGTGACCGGCGCAGAGGAATTTCCACTCGAAGCAGTTTCTTGCTCTACGGGCTACTAGTACTAGCAATAGCCTGCCAAATCAGTTATCCCTTAGTGAACGGTGCAACTTTACGAATCATCACTTTATTGACCGTCTATTCCGCAGTTGGGTTAATGGCAACGCACGCGTGGCTATCCTATGGACTTAAGTACACCGCTATTTTCCTTCTCGCCACCTTCGCTTTTTCCTTAGGCGTTGAAATGTTGGGAAGTCGCACCGGTTGGCCTTTTGGAAATTACAGCTACAGCCCGAGCTTAGGGATTCAAATTCTTGGCGTTCCCGTAGTGGTTCCGTTTGCCTGGATAATGCTTTCGCATCCGGTGTTAGTTGCCGCTCGAAAAGTTTCACCACAATGGGTTTTTCTCTATGGCGGCGTAGGACTTATGGCGTGGGACTTATTCCTGGATCCGCAGATGGTTGCCGATGGTCGATGGAGTTGGGTTATCAAAGGTGCTCGTGTCCCACTGGAATCTCAAATTCCACTGTCGAATGCTGCTGGATGGCTCTTTGCAGGAATCGTGCTCATGGGAATACTGAACCTCATTCTTCCCAAAGAGCGACGCAAGCGCGGTGCAAATTTTGCGGCTATCAATCTTTTCTTGCTCTGGACTTGGTTCTCTGGCGTAGTCGGCAACGTTTTCTTTTTTCACCGCCCTGGAGTTGCACTCCTTGGCGGAATTATTTTTGGCTTGGTCTTCCTTCCTTATCTGTTTAAAACCTGGTTTGGACGACCAGATGACTCCTAAAACATGATCTCCGTACTGACTACCTCGGTTGCAGTTCTGGCCACAACTGCCTGGGTGATGACTGTCTTTAATGCCCTCACCATGCGCGTTGTTCGAAGAAGTGACGCTGAATTGGTAGAACCATTAGTCTCAATCTTGATTCCGATGCGTAACGAAGAATCCAATGTTGATGAAGTTATTCCGACCGTTTTGAACCAACAGCTACTAAAGCAAAGTGAAGTTTTGGTTTTGGATGATCACTCTACCGATGGAACTTTCGAAAAACTCTCGCAATACCCAGAAGAATCTGTGCGGGTAATACGAAGCGGCGAACTTCTCCCTGGTTGGTTAGGAAAGCCCAACGCGTGCCACCAATTAGCTCAAGTGGCTTCGGGAAAGTTTCTAGTCTTTGTAGATGCCGATGTTATTTTGGATCAGCAAGCCATCGCAGCTGCAATTAGTAACATGGAGCGATGGGACTGGGACTTTATCTCCCCATATCCCCATGAACTGGTCGGATCTCTTGCAGAGCGATTAATTCAACCGCTGCTCCAGTGGTCTTGGATGGCCAGCGTTCCACTTCGATTGGCCGAAAAGATTTCCAGTCGCTCCATAACTATTGCCAATGGTCAATTCTTCGTGGTGAAGCGAAGTGCCTATATCTCAATCGGCGGTCACACATCTATCAAAAATAAAGTCTTAGACGATCTGGAATTAGCAAGAGCCTTGAAGTCGGCTGGATTTACAGGTGGTGTAGCTGAAGGAAGCCAAGTTGCACATTGCCGAATGTATTCCTCAGCCCGCGAACTCAACAGCGGCTACACCAAATCCTTGTGGACCGCCTTTGGCGGAGGTCCTGGAACATTTCTTGCGATAGCCCTCCTACTGTGGACCGGGTTCTTCCCAATACTGTTAGCTATCAGTGGTTCTCCGTGGGGCTGGAGCGCATTCCTTGCAATTTGGAGTTCACGATTAATAGCGGCAGTGAGAACTCGATCTTCAGCATTTACCGCAGTGCTTCATCCTCTTTCAACGATCTATCTTATTTTTCTCATTGGACTTTCCTGGCGCCTGAAGTCGCAAGGCAAGTTGCAATGGCGTGACCGATTGATCTCGTAATGGCAAAAATCGTCATCATTGGCGCTGGTATCGGAGGGATGTCGGTAGCCGCGCGACTTGCAAAAGCTGGCAATGAAGTTGAAATATATGAGCAATCTTCTCGGACTGGTGGGAAATGCCGGACTGAATGGATAGGCGACTATGCCTTTGATACTGGACCATCTCTTCTTACCTTACCTGCGGTTTATCGCGATCTCTTTCTTAAGACTGGCAAAAGGCTAGAACTGACGGTCAAGGTTCTTCCTGTTGACCCAGCCTTTGAATACCACTTTGCAGATGGTAAGAGCATTATCTTCCCCAACCTTTCCTTATTTCGTATCACTCAGGAAATTGAGTCAGCTTTAGGGAAAAAGGCAGCAGATGAATGGCATCGGCTTATGCAACGAGCCGAGCATATGTGGGATGTGGCCAGAGAGCCTTTTGTGGAGTCCGAATTAAAATCCATTGCTTCATTGCTCCTGCGTAAGAATTTCTTTGGCGAAATGAAAGAGATTGCTCCTTTTACTTCACTGCGAAAACTCACCCGTGCCTACACCGAAGACCCACACCTTTCTAAGATCGTGGATAGATATGCCACTTACTCGGGCTCTGATCCACGCAAGGCGCCGGCGGTTTTACTCACTATCGCATTTGTAGAGAGCGCATTTGGTGCGTGGCATATTCAAGGCGGAATCGGGAAATTAAGCCAAGCCTTGGAAGAGCGCAACCGTATGCTTGGCGTAACTTTCCATCTCAATACTTCAGTCAAGTCCATTCTTCATAAAGATGGGGTAGCTACAGGAATTGAAACAGAATCTGGTGACACCGTCTGGGCTGATTATGTAGTTGCAAATGCTGACGCGGAAGTGGTTTACAACCACCTGCTCCCCCGCGATCTTTCGGTCACTAAAGTGGAACGGAAAAAACTGGCCAAGTCGGAAAAATCCCTTGCTGGATTTTCTCTCCTTTTGGGATTGGATAATTCGCGTTTGGATCATGCACCGAAAAAAATGAATCACCACACCATATATTTTCCCGAAGATTACGATGCTGAATTTGACCAGATTTTTTCCAAGAAAATTCCGGTGGTTGACCCCACACTGTATATCTGTGCTCCCTCTGATCCAGAGATGACGAAAAGTCCCGATAAAGAGCCCTGGTTTGTCTTGGTGAATGCGCCACGTCACGAACCCCAAGGTGGCTGGGATTGGTCGCAGTCACCTGAAAAATATGCTCAAAAACTTATTGAGAAATTAGATGCCTTGGGATTAGAGGTATCTCCACGTCTGGAAGTCATGGAATTTCGCACTCCTTTGGATCTTGAAAATGAAGTGCGGGCACCGGGCGGTTCCATCTACGGCACCTCAAGTAATTCGGCGAAATCGGCCTTTCTTCGCGCAAGTAATCGGTCCCCGCTTAAAAATCTTTTCTGTGTTGGGGGCTCGGCACATCCTGGCGGCGGACTGCCCTTGGTTGGAATAAGTGCAGAAATTGTGTCTGATGCAATAAAAGCCTTAATTTCACCGCAATCGCAAGTAAGCGAATCGCATCACTGAAAGCAAACTCCACGTTTGCATGCCCAGCCAAATGATGGCTAAAGGTTGAGCAAAATTTAACGAGAGCACATGTGCTACCAACGCAATGGCCAGCAAACTAGCCCGCACTGGTCGTTCCGAAATCGAGACAACGCCGATGTCATGTAATCCCAATCCGCCCATTCTGGCTCTTGCATATTCCTGAGTGCTGGCAATGAGCCAGGCCAAGAAAACAATTTCAACATGTCCACCAATGGCGTAAAAAGTCAGTGCCCAAAAGACTTCGGTTACTCGATCCACAACCGAATCTAAAGCTGCGCCACGTAAAGATTCTTTACCACCGATAATGGCCAAACTGCCATCCAGCCCATCGCTGAGTAAAGAGAGCCCTAAGAAGAGTAAGGCAAACCATTGAGAATTATTTCGCCAGAGGGCTACTCCAAAAAGCAATCCGCTGATCGTGACAGCAGATGCCGGAATTTTTAATAGATAGAGCGGCCGAACAACGGAGTAAGAAATAGTCAGCCACCCTTTAACAATTCCAGTTACTTCGACGTTTCCATGAAGTTTGCTCCACTGCTGAAAGAAAATTCCTTTATCCATGTGCGACCAACTTGAGGTTTGCCGCGATTTCCATCGTGGCCGCGGCAGAATTCATGGTATAAAAATGTAACCCTGGGACATCGGCAGCCAATAATTCCGCGCATAACTCAGTTGCAAATTCCACGCCCACTTTGCGAACCGCCTCTGGATCCTCGGAAATCGCAGAAAAGCGCGCTTGCATCTCCTGAGGAATTGGCGTTCCACCTAGCTCTGCCATTCGAATCAATTGCTTCACATTGGTGATTGGCAAGACACCGGCAATTACGGGCATATACGAGCCCCGGTTCCTCAATCTTTCGATAAGATCGATCCAACTTCGTGAGTTAAAGAAAAATTGCGTGGTGGCGAAAGTTGCACCTAAATCTTCTTTGCGCAGAAGTACATCTATATCTCGGTCCAAATTTCCCCCAGATGCTGGGTGTCCATCCGGAAAAGCAGCAACGCCTATGTCAAATCCGCCAAAATCGCGAGCTAATGAAACCAACTGGTCGGCATGATCTAAACCTCCAGCAGTGGACACCCACGGGGCGCTAGGTCCACCGGATGGGTCACCTCGTAGCGCCAAGATCGACTTAATATTTGCTTGCTTATATTGGGTCAAGGTGGACAGTAATTCTTCTTTTGTAGAACCAACACAAGTCAGATGGGCAACTGTGGCAATTCCAGTTCGCTCCGTAATTTCCTTAGTGATTCGGACCGTTCGGTCTCTGGTTGAACCGCCTGCACCATATGTGACCGAGACGGAATCGAGCTGGAGCGGCTGTAACAACTTTGTTGCGTGCCAGAGTCGATCCTCCCCCGCCTGATCCTTAGGGGGAAAGAACTCCACGGAAATTGAAGTTGCCTCCATAGCGGGGAACGGTACCGTTGGTACGTGGAAATATCGAAAGAATCGAGCCTGTCCGAACTAAGAATTGCCATCAATTCGGCGCTCGGCCAATTTATTGAGGTCGAAAATGGCTATTTACGCAAGATCGGGTCAGAACTTGATCCCGTTGCCGATTCCCTAGAACGATTCCTTCTAGAAAGCGGAAAGCGGCTTCGCCCTTTATTCGCCCTCGTCGGCTTTTTGGGAAGTGGCGCCACGTTAACTTCCCAGACTCTGGCGGCCGCCTCGTCGCTGGAGTTAATTCATGTCTGCGCACTAATACACGACGATGTTATGGATGGATCCGATACCCGTCGCGGCGCCCCTTCCATTCACCGAACTTTTGAGAAGATGCATAGAACCAATGCTTTGCAAGGCTCGGCCGAACAATTCGGAATTTCCAGCGCAATTTTGTTGGGAGATTTGGCCCTGATCTGGTCGGCAAAGATGTTGCACCAATCTGGAATTTCTTCGGATGCTTTGGTCGGATCGTTAGCTATGTATGACGAAATGCGCGTCGAACTTATGGCCGGCCAATACCTTGATGTTTTTGAACAAGGATTAGCCTCCCAAAGCGTGGAGCGCTCGCTGCGCGTCGCTCGATTTAAATCTGGAAAATACACCATCGAAAGGCCACTGCATTTCGGTGCCGCCTTAAGTGGAAACTCTAACCCCGAATTGATTAATCGGTACTCCGAATACGGTTTGCCTTTGGGCGAAGCCTTCCAATTGCGCGATGACATTTTAGGTATCTTTGGCGATCCTCTGGAAACCGGAAAACCTGCCGGCGATGATCTTCGTGAAGGCAAGCGAACTGTACTTATGGCAACGACTCTAGAGCGAGCCAACGAATCACAAAGAGCAAAAATCGCGCAGTTGTTTGGCGATAAAGATGTGACCAACGAAGGCATCGATACGATTCGAACCATTATTGCTGAAACTGGCGCCTTGGATTCTGTGGAACGACTCATTGATACTTTAACTACTGCTGCCCAACAAGCGCTCTCTCATCCAGAAATTTCCGCTGTAGGTCAAAAACACATGCACGACTTAATAGCAATCGCTATTGCCCGAACTGTCTAAGGAATATATGCCGCGTCAAGTAAAGGGACCCACCGATCACGTCGTTATAGTCGGTGCCGGACTAGCCGGATTGAGTGCAGCACTGCGTTTAGCCGGCGCTGGACGAAAAGTGACTGTCATCGAACGAGAAGCAGTACCTGGTGGTCGAAATGGAGTCCTCCATAAAGAGGGATACGCCTTTGACACAGGTCCAACCGTTCTCACCATGCCCGACCTCATTGCCGATGCCTTGGCTTGCGTAGGCGAAGAGTTGAAGGATTGGTTGGAACTCTTGCCACTCCAGCCGCTCTATCGCGCTTTTTATCACGACGGTTCGCAATTAGATGTTTTCCCGGAAACCGATCGAATGCAGGCAGAAATTGCTGCCGTCATAGGTGCAGATGAAGCTGCAGGCTATGGAAAGTATGTTGAGTTCGTTACTAAGTTGTACAAGTACGAAATGAACGACTTTATCGATAGAAATATCGATTCTCCACTAAATTTGCTCACTCCCAATTTGGCTCGCCTGGTTGCATTGGGTGGATTCAAACGACTTGCACCAAAGGTGAATCAATTTCTCAAAGATCCACGGACTCAAAAAGTTTATTCTTTTCAGGCGATGTATGCCGGAGTAAGCCCGCAACAAGCATTGGCCATTTATGCCGTCATTGCTTACATGGATTCAGTGAATGGGGTTTTCTTTCCCAAAGGCGGAATGCATGCAGTTCCTAAAGCGTTGGCTGGCGCTGCAGAAAAACATGGCGTGACCTTTCACTACAACACCACCGTTACCTCGGTGGAACATAACAATGGTCGGGCCAGAGCAGTTATTACCGCCACAGGTGAACGCATTGAATGCGATGCTTTAATACTCAATCCTGATTTGCCCGTAGCGTGGCGAGAACTTCTGGGATCCACTCCGCCATCGGTCAAACGACTTAAATATTCGCCATCTTGCGTCACCATGTTGATTGGATCGAGCAAGAAATATGATCGACTTGCCCATCACAATATTCACTTCGGCCAATCCTGGGATGGCGTCTTTGATGAACTGATAAAGAAGAAAACGTTGATGACTGACCCGAGTCTTTTGGTCACCGTACCAACCCATGATGATCCAGATTTGGCGCCACCGGGAAAAAGTTCTTACTACGTCTTGTTCCCCACCCCCAATTTAGATGCCGATATTGATTGGACCATCGAAAAAAACCGATATCGCGATCAGATGATTCAAACATTAGAAGATCGTGGCTACGACGGCTTTAGTGAAGCAATTGAAGTTGAATCGACCACAACACCACTAGATTGGCAGGCACAAGGAATGGAGCGCGGAGCACCTTTTGCAAGCGCTCATACCTTCTTCCAGACTGGACCCTTTCGCCCTCGCAATTTGGCGCAAGGGTTTGAAAACGTGGTCTTTGCTGGTTCGGGTACCCAACCCGGAGTCGGCGTTCCCATGGTTCTCATTTCAGGAAGATTGGCCGCCGAGCGAATTGTTGGAACTATAAAGTAATCAGACCCCGATATCTTCGTTCCACAACTCTGGTTCTTCAGCAATAAAGATGCGCATCATCTCTTTGCACTCTTCTGAATTGAGATTGACCACTTCCACCCCATTGGCACGCAACAAATCTTCCGCGCCCATAAAGGTCTCGTTTTCGCCCAGAACCACGCGCGGAATTCCGTAGAGCAAGATGGCACCCGTGCACATATTGCAGGGAGATAGCGTCGTATACATCGTCGCCTGGCGATACACCTTCGCCGGCAGACGTCCGACGTTTTCTAAACAATCAGTTTCGCCATGTTTGATGGCGCTGCCTTCTTGCACTCGCTTGTTATAACCAGTTCCCAACACTTTGCCGTCAACTACCAAAGCACCTCCGATGGGAATCCCACCTTCGCTTCGACCTTGACGAGCGGCAGCAATTGCATGGGCCATAAATTCCTGATCTGACATGGTTTTTCCTTCATCTCCTAGAAAAAAGGGCTAAGAGTCAATCTGACCCTTAGCCCCATTAATTCACAACTTT
>JBAXSZ010000050.1:0-11245 GCA_037130455.1 Actinomycetes bacterium | reverse complement strand
GGCGTCTTGTTCGCGATCATGGATTACATCGCAGATAAAGCTCATCCCACTTCGCAGCACTAGCCTTCATCGTTCGTTAACTTTCAGTTAGGCCCGAAAGGGCCTTTCATTCACGTCGAACAGGCAGAGTGTTCTCGTGAATACATCTGATCTTGGATACCCAAATAGCAATATTGACGAACGCATGATTCAAAAGGCCAAAGGTGATCTAGAAGCAGATCTCACCGAAACTCAAACTCTTGAATCTGGATTCAACCATTGGATCGAAGTGCAAATCTATCCACGTAATTTGAACTTGCGAACCTTCACACCGCACCTCATTCAAAAGAGCCTAACAACTCATTAAGTACCTGACTTTCGGCAAAGCACTAGCCTTCACTTTTAGTTAACTTTTAGTTCAGCCCGACAGGGTCGTTAATTCACTCAAATCGGGCAAGGTCCCCCTTGTGAATACATCCAAACTTTCATTGAAGAACGTACTTCGAACCACGCTGGCCGTGACAGTTATTGCGGCATTTGCATCGGCATCTATCTTGTCGGCCGACGCTACCGAACTTAATCGCCCTGGAAAGCTTTCCATTGCCTTGATTGGCGATATGCCATATGACGCAAAGGGCCAAGCGCAAACTCCAGCGGTCATTAATTCGATTAATGCCTCCCGAGTCTCCTTCTCACTCTTTGATGGTGACACCATGTCCGGCAAGGGCGATCAGTGCACCGATGCTGCTTATGCTCGGGTAAAGAGCGATTTCTTCGACAAGTTTGCGAATCCCATCGTGTATTCCATTGGCGACAATGAATGGACTGACTGCGATCGCGCCGTAAAGGGTGGATTTGATCCGCTGAACCGTTTGGCTTTAGTTCGTAAGACTTACTTTGGCGATGCAACGACTGGCTACATTTCATTGGGCCAGAAGAAGCTTCCAGTTCCCGTAATTCGTGATTCGGTCTATCCAGAACTTCAGATGTTTGCCTACCGTGGAATTACCTTCATTGTTCCGCACGTACCTGGTTCTGCAGATAATGCTGCAGTAGATGCAACCAAGACAAAGACCTACAACGACAAGCCAACTGATGGCGATCAAGCCGAATATTTGGCTCGCGATGCAGCGGACGTTGCCTGGATCAACAAAGGCTTTGCGTGGGCAAAGACCAATGGTTCTGTCGGAGTCATCGTGACCTTGCAAGCCAATATGGATTGGGAAGGTTACCTTCGCGATCTAGCTGCTCCTAACAATGAATACACCCAGGCTTATGCCAATGTGAAGCAAGCACTGTTGACCAACACCATCGCATTTAAGAAGCCAGTACTTCTTCAAAATGGCGATGAGCACTGGTATCAATTGGATATGCCAATGAATGAAACAGCTGGCAAATTGGTGGAAAAAGATAAGGGCAACTTGGTGGAGAACTTCACCCGAGTTCAGACCTTTGGTTCCGGATTTAATCACTGGATCGAACTACAAATCGATCCACACAATCCAAACCTATGGACCTTCATTCCTCACATCCTCCAAGAGAACCTCACTGCACACTAAAACCTCACTTTAGTTGCGCTACTAGCCAAAGCCCTGACCCGTCCGTCCACGGCGTCAGGGCTTTGGTCATTTTGGTTGCGAATGTGATTTGAGTTTCAGGGGTAACACTCTCCCCCAGATGAAGCGGAAAGAAATATTGAACTTTGTCCCAATTCTGTAAATATGACCTGATCGGTTAGAGATAATTGGCACGTGCGCATCATTGAAATAGAGCAACTCAAGAAAGTCCTGCAGGCTCTGCCTGAAAATCCTCGCATCGTGGTCTCTGGCAACTTTGCTCCACCCATGACCCTGCTGGGGATTTTGGATTCAGTATTACCGACCTATCGGCTGCATATGCTCAATGCCCAGCCGGGGATTCCAGACCGCGAAGGCGTCACTCATGAGACGGCCTTTGTAGGCGCTGGAATGCGAAAATCCAGCCGATTAGATTATGTGCCGTCGCGCTTGAGCCTATTGCCGGTGTTGTTGCGAGACCACCTTCGCCCTGATGTTGTGTTACTGCATACGACCACCCCACGCTTTGACACGGTTTCCTTAGGTATTGAGGTCAACATCTTGCCGGCGGCTATCGCTGCAGTGCGCGCTTATGGTGGAGTAGTTATTGCGCAGGCAAATCCGCAAATGCCGTACACCTATGGAGATTCGCAAATCTACGACAGCGAAATCGATTTCTTAGTTGAAGTAGATGAGCCACTGAAGGTTCACACTCCCGGGGAGTTAAGCGATACCTCGCGCCAGATCGGCGAGCGAATTGCAGCCCTAGTCGAAGACAATTCCACGTTGCAATTGGGAATTGGCGCTGTGCCCGATGCGGTTTTGGAATTAATGAAGAAGCGCAAAGGACTTCGGGTATGGACTGAAATGTTTAGCGATGGCGTATTAGACCTGCATAAGTTGGGCGCGTTGGATGATGATGTCCCGATCACGGCCTCATTTATTTTTGGATCGCCAGAGTTGTACCAGTGGCTCCATTTGAATCGCCGAGTACGAATGTTTAGGACCGAAAAGACGAATGACCCAAGTTTGATTGCACGGCAGGCAAAGATGACTTCCATCAACGCTGCGTTGCAGGTAGACCTGTTTGATCAAGCAAATGCATCCAGGGTCCGCGGAAAGATTTACTCCGGCTTTGGTGGTTCAACTGACTTTATCGTGGGCGCGCTTCATTCCAGAGGCGGGCAGTCATTTATGGCGCTTCCTTCTTGGCATACAAAGACCAACACCTCCACCATCATTCCGAAGATCACGGAAGCGGTGACATCGTTCCAACATTCATATGTAGTGACGGAAAATGGGGTTGCCCCGTGCTTTGGTCACTCTGAGTTCGAACAAGCTGCCAACATCATCCAATATGCAGCGCACCCTGATGCCCGCGAAGGCCTCTGGGATGCTGCGATAAAGATGGGTCTTGCGCTTTAGTCGGTTTAGCTCGCCGGTTGTAGCGCTGCGGGTGAGTGGCTCCAGGTCAGGTAACCACCATCAATGAGTATGGCGTTGAAGCCCAGATCATTGAGCAACAAGGTCGCGGTGTGGGCACGTTGACCAACCTGACAGAGAACTAGAACGTCCTTATTGGAAACTTCCTCAAAGCGGTCGCGGATGCTATCTATGGGCAGGTTTACTGCGCCGGCAATGGAACCTCTGGAAAATTCCGAATCAGTGCGGACATCTAGGATCAAATATCCATCTTTTACATATTGTGGAATTTCATGCCATTGAATCGCGGTAATTAACTTGGAGATTCGGTTCTCAGCGATGTAGCCCAACATATTGACTGGGTCTTTTGCCGAACCAAATGGCGGAGCATATGCAAGCTCTAAGTCAGCTAATTCCGGAGCCGAAAGCCCGGCTCGAATGGCGGTAGCCAGTACGTCGATCCGCTTGTCAACGCCCTCCTTACCAATGCCCTGCGCACCTAGTACTTGCTGGGTATTGGGATCGAAGATCATCTTCAGTGTCATTGCTGTAGCGCCAGGGTAATACCCGGCGTGGGAACTGGGGTGGGTATGAATAATCTCGAAGGCTCGGCCGGCTGCGGTAAGTCTCTTTTCATTCCAGCCGGTTGTGGCAATGGTCAGATCGAATACCTTTACGATCGCCGTACCAATGGTGTCCACCAATCGAGTGTGACGACCATAGATATGGTCGGCAACGATGCGTCCATGGCGATTGGCGATATTTGCAAGTGGGACTAATGAAGCGCTGCCATCTAAAGCGTCAGTCTTTTCCGCGGCATCGCCGATGGCGTAAATCGCAGGGTCGCTGGTTTGGTTGTGTTGGTTGGTGGCAACGCCACCTCTTGTACCGATGGTCAGCCCAGCAGCTTTGGCCAAATCAGTATCTGGTCGCACGCCAATGGCAGCAATAACCAGGTCTGCTTCAATGCTTGTGCCATCTTTAAGAACCACGGCGGTGGTTGAAATTTCTGCAGCGGTTGAGTTGAGATAAAGATGAACGCCATGGCTTCTGACTTCTTCGGCAACCAATGTCGCCATTTCAGAATCTAGCGGAGCCAAGAGTTGATCGGAAGCTTCAACGATGGTGGTCTTAATTCCGCGATGAACTAAATTCTCGGCAATCTCCAGTCCAATGAATCCTCCACCAATAACAACAGCGCTTTTTGGTGCGGCTTCAACGGCGGTGGTCATTTTCGCCACATCTTCAACGGTCCGAAGGGTGTAGGCCAGTTCAATGCCTGGGATAGGAGGAAGAATCGGTTTTGCACCAGGGCTGAGGATCAAGTTGTCATAGCTAAGCTCATACTCAGTTTCATCGACAATATTTCTCACTGTCACAGATTTTGCGGCGGCATTGACTGAAGTGACTTCGGATAAAACCCGGACATCCAACCTAAACCGGTTGAACAAACTTAACGGGGTCTGCAGCAATAGGTCGGCTTCATTTTCAATGACCCCACCAACGTAGTAGGGCAAGCCGCAGTTGGCATAGGAAACATGTCCACTTCGCTCTAGGACAATTATTTCAGCAGTGTCGTCAAGGCGACGAAGCCGAGTTGCTGCTGACATTCCGCCGGCAACTCCACCAACAATTACAATTCGTTTCATTTAGCTCAACGCCCAATTTCTATAATGATGCAAATTTCTTTATGCGAAGATCAGCAGCAATTTCTCTAATTGCGCTTTCACTTCCGCGCCATTTGTTTTACCTTCGACAACACATTCCTGCATGCTGGCAGAGATTAAGTTCAGCGCTGCGATATTGATCGCCTTACTGGCAGCACCCATTTGGGTGACAATGTCATTGCATGGTCGGTCTTCTTCTAACATACGAATAACGGCAGCTAATTGGCCATTAGCTCGTTTCAAACGCTTCAAGATTGCAGCCTTACTCTCCTGGTCTTCAAGGACATGAGAAAGTGATTTCTTAGCGGTGATCTTTGCCATGTTAACTCCTTGCTCCGTAGTGGATATAGTAAAGCATACCCCTAGGGGTATATCAAATCAAATACCAAAAGGCTCTAATTGCTTGGCCAGTGCGCCATCGACCATGGCATGAAGCGCCGTACCTTCAGGTAAATAGTTCTCAGTGAAAATCTCCCCGCGCTGGTGAATGGCCGAAACCAGGTCTCCGCGATTAAATGGAATTACCGTCCTGATCTCTACCCGAGGCCGAGGAAGTGAGCCCTCAATGGCCTTAATCAGAGTTTCTACGCCAAATCCGGTTCGAGCAGAGAAGGCGTAGGCGTTGGATTCGCTTCGTAAAATCTGCATGACCACTTCTGGGGCAGCGATATCGGCCTTGTTGACGGCGATTATTTCCAGGATATCTCCCCCGCCAATGTCGTTAATGACTTCTCGCACCGCCCTGATTTGCTCCATTGGATCGGGGTGGGAACCATCAACTACATGGACAATCACATCGGCGCCGGCGACTTCTTCCAGTGTGGATTTAAACGCTTCCACCAATTGATGCGGCAGGTGCCGAACAAAGCCAACGGTATCTACCAAAGTGTAAACGCGACCATCTTCGGTGCCAGTTTTTCGAACCGTGGGATCTAGCGTTGCAAAGAGGGCGTTTTCAACAAGGACGCCGGCATTTGTAAGACGGTTCATCAGCGATGATTTTCCCGCGTTGGTATAGCCGGCAATGGCAACCGAAGGAATCCCATGGCGAGCCCGGTCCATGCGTTTGGTATCCCGAGCTACCTTCATCTCTTTGATCTCTTTGCGAAGCTTGGCCATCTTGTCATTAATGCGGCGGCGATCAGTTTCGATCTTGGTTTCACCCGGGCCGCGACCACCAATTCCACCGGCCTGACGGGAGAGTGAATCACCCCAACCACGAAGTCGGGGCAAGAGGTAAGTCATCTGCGCTAGCTCGACTTGGGCCTTACCTTCGCGACTTTTCGCATGCTGGGCGAAAATATCCAGGATCAGTGCAGTCCGGTCAATAACTTTGACCTTAACTTTCTGTTCTAAGGTTCGTAGTTGCGCGGGCGAAAGTTCGCCATCGCAGACCACGGTATCGGCACCAGTGGACTTAACAATTTCAAGAAGTTCGGTGACTTTTCCAGAGCCAATAAATGTCGCTGGGTCTGGCTTATCTCGGCGCTGAATGATGGCATCCATCACTTCAGAACCGGCTGTTTCGGCTAAAGCGGCTAACTCCTTCATGGAGTTTTCGGCGTCCAGCGCCGTGCCTTCAGTCCAGACTCCTACTAAAACAACTTTCTCCAAAAGTAGTTGGCGATATTCAGCATCAGAAATATCTTGTAGTTCGGTCGATAAACCCGCAACGCGGCGAAGTGCATGGCGGTCCTGCAGATCTGCCTGGTGGGATTCGTAATGCGCTTGATCTTCTTCGGCGGCATCGAATTGCGCCGCTACTCTGGCTGATTCATTAATCAGTTGTTCAATGTCGAAATCTTTATCACTCAAAATAGGAGTCCACTTCATAATCTTGTATCAGCACCGCAGGTCCGGTCAGGGTCGCGTTGGAATGAGCATCTAATTCCACTTTTAACCTTCCGCCAGGTGGATTGATATACCAGGTGGCAGGTAGGCGCATCTTCTTTTCCAATGTTGCGGCCAGTGCTACTGCACAAGTTCCGGTTCCGCAGGATTTGGTTTCGCCAACACCACGTTCGTGAACACGCATCTTTAATTCACCATCTGCTTGGAATTGAACAAATTCAACATTGACCCCTTCGGGATATTCATCCTCTGGTTCTACGTGTGGAATAGTTATTAAATCGCCAACTGCTTCCATGTCATCAACAAAAACAACGGCATGAGGATTACCAACATTGATGTTGTAACCGGGCCAGGTATGCCCGTTGGTGGTTGCCGAAATTTCGCCGTAGATTTCTTCGACCTTACCCATGTTGACGGAGATATCCTCTACTTCCGGCACGGCTAAGTAACGCATTCCAGCGCGGGTGTTTATGGCAAAAATTCCAGAAGGTTGATGACCGCATTCCACCAGGTATCGCGCCATCACCCGAATCCCATTTCCGCACATTTCTGCGATGGAGCCGTCCCCGTTTCGGTAATCCATAAACCACTTGCCATTGTCTTTGCCGATTCGAATAATGCCGTCCGCTCCGATCCCCGTCTGGCGATTACACATCCGTTGAATCTGGGCAGCGGTGATCGCTAACTGATTTTCGGGGTCGAAAAAGAGCAAGAAATCATTCTCGGTTCCATGCCCGTAGGTAGCGATCATGCTTTGATAATAGACGCTAGGACCTGCTCCAGGTGCGCTGAAGTTGGCGCAGGGGCAAGCCAGTCAATCCGTTGATCTCGGTTAAACCAGGTTTCTTGGCGGCGGGCGTATTGACGCGTGGTCACCTTAGTTTCGGCCTTGGCATCGGGTTCTGAAAGCAGTCCTTGTTTCATCTTGATAATTTGCGCATATCCCAACGCGGCCTGAGCGGTCTTGCCTTCCAGCAGACCCGCTTGGATCAAGGCTTCGGTTTCGGCAACAATTCCCTGAGCCCACATCCGCTCAACTCGGGCATCTATACGTTCATCCAAGCGGGCTCGGTCGGTAGCCAACCCGAACTGCAGCGCCTGCGGATACCTTGTGGAATCTTGCCGAGGCAAGTTGGCGGTAAAAGGTTTGCCGGTTATTTCAATGACTTCAAGGGCTCGGACAACTCGGCGCACATTCTCTTTTGGAATTGCCAGAGCCGCAGCTGGATCTAAATCAGCCAACCTCCGGTGCATCACTGCCCCACCTAACTCCTCCGCTTCGGCAGCTAGTTGGGCCCGAATCTCCGGGTCCGTATCTGGAAAATTAAGGTCATCCAAAATCGCCTTGATATAAAGGCCGGTTCCGCCAACGACGATGACTGGAACTTCCAATTCCAAAAGTTGATCCACCAAATTTCTGGCATGCTCTTGATACCAAGCAACCGTCACATCCGTTTTCACATTGACCAGATCCAGCATGTGATGAGCAACACCGCGTCGCTCTTCAACAGACAATTTTGCAGTTCCGATATCCATGCCCTTATACAGTTGCATCGAATCAGCGTTAATGATCTGTCCACCCAGTCGTTCAGCAACAGCAACGGCAAGATCGCTCTTTCCGGTTGCAGTCGCTCCCCCAATGACAATCAAGTGGGACATTAATTAATTATTCATTTTCAGTTTTAAGTTCGCCAAAGTTGGCATCCCGATCATTATCGCCTCTGGCCCCAGCTCTTTGGTGCGCGCTTCATGCGCGTCGCCACCAACGGTCTTTCGAATATTCACGGGCAGGCCATCGGCGATAAGAAAGTTGGGAGTCGCAGTCGTGATCAACACTGTCACTACATCTCCTGGCCGAGGAGAGTTCATTGCTTCTACATTGAAATGCACCAGACGAAAATCAGGAGTTTTCCCGCTCATTCGGCTTCTTTCGCCGTCGTGACGACCTTCGTGGTCCACGACCATTACCTCTTGTGAGGTTCCAACTAATTTTTCCTGAACATTTCCCGCAACTTTTTGCTGCAGAACATGGAGTGCGGTGTAACGCTCCTTCATGACTTCATCGGAAATCTGATCTGGCATGGTGGCAGCAGGAGTTCCTGGACGACGAGAATATTGAAAGGTGTAGGCGGCCAAGAACTGTGCCTCTTCCACGGTATCCATTGTTGCTTGGAAATCTTCATCGGTTTCACCAGGGAAACCAACGATGATGTCGGTAGTGATAGAAGAATGTGGCATCGCGCTTCGGACTTTTTCGATAATGCCTAAATAGCGGTCTCTGCGGTAGGAACGACGCATGGCTTGAAGAATGCGATCAGATCCAGATTGCAACGGCATGTGAAGATGAGGCATGACATTGGGAGTCTCTGCCATTGCAGCAATGACATCGTCGGTGAAATCGCGTGGATGTGGCGACATAAAACGAATCCGCTCTAACCCGTCCACTTTCCCGCAATCGCGAAGGAGCTGCGCGAAAGCGCCACGGTCACCGAAATCCACACCATACGCATTGACGTTCTGGCCCAACAAGGTAATTTCAATAACCCCTTGATCCACCAGTGCTCTTACTTCGCGCAAGATGTCGTCGGCAGGTCTATCTTTTTCAATCCCCCGAAGAGAAGGCACAATGCAGAAGGTGCAGGTGTTACTACAACCCACCGATACGGAAACCCAGGCGCTAAAGGCAGAATGCCTGCGAGCCGGAAGCGTGGAAGGAAAATGCTCCAGGGACTCTTTAATTTCGACTTGGGACTCTTCTTCGATCCGGGCTCGTTCTAGAAGAGCCGGCAACGATCCGATGTTGTGCGTCCCAAAAACCACATCCACATACGGGGCGCGCTTGATAATGGAATCTTGGTCCTTTTGAGCCATACATCCGCCCACAGCAATCTGGAAATGTGAGTCTACCTTCTTGCGTGGAGCTAAAAATGAAAGATTTCCATAGAGTTTATTGTCGGCATTTTCGCGGACGGCGCAGGTATTAAAGACCACCAAGTCCGGATCAGAGTTCTCCAGCGCCTGTACCCAGCCGGCATCCAGAAGTAGACCTGTAATCCGTTCTGTGTCGTGAACGTTCATCTGACAGCCATAGGTCTCAACCACAAAGGAACGGGGCGTCTGAGTATCGGACCCTTGGATTATTGGTGAAATTGGCACAGACTAAGGATAGTGGCGGGCGAAAATCGTGCCCAATTTGGGGCTAGGAGTTGGTGGTTGTCCCAGCATTGAGGTTCGTTTTCCCCACTGATACTCCCGCGACCGTTGTCGCCGTATTGCCTGTACTAACAACTTGAAAAGCGATTCTTGCTCCTGCTGGGATAGCGATTACGAGTGACTGTGATGTAGAAAGTGCCGCAGAAGTTCTGGTTCCAGTACCGCATGTGGCTTTGGCACTAAATGCTCCGGTCACGCCTGTGCAGTAGTAAACGTTGGTAAAGCCAGTAACCGTTGACAAATTTAAAGTGAAAGACTTAATAGCAATACTACCAAAATTTTGAACAAAGAAATTCGCAAAGCGTGTGGGGACTGTGTTTCCCGTAGTTAAGGAGAGAGTTCCTAAATTCTGTGTGTCTACCGTTGCCGTGACTTCCGTACGAAAATTTCCTACGCTCACATTTTGGGTTCCAGTGGCTTTCGCTCCCAAACTTGCAGATGCCAAATCGAGGCACACAGGCAATACATAAAGTATTACCAGTAGCGCCCCAATTCGACGTAACCGAGTTTGGTTCATTTTTCGATCTATCAGTTATTAGCTGTTAGTAGTAGTACCTGCTACTTGAGCTTCTGTGAAGGTCCATTTGATGGAGCCGACAGCACCTTGAAGTGTGGTTGCCGGTAGAGCGCCATTGATGGTGGTTTCTGCCAAAGTTGAAGGCAAGTACATGGACAATTGAACGTTAGTTGTACCGCCAGCCGTAAGCACCAGAGAACCCGGTACGAGTGTTTGAGCGGCAGAAACTAGCGCACTTGCGGCGACCGCTTTCACGGCTATAGCAGTTGAAGTGGCACCAGTTGCAGCACTTGTTACAGTGAATTGAGTACCAGAAGCAGAAGCTACAACTGCATTTTGCAGGTTGTATGCAGCCACGGTGGCGCCTGTAATGGTTACTACATTGCCAGCGGCGAGGCTGTTTGCAGCTGTGTAAGTCACCGTTCCCGCTGAGGCAGCAATTGCCGTGATCGAAATTGAAGGGCTAAAAAGAGGCGAGATCGTGCCAGAACATACGCCCGTAGTTGCAACCCAAGCTACCGAACAGGAATATGCCGTGATCTTTAGTCCGTTAGTCGCATCGGAAGTAAGTGTGCTTAGCGGGGTGGCAGTTCCGCCGGTTCCCGACCCTGTCATAGTTGCGTCAACAACCGTAAAGGTTGTTGAACTTGGAGTCGCTGCAATGGTTACATTCGTATTGTTATAGCTTGTCGCAACCGTTACGCCAGAAATTGTCACTGTCTGCCCTGCGACAAAGTTGTGAGCTGCAGTAGTTGTGAAAGTGGCAGTACCCGCAGAGGCGGTAGCAGTCGAAATTGTCGCTGCAGTCTGAGAATCAGCAATCTGAAGAGTCATCGCCGAACCAGCTAACGATCCACCATTTGTGATCGCAACATATCGATTCTGGGTATCGCCAGGTTGGATGAGGCCGATATTGGTTGTGATACCACCAATGCCATTATTCGCCTGAGTGAGTTTTAAAGTACCGACAGCGATATTTTGGGCCGTAGTGTTGAAGGCCGTGGCATTAAGCGAGGCGAAAACATTGGAACTTACCAATG
>JBAXSZ010000005.1:0-75867 GCA_037130455.1 Actinomycetes bacterium | reverse complement strand
GTTCGAACCGGCGACCTGAACCTTGGCAAGGTTCCGCGCTACCAACTGCGCTACATCCGCGTGAGCGAGAACGAAATCTATCCTAAACCACTGCCTTCGACCAATCCACCGAGTAGTTTTGAGCCGATGGTGCCAAATCTTCTTGATTTCGGTTCCACAAAGGTCCGGGAGAGGAGGTCAATTGGATAGCTCTATGTTTTGGATGAACGGGAAATTGGCCCGAGATCTCTTGGAGGTCTCCCATGACCCGGCCTCATTAGATCAACCAGGATTTTGGGCAGTCAGCGTCTCATTTGAGGGTCGATGGACCTGTGCTCGTTTTGGAACGGTGGTGGCGGCAGATTTTCCAGAAGTCGAATGGTCGATGATCAAAGGTCGCTGGGAAAGTTCATTGGACGAAATTGCGTATATGGAATACGTGGAGCGAATCAGAGAAGCAATCGCATCGGGTGAGGTGTACCAGGTCAATGCCTGTCGAATTCTTGAAAATGAATGCCACTCCAATCTTCAAGGGCTCTTTGCGCTCTTGCTCAAAAATAACCCAGCGCCGTATGCCAGCTATTTAAGGATTCCGGGTCTGGAAATCGCATCCGCGTCGCCGGAACTGTTTTTGCAGCGCACCAATGTTGGCAAGAGCACCAGGATCAAGTCCAGTCCTATCAAAGGAACTTCGACTAGTTCGGAATTTGGTCTTAAGGATCAGGCTGAGAACATCATGATTGTTGATTTAATGCGCAATGACTTCGGGCAGATTTCCACACCAGGAAGTGTCGATGCGACCAGGTTGCTTGGAGTGGAGGAACACCCTGGGCTTTTCCATTTGGTTTCCGATGTTGAGGGTGAACTTATTGAAGGTATCAAGTGGAATGACATATCGGAAGCGCTGTTGCCACCGGGTTCCGTGAGTGGCGCGCCAAAATCTTCTGCTGTGAGAATGATTGGGTCGATGGAGAAAGTTCCTCGCGGACCATACTGCGGTGCTCTGGGATGGGTCCAGGACGCAAATGCACTTCTTTCTGTTGGTATCCGCATCTTTTGGAAAGTGAATCCGTCGCATATTCGTTTTGGTACGGGAGCTGGAATCACCTGGGGAAGTGATGCTCTGGAGGAGTGGGAAGAAACTCAATTGAAGGCGCGGCGCTTGATCAAGATTGCCGGGGGAGAAGGAATATGAAGAAGACTTCTTGGTTTAATGGGCAATTCCTTTCTGATGATTTTGTGACACTTTCAACAACACACCATTCTTGGTTACGAGGCGATGGAGTCTTTGAAACGTTGCGCACTGATGGCGAAACGATATATTTTCTAGATAGACATCTGGCACGCGCGCGAAGATCTGCCGATTCGATCTTCGTTTCACTTCCGCAGTCCTCACATCTCAAAGAGATTTGCAAAGAAGTTGTCAAGAATTCGGCGCTTAAAGGATTGGGCAAGCTTCGGCTCACCTTTTTCGCAAATGGGGACTTGCTGATTACACACGAGGAATACATAAATACCAGAGCGCCCATTTCGCTCGGGGTGTTCCCAGATCGAAAGCCAGCGACATATCTTCTTAACTCCACCAAATCGTTGTCTTATGGATATTCTGCTGCGGCGTTGCGTTGGTCAGTTCAATCCGGATATGAAGATTCGCTTTTGATTAATGATTCCAATCAAGTTATCGAATCTGCCATGGCCAATGTGGCAATTGATTCTGGCGGAGCCATCATTTTTCCGCATTTGAGTAGCGGGGGATTGCCCGGCATCGTTCGCGAAGTTGCATTGGAATGGTTCCCCGACATTGTGGTGCGCAAAGTTGATCTAGAGGAATTGGACCATATCCACGGGATGGCGCTGCTTTCTAGTTTGCGGGAATTCCAACACGTGGGAAGTTTGCACGGAAAATCTCTGCCTAATTCTGAAAAACTCACGGCAATGGCGGATGAATTCAGAAATCGCGCTCAAGCCGCCCCGGATTCTTGATAACCTGAGACTATGACCCACAATATTTCGATAACGGTGAATGGTGAAGTTCAATCTGTTGCAGGGGATCAGCGCCCTACTCACCTCTTTGCCGACCAGATCGAAATCGTTGTCTGTCGGATAAATGGCCAGATTAAGGATCTCTGGACGGATCTGGCGGATGGGGATGTCATAGAAGGCATAGCCATTACCTCGGCCGAGGGTTTGGCAGTTCTTCGCCACTCCACAGCTCACGTTCTAGCCCAGGCGGTCCAAGAAGTTTTCCCGACTACTAAACTCGGAATTGGACCTCCGATCGTTAATGGTTTCTATTATGACTTCGATCCAGAGAAAGCCTTTACACCAGAAGATTTAGTAAAACTTGAATCGGCGATGAAGAAGATCGTCAAAGCTGGACAACGATTTCGCCGCAGAGTGGTTACTGAAGCGCAGGCTCTTGCTGAACTTGCTCATGAACCGTACAAGTGTGAACTCATTGGTCTCAAAGCAACGCCATCCGATGACGAATCCAGCGTTGAAGTCGGTGCGGGCGAACTAACTATTTATGACAACTTGGGTCGTGATGGACAACCTGCATGGAGCGATCTCTGTCGTGGGCCTCACCTTCCCAGTACAAAACATATTCCGGCATTTAAATTGATGCGATCGGCTGCCGCCTATTGGCGTGGCTCAGAGAAGAATCCGATGCTGCAACGTATTTATGGCACTGCGTGGGCAAGCCAAGAAGACCTTGATTCCCACCTTGCAATGTTGATCGAAGCAGAAAAGCGAGATCATCGACGTCTAGGCGCTGAGTTGGATCTCTTTTCCTTCCCAGAAGAAGTTGGATCTGGTCTGGCGGTATTCCATCCTAAAGGCGGAATTATTCGACGAGCCATGGAAGATTATTCGCGAAGACGCCACGAAGAAGAAGATTACAAATTCGTCTACTCACCGCATTTAACCAAGGCCGCCCTCTTTGAAACTTCCGGTCACTTGGACTGGTATTCCGAGGGTATGTATCCGCCAATGGTTTTGGATGAAGAACTTCATGCGGATGGCACGGTAAAACGTGCTGGTCAAAAGTACTACATGAAGCCCATGAATTGCCCTTTCCACAATTTGATTTATAAATCTAGTTCGCGTTCGTATCGCGAACTTCCATTGCGGCTCTTTGAATTCGGAACTGTTTATCGATATGAGAAATCTGGAGTAGTCCATGGACTGACTCGAGCTCGTGGTTTCACTCAAGATGATGCCCATATTTACTGCACTCATGAGCAGATGCCCGATGAATTGGATAGTTTGCTTACCTTCGTACTTAACTTGCTTCGCGACTATGGATTGAATGATTTCTATCTGGAATTATCAACAAGAAATCCCGCTAAATCAGTTGGAACAGATGAAGCGTGGGAAGTTGCTACCGAGACCCTGCGTAAAGCTGCAGAAAAGCAGAACTTGGAATTAGTTTTGGATCCGGAAGGAGCAGCCTTCTATGGACCTAAGATTTCAGTGCAAGCCAAGGATGCCATCGGCAGAACCTGGCAGATGTCCACCATACAAGTAGATTTCCAATTGCCTCAGAGATTCGATTTGGAATATGCAGCCGCTGACGGCACCCGACAACAACCGGTGATGATTCATAGAGCGCTATTCGGTTCGATCGAAAGATTCTTCGGTGTACTTACCGAGCACTATGCAGGGGCGTTCCCACCATGGCTTGCCCCCGTTCAAGTAATTGGAATTCCTGTCGCGGAAGCTTTCAATCCATATTTGCAAGAAGTTGCTACCAAGATGCGCAAAGCAGGCATTCGAATTGATGTGGATTATTCCGATGATCGTATGCAGAAGAAGATTCGAAATGCTCAGATGGAGAAGATCCCATTTATGATGATCGCTGGCGAAGAAGATCAATTGGCTGGTTCAGTATCGTTCCGGTATCGCAGTGGCGAACAACGAAATCAGATTCCAGTTGACCAGGCAATTGCAGAAGTTCTCGCCGTAATTGCAGACCGCAGCCAGGTGTAATTATGTCGGAAGCAGTTGTCGGGGTAGGAATGCCAGATGGCTGGCAAAGATTGTGGGCGCCTCATCGGATGGAATATCTATCCGGTGAGAATCGACCACTTGCTGGTAATGAGGTCACTTGCCCATTCTGCGACATCCCGGCACTTGGCGATGAAGAAGGATTAATTGTTTATCGAGGCGTAGCTGCATATGTGGTGATGAATCTTTACCCTTACAACGCCGGACACCTTCTCATCTGCGCTTATAGACATATCGCCGATCTCACAGATTTGACTGACGCCGAACGCATTGAAATATTTTCATTAACTGCCCACGCTATGAAAGTTTTGCGCAAGGTCAGCAACGCCGCTGGCTTCAACTTAGGAATGAATCAGGGAGCGATCTCAGGAGCTGGTGTGGCCGCACATATTCATCAACACGTAGTGCCTCGTTGGGGTGGGGATGCGAACTTCATGCCAATCATTGGGCAAACAAAAGTCTTGCCGCAATTACTTAGTACAACTAGATCAGATCTAGCTGCTGCTTGGGATACGGTGTAAATATTCGTTTATTTCGGCTATTCCCAATTTAATATGCAGGGAAATTGGAATAGCGGGAAAGAGCAATCCTTGCTCGAATCCATCTTCACCAGTAACTTCAATTTCGGCTAAATACTCTTCGCGGAATTCGGCAACCAGTTCTTTATGTTCTGGGTCGCTGTCGATTGTTCGCTTCAAACCCATGGAATAATCGGTAATCATCAAATTGCTCAAATTTATCAATGCGGTTGGAAAACCCTCATCGGAGTGAAGGACCAAATAGGGAGTAACAATCGGGTCTAAAGTTTTTCCGACAATTGCCGACATGTCTTCGAAATCGATATCACTATTTTCTAATTCCCCAATTGCCACCAGTGAGGGAATGTAGCGAGACCGGGCCTCTTCCCAGGCGGCGGGCAGATCCGACGAAAATCCGGATACTGCGCTGACAACAAAGATCACCGCATCGGCCTCGGCTAAAGGCGTTAGGGCCAGGTTTAAGACCTGGGCGAGTTCGACCGCCCCATTTCCGGATATCGCTACGCGTAAATTGGGAGAAATCGGCTGGGAAATTAGGTTGCTCACGGTGGTCAAGCCTACGATGGTATTGATGCTTCAGAGTTCATTGCGCAAACCAGTCACCCGGATCATCACACCACTATGCCGGGGTTTACTTGCCTTGGGTTTAAGCGCGAACATGATCAGTGCCCTAGGTGCGCTTGGAACGGTCGCTTCAGCTTTATTCTTTTATCCGCACGGAAATTTCTGGGTTGGAACATTGGTCGTCGTTTTCTTTGTTCTCTTCGATCTCCTCGATGGAACCATGGCTCGGCTCTCCAATTCTGGCTCTAGTTCTTGGGGCGCATTGCTGGATTCCACCTTGGATCGAATCAGCGATGCCAGCATTTTGGCTGGAATTTTGCTCTATCTGATTTCCACAAACGATGATCTGGTTCCCGTAGTTCTTGTTGCCTTGGTGGCCGGTGGATTGGTTTCTTATATAAAGGCCCGGGCTCAATCGCTGGGAATCGAATGCGACGGAGGTTTCGCGGAGCGAACCGAACGGTTAATTATTGCCGTTGTAGCAATCGGCCTCACCGGGTTACACGTTCCCTTCATTCTTGCGATTGGAATGTGGATCTTGGCCCTGGCCAGTATTTACACCATGGCTGAGCGACTTCTTATCGTCTTTGTTGCTACAAGAAAATAACCAATGAAACAAACTGTTATCTATTGGGGCTATTCCGCAGCGTGGAAAATCACGATGTGGTTGCCGGAAAAATTCGCTTATTCCATTGCGATGTACATTGCAGATTTCGTTTTCAAACGGAATGGGAAACAGATCCAGCGTTTGCGAAGTAACTATGGCCGAATCCGGCCAGGGCTCACAGATAATGAGTTAAGTGAATTGACTTTGGAGGGCATGAGGTCTTATCTGCGTTACTGGTGTGACACATTTAGATTCTCGACATGGAATCCGGAAAAGATCATCGCCACCGTAGTCGTCGAGAATGAAAATTTCCTTCGGGACCCCATTGAACAAGGGCGAGGTTGCATCGTTTCGCTCCCTCATGCGGGCAATTGGGATCATGCGGGCGCCTATTTCTGTTCCACTGGTATCCCATTTACGACCGTAGCCGAACACTTGGATCCGGAAAAACTTTTTCGAAAATTCTTAGCACACCGAACCGCGATTGGCATGGAAGTTTTAGATTTAAACGCAAGAGTTCTGGCCACTCTGGCTCAAAGATTGCGGTCAGGAAAATTAGTTGCACTTGTCGCCGATCGCGACCTTTCCAACTCTGGAATTCCAGTTGATTTTGCGGGTGGACCGGCCCGAATGCCTGCTGGCCCGGCATTACTCTCCATTCAGACATCGGCTCCGCTAATAACTGCCTTTGTAGAGTACGAAAAGAGTGGCATCCGAATCATCTTTGAAAATGAAATTCCGATTCCAGATTCTGGAACTCAATCCGAAAAAATAGCCGCGATGACGCAGATCTGTGCTGACCGCTTCGCACAGCAGATTGAACGACACACTCAGGATTGGCATATGTTGCAACGGATTTGGGTGGATGGAGACTTCAAGGAGCGGGATCTATGAATCCGCTAAAGATTGGAATGGTCTGCCCGTACGGCTGGGATACACCAGGTGGCGTCCAAATACATATAAAGGAGCTGGCCGAATTCTTGATCTCCTTAGGTCACCAGGTTTCAGTCTTCGCACCCGTTTCCGACGAAGGCGCCAGTACTGAACCATGGTTAGTTTCTGCTGGTCGGCCGGTATCGATTCCATATAACGGCGCAGTAGCGCGGGTCCTTTTCGGACCGGTTGCCTCTTCCCGAGTTCGCCAGTGGATCTCCAATGGCGAGTTTGATTTGCTACATTTACATGAGCCTGCGATTCCATCGCTCTCGCTGCTTGCCTGTTGGGCTGCCGATGGACCAATGGTCGGGACGTTTCATGCTTCTTCAGCGAAACAGAAAGCCATTTACGCAATTGGGCCAATTCTGGAGCCGGTGCTGGAAAAACTGACTGCTCGTATCGCAGTGAGTGAAATGGCACGTCAAACTTTGAAGGATCATTTCGAAACCGAAGCTGTGGTAATTCCCAATGGCATTGCAACTTCTAAATATGCAGGTGGAACTGAACGCCCCGAATGGAAAGGCAACCCCACGCTTGGATTTATCGGCCGATTCGACGAACCTCGAAAGGGCCTTCAGGTTCTCATTGACGCGCTACCGGCGGTCGTGAAGATTTTTCCAGATTTGAAAGTTCTCGTTGCCGGCCCTGGAGATGAAAGTTCAATAGTGAAAAAAATGGAACCATCGTTACGTTCAAAGCTCACTTTTCTTGGTCGGCTGACCGATGAAGAAAAAGCGCAGTTTTTTCACAGTATCGATATTTATGTTGCCCCCAATACCGGAGGCGAATCTTTTGGAATTATTCTCACTGAAGCCATGGCTTCACAAACCGCAATCATGGCAAGCGATATCCCGGCATTTTCCCAATTACTCAATGCGGGGGAGTTCGGCGCGCTTTTTGCAAATGAAAATTCTGCCGACTTGGCCAATCAGTTAATTCTTCTCATAAGCGACACGGAACGACGCGAAGCGCTTCGAAGAGCGGGATTTGAGCAATCTCGAAAGTACGATTGGATGACGGTTGCAGAACAAATTCTCGATGTTTACGAAATGGTGCTTGTGGGCAATGACAAGGTAAGTCTTGGTTCAGAAAACCGTGTGTGGAATCGAATCCGATCCAATGACTAAATTTATTTTTACCTCCCTTCTAGTTCTGTTGATTCTTAGTTGGTATCTGTCGTTTTCAGCAACTCGATTAGACCGACTGCATCACCGGGTTGAAACTTCTTGGGAGCATCTTGATGCGGTACTGCAACGCCGAGCCGCTATCGCCATTGATATTGCACATAAATCAGATTTGGACCCCGCAACCTATATGTTGCTCGTTTCTTCGGCCTATCAGGCTCGTGAAGCCAGCATAATTGATCGAAGCGATGCAGAAAGTTCTTTATCCGAATCGTTGCGGCTTCTGCAGGATGATTCTGAGTCGGTCAGTGGAACTATTTCTCCCATCTTGTCTGAAGAGCTCACGGCGATGACTGAGAAAATAAAGATTGCTATCAATATTCATTTAGAGTCTGTAAATGCCGTCCGAAATTTACGAAAGAAATTAGTTTTTCGCGTGTTTCGCCTTGCCGGCCATGCCCCGTTGCCGCTTCGTTATAAATTCGAGGACGACGTTTTATGAAGTTCCTGAAAATCGTTGGATTAGCTTCGCTGACTTTTATTGTGCTGACCGGCTGCGCAAAAACCTCAACTTCATCGATTCCGAATTCGCCAGCACCGAAAGAGAAGAATGTTCTCACTGGCCTGCCAGGAGGCAACAAGGAAGTTCTGGTTGTGAAAGTGGATGACACTCGAGCCGCCCATCCCCAAATAAACCTTGAAAAAGCTGACGTTGTTTATGTGGAGCAAGTCGAAGGTGGATTGACCCGGTTGGCGGCAGTTTTCTCTTCGAACTATCCGACTGCAGTTGGTCCTGTGCGTTCGGCTCGAATTAGCGACCTCGATATTTTAGCTCAGTACGGACGAGTAGGCTTTGCTTTCAGTGGTGCCCAATCCAAATTTTATCCACAAATTACTGCGGCGAATTTAGTTAACCTCAGCGCGGACCGAAATTCTGCGGCCATCTATTATCGAGATAACACCAGATTTGCTCCAACCAATTTGATAGTCAAAGCCGATGTACTGATGGACAAGGCCATTAATCAGGACAAGTCGCAGATCGATAAGGTGAAAAGTGTGGGCTTCACCTTTGGTTCTGTGGGCAATTTCGGGGCAACGATCACGGGCGTTAAGGTGAAATGGCCCGCTGCGGATTATCAAGCAACCTGGTCGGCCACGCAGAAGCGCTGGTTACTTTCCTACGATGGCAAACCCGACTTCTCCGCTGCAGGAACGCAACTTGGTTCGCCAACCCTGATTATTCAAAATGTTACGATCACCAATTCCATCTACAAAGACCGCGAGGGCGGAATCACCCCATTTAGCAATACGGTTGGGTTGGGAACTGGCTTCCTTCTCCGGGATGGAAAAGCAATTCCGGTCAGTTGGAGTCGTCCAACAGCTACCGATGGCACCACCTGGACCTTGGCCGATAACACCCCGGCCAACCTCAATCCAGGGCAAATTTGGATCATGTTGACCGATAATGAGCCGACCTTTACCTATCCAGCTTCTGCGAGCGCATCAGCCTCACCTTCAAAGTAGACTTATCTGGCTCGCTCGGCGAGCCTTTAATTCAAGGAGTCCAAATGTCAGATGTAACACCACATGTAGTTGGCACCGCTCGCGTTAAACGCGGGATGGCAGAAATGCTCAAGGGTGGTGTGATTATGGATGTAATCAATGTAGAGCAAGCCAAGATTGCCGAAGATGCTGGAGCCGTTGCCGTCATGGCGTTAGAGCGGGTACCTGCTGATATTCGCGCCCAGGGTGGAGTCTCCAGAATGTCCGATCCGGACATGATTGAAAAGATCCAGGCAGCAGTTTCTATTCCAGTTATGGCTAAGGCCCGAATTGGCCACTTCGTTGAAGCACAAATATTGGAAAGCCTGGGCGTGGACTACATCGATGAGTCTGAGGTCCTCACTCCTGCCGATTACGAAAACCACATCGATAAGTGGAAATTCACTATTCCCTTTGTCTGCGGCGCTACCAATTTAGGTGAAGCGCTGCGCCGTATTAACGAAGGTGCAGCCATGATTCGCTCCAAAGGCGAAGCTGGTACCGGGGATGTTTCCAATGCAACTACCCACATGCGAAAGATTAGCCAGGAAATTCGCCGACTTTCTTCCATGCGCGAAGATGAGCTCTATGTTGCTGCTAAAGAATTACAAGCTCCTTTTGAACTAATAAAGGAAGTTGCCGCAACCGGCAAACTTCCAGTAGTCCTCTTCACTGCCGGTGGAATCGCCACCCCTGCTGATGCAGCCATGATGATGCAACTTGGCGCTGATGGCGTGTTTGTTGGTTCGGGAATTTTCAAATCTGGCGATCCTGCAAAACGTGCTGCAGCTTGCGTCAAAGCAGTTACCTACTTCAATGATGCAAAAGTTGTCGCCGATGTTTCACGAGGATTAGGCGATGCCATGGTGGGAATTAGCGTTGCCGAAATCCCAGTACCTCATCGATTGGCCGAACGAGGCTGGTAAGAATGAAGATTGGAGTTCTAGCGCTCCAAGGCGATGTCGCTGAACACCTGCAGGCCTTAACGGCTGTGGGTGTTGATGCCTATCCAGTAAAGACTGCGGCAGAAATTGTTGGGATAGATGCCATGGTTATTCCAGGTGGGGAATCCACGACCATCGCTAAGTTAGCCCGCAGTTTTGATCTATTCGATCTCATCCAAGGCAGAATCAGATCGGGAATGCCGGTCTATGGTTCGTGCGCCGGAATGATTTTGCTCGCCAATGAAGTGACCGATTCCGCGAAAGGTCAAGAAACTTTCGGTGGCTTGGCCGTGACCGTTCGAAGGAATGCCTTCGGACGCCAAGTAGATTCATTCGAAACCGATCTGCACTTTCAGGGAATATCTGACGGAGCCATTAAAGCCATATTTATTAGAGCACCCTGGGTTGAGCAGATTGGGCCAGAAGTGAGCGTTTTGGCGGAAGTGGCGGCCTTTGGCCATAATCATGCCGTGGCAGTCCGGCAGGGAAACCTGCTGGCAACGTCGTTTCATCCGGAGATTTCGGGAGATAATCGGGTTCATAGATACTTTGTAGAAGAGGTCTGCCATGACCTGGTATCTGGGAAGTAAGGGGAAGTAAATGTCAGGCCATTCCAAATGGGCAACCACCAAGCATAAAAAGGCGATTATCGACTCTAGAAGAGCGAAGAATTTTGCCAAGTTGATTAAGGCTATTGAAGTTGCCGCTCGATCTGGCGGTGCGGATATCGTTGGAAACCCAACCTTGTTTGATGCGATTGCTAAGGCAAAGAAGAGTTCGATGCCAGCTGACAATATCGACCGAGCCGTTAAGCGCGGTGCGGGCTTGGAATCTGGCGGAGCTGACTGGCAGACCATTATGTACGAAGGTTATGGACCAGCAGGTGTCGCGCTGATGATTGAATGTTTGACCGATTCACGAAATCGTGCGGCCTCAGAAGTTCGAGTCGCAGTAACTCGCAATGGTGGAAGCATGGCCGATCCTGGCTCGGTTGCGTATATGTTCAACCGCAAGGGCGTCATCATCGTTGCCAAAAGCGATGCCACTGTCACTGAAGATCGAATTTTGGAATCGGTCCTAGATGCCGGAGCAGAAGAGGTTAACGATATTGGCGATTCTTTCGAAGTCGTCTGTGCACCATCGGATTTAGTCCAAGTGCGAACTGCATTGCAAGGCGCTGGAGTTGATTACGAATCCGCGGAGTCTTCCTTCTTGGCTAGCGTTTCAGTGCCGTTAGATGCAGAAGCTGCGTTAAAAGTTTTTCATCTCATAGATTGCATCGAAGAGTTAGATGATGTGCAGAACGTCTACGGTAATTTCGAAGTTTCTGATGAGGTAATGGCTAGCCTAGGTTAGTAAGTTCCCTAACGACAGAAAGGATTGCCATGCGTGTGCTCGGTGTTGATCCTGGTCTGACTCGTTGTGGCTTGGGCGTGGTCGATAAATCCGGGTCACAGGCGCTGACTATGGTCGGTGTCGGTGTTATTCGCACCTCACCGGATCTTGCCCTGGAGTTGCGCTTATTGGAATTGGAGCAAGGGATCTTGGAATGGGTGGAAAAATACCAACCAGATGTCATCGCGGTAGAACGAGTCTTCTCGCAACTGAACGTGAAGACGGCAATGGCCACCGGCCAAGCTGCAGGCGTGGCATTGCTGATCGCTGCTCGTGCCGGTTTGCCCGTTGTTATGCACACGCCCAGTGAAGTGAAAGCGGCGGTCACAGGATCGGGAAGAGCGGATAAAAAACAAATAGCACAAATGGTTCAACGCCTGCTTCGGCTCAGCGAAATTCCCAAGCCGGTTGATAGTACTGACGCATTGGCATTGGCTATTTGCCATCACTGGCGCGGTGGTGGGGATGCGAAATTAGCCACAGCGCTGGCGAAAGAGAAGGCTCGCCTTACTAAGACGCAGGTTTCCAAAGTTGGTCTGACATGATCGCATCGTTGAGTGGAATCGTAAAAGGGATATCCACCTCTTCGGCAATTGTTGAGGTGGGTGGAGTTGGCATTTTGGTTAATTTGTCGCCGCGCGTCGTTGCGGGATTGCATGTTGGATCTCATGTTTCTTTCCACACTACTTTGTTGGTTCGGGAGGATTCGCTCACACTTTTTGGGTTCGAAGATACTAAGTCGAAAGAGCTCTTTGAACTTTTGCAGACTGTGACAGGAATAGGTCCTAAGGTCGCGCAATCCGCTTTGAGTGTTTATGACGCATCAGAAATTGCCGCTGCAATTCGTAGCGAAAATGGCGGAATCCTGGAACGCATTCCAGGTCTTGGTAAAAAAGGTGCGGCTCGAGTTCTCTTAGAACTCAAGGATAAGGTTTCGCATTTTGGTGAAAGCCCTGCCAGTGGAAAGTCCTTGACCTTTACCTGGCGCGATCAAATCGAAGGCGCTCTGCTTAATCTGGGATTCACACAACGAGATTGCTTAGAGACGTTAGATATTTTGGCCGAGGAAATCTCCCACTCCGATGAGAAAGAAGAAATTGGAGCGCTGCTACGGCGAGCGCTGCAAATTCATGGTCGAAGCTCATGACCAGTGAAGAAATAACTTCTTCACACAGTCTGGGGGATGAGCGATCGCAAGAACAGGCGTTGCGACCTAAATCCTTAATGGAGTTTGTTGGTCAACCTCGAGTGAGCGCCCAGATTGATCTACTTCTCTCTGCTTCCCGAAGCCGAAATTCACCTTCCGACCACATTTTGCTCTCCGGTCCACCGGGCTTGGGAAAAACGACCTTGGCCATGATTATTGCCGCGGAAATGCAGGCGCCGATCCGCATTAGTAGTGGTCCGGCGATTCAGCATGCGGGGGATTTAGCCGCAATTCTCTCTTCGTTAGTGGAAGGTGAAATTCTCTTTCTGGATGAGATTCACCGGATGTCTCGGCCTGCAGAAGA
The DNA here is from genome assembly GCA_037130455.1 of Actinomycetes bacterium. Taxonomy (GTDB): domain Bacteria; phylum Actinomycetota; class Actinomycetes; order Nanopelagicales; family Nanopelagicaceae; genus CAIMZW01. The sequence goes on along the minus strand of JBAXSZ010000005.1, from coordinate 62,718 downwards.
GTTGTTGTACCTGGCGATGGAGGATTTCCGGGTTGATGTGATTGTTGGAAAAGGAGCGGGGGCTACGGCCATTCCGCTAGAACTTCCTCATTTCACTTTAGTAGGTGCTACTACTCGAGCTGGACTTCTGCCCAGTCCATTGCGAGATCGATTCGGATTCACCGCTCAGCTGGATTACTACTCCGACGCCGATCTCTGTCATATCGTCCTTCGAAGTGCTGGATTGCTTGGAGTGAAAATTTCCCAGGAAGCCATAGATGAGATTGGTTCTAGATCTCGGGGCACCCCACGAGTGGCCAATCGGCTCCTCCGCCGAGTTCGTGATTTTTCCCAGGTTCATGGCGATGGCGCTATTTCGTTGGAGTATGCCAAAGCAGCCTTGGAAATGTATGAAGTAGACCCGGTTGGTTTGGATAGGTTGGATAAATCTGTCTTAAATGCCCTAATTCATCGTTTCAATGGCGGCCCAGTCGGAATTTCGACCTTAGCGATGGCCATTGGCGAAGAGGTCGAGACGGTTGAATCCCTGGCCGAGCCATTTCTGGTTCGGATGGGTTTCATCGCACGAACGCCACGGGGGAGAATGGCTACTAACGCGGGGTGGAACCACTTGGGATTGACGCCGCCGGCCGATAATCTCAAAAATGAGACCAACCGAACGCCTGGGCTTTTCGACACACCGCCTTCTGATGCCTAGACTTCCCTCTTATGTCTGCAAATATTCCTAAATCAGCGAAAGCTCCGACCCACTCCGGTCGGACCATAGCGATCTTCATGCTCGCAATCGTGGCCTTCAGCGCTCTGGCAATCTTCCAAGGGGCTACCAAGGTGAAGTTGGGCTTAGACCTTCGTGGTGGTACCAGCGTTACCTTGCAACCTAGAGTTGCAGCGGGTGGAAAAGTAACGAACGAAGCAATCGATCAAGCTGTGTCCATTATTCGCCAGCGCGTGAACTCACTCGGCGTCGCCGAGAGCGAAGTCGCAGCTCAAGGCAGTGGCAACAATCGCCAAATCGTCATCTCGGTTCCTGGTGAAACCGGTCGTCGAGTTGTTGAACTGGTAGGTCAAACTGCCGAGCTTCGTTTCCGTCAGGTAATCGCGGCAGGTTCTGGCGCAGCAACCACTTCGGGAAATACAACGACAACCGCGGCGACGAAAACAGCAAAGGCGACATCGATTACGACTTTGCCTAGTGGAGTAAGTGCAGATCTGGATAAGAAGTTCGGAGCGCTTGATTGCACCAAGGCTGCCAACCGTCAAGGCGGAGCGACAGATGCTCCAACGGATGTAATTATTTCTTGTTCACGAGATGGTGGAGCAAAATATATTTTGGCCGCTGCCGAGGTTCTTGGAAATGACATCAAGAAAGCTACTGCGGCATTGGATTCAACAACTGGATCTGGGTGGTACGTAATCCTAGATTTCAATGGCAATGGAACTAAAAAGTTCGGTGCACTCACAACTCGAGTCACCAAGCTTCCATCGCCAACTAATCAAGTTGCAATTGTTTTGGATGGTTTAGTTGTCTCATCACCACAAATTAATGGAGCCATTAATGGTGGTAGCGCACAGATCACCGGAAATTTCACTCAAACTGATTCGCAAAACTTGGCAAACGTTTTGAAATACGGTGCTTTGCCCTTAGCCTTCGATCGCGGTGAAGTGCAACAGATTTCCCCAACCTTGGGATCAGATCAACTGCATGCCGGAATATTGGCTGGAGTTTTGGGTCTTCTGCTCGTAGTTCTTTATTCCATGTTCTACTACAAGGGCCTGGGTATCGTTTCGGTGGGATCACTGCTTGTCGCCGGAACTATTACCTTCCTTTCCTTCTTACTCCTTGGAAAGTGGATTGGTTTCACGCTGACCTTGGCCGGAATCGCTGGAGCTATTGTTTCAATCGGTATTACTGCCGACTCCTTCATTGTCTTCTTTGAACGTCTTCGAGATGAAGCCCGTGAGGGCAGGTCTTTACGTACTTCAGTAGAGACTGGCTGGGCCAGGGCGCGCCACACGATTTTTGTAGCTGACTTTGTTTCCTTGATCGCAGCTGCATTGCTTTACTTCTTTGCTGTCGGTGGCGTTCGTGGATTTGCTTTCACTTTAGGATTGACCACTTTGGTCGACCTTGTGGTTGTTTTCTTCTTCACAAAGCCATTAGTAACTGTTCTCGCTCGTACGCACTTCTATTCCAGCGGTAAGCCGCTTTCGGGATTGTCGGCCAAGAGCTTAGGTGTTGTAACAGGAAAGGAGGCGTAGTCATGAGTTCACTTTCCGGAATTGGTGGTCGTCTTTATCGTGGTGAAACGGCAATTGAATTTATTGCGCATCGTCGACGTTGGTATGCAGTCTCTGGAGTGCTTATTGCCGTTGCTGCAATATCACTTTTTACTCAAGGGCTACACCTAGGTATCGAATTTAAGGGCGGTTCGTCATTTACCGTATCTTCGACCAACCCTTCTATCGACATGGGTCGTCAGGCTGTTGCTGATGCCGGGATCACCAGCGAAACAGTTATTCAGAAAATAGGTAGCAACAAGATTCGAGTTCAAACTGGTGCGCTTACCAACGCTCAAGTAAATGCCATTCAAGATTCCTTGGCGAAGAAGTTCAACGTGCAAGTCAATAACATTGACACCCAAAGTATTGGACCTTCATGGGGTAAAGAGATCACCCATAAAGCACTCTATGGTCTCTTTGGCTTCTTATTGGTGGTCATGGCCTACCTAGCACTTGCCTTCGAACCTAAGATGGCTGTTGCCGCTATTGCCGCTGTTGTCCATGACGTATTTATCACCGTTGGTATTTACGCCCTCGTTGGTTTTGATGTTACGCCATCTACCGTTATTGGATTTCTCACGATCTTGGGTTATTCGCTTTATGACACCGTGGTTGTCTTTGACAAGATTCGTGAAAATACTCGAACTATCACCAGCACTGGCAAGGTGACTTTCTCTCAGGCAGTTAATCATGCGGTTAATCAGACATTGGTGCGTTCGTTCAACACATCACTGATTGCACTTATGCCAGTCGCTTCAATTCTCTTTGTTGGCGCCGGAATTTTGGGTGCTGGAACTCTGAAGGACCTTTCGCTAGCGCTCTTTATTGGTCTTGCGATCGGTACTTATTCTTCGGTATTCATTGCGCCTCCAATCCTTGCAACACTTCGTGAGCGTGAGCCAGCTATGCAGGCGCTAGCCAAGCGCGTTGCAATTCGCGGGGGAGCAGCAGCCTCAACCGCTGCAGCCGCCGTTTCACTAAGCGCAGATGTTTCAACGGAGGGTGCAGCAGGTTCTTCAGATAAGAGCGGTCGCGAACGCGGTCCACGGAACCAGCCAAAGCGCAAACCTCGTCGACGTTAAATAGTAATTAAGGCAAAATCGTGAACTCGATGATTGAGCCCTTGGCTAAAAGTCTGAGGGCAAGTCATCCAGATAGTTCGCTAAATGAACTAGAGCGAGCCTTTGCGGCTGCATATGCTGCACACGATGGCCAACTTCGTAAATCGGGTGAGGCCTACATAACTCATCCGGTGGCAGTGGCTGAAATCTTGGCCGATCTTGGTTTAGATGCCGCCACAATAATTGCCGCGCTGCTCCATGACACTGTGGAAGACACTCTGATCACCTTGGATGCCATTCGTCGGGATTTTGGTGATGAAGTTGCTGGGTTGGTAGATGGCGTTACCAAACTGGATAAGTTGATTTATGGACCGAGTGCGGAGGCAGAAACCTTACGCAAGATGGTCATCGCTATGTCTCGTGATATTCGCGTATTAGTTATCAAATTAGCGGACAGATTACATAACGCTAGAACTTGGAAGTTCGTCTCCGCCGAGACGGCACAGCGTAAAGCGCAGGAAACATTAGATATTTATGCCCCTTTGGCTCATCGTCTGGGAATGAACGCGATCAAGTGGGAACTGGAAGATCTTTCTTTTCAGGTCTTGGAGCCCAAGAAATACGATGAAATTGAACGACTAGTTCTAGATCGTTCGCCATCTAGATCCAAGCTCACTTCGGAAGTAGTCGAACTTGTCGAGGGCGATTTAGTTGCAGATGGGATCACCGCCAAGGTTCAAGGTCGACAGAAGCACCTCTATAGCGTTTATCAAAAGATGGTAGTTCGTGGACGAGATTTCAATGAAATTTATGATCTAGTCGGAATTCGAGTACTGGTAGAGAATGTTCGCGACTGTTACGGAGTACTGGGGGCAATTCACGCCCGATGGAGCCCAATCCCAGGTCGCTTCAAAGATTACATAGCAATGCCTAAATTTAATTTGTATCAGTCCCTTCACACGACAGTGATTGGTCCAACGGGCAAGGCTGTAGAAATCCAAATTCGAACTTTTGATATGCATGCAAGAGCCGAATACGGAATTGCAGCCCACTGGAAGTACAAGATGAAAGGTGATGAGGTCTCTCATCCAGCCGCCGGCGGCACCGATATGTTGTGGCTCAAGCAATTGCATGAGTGGCAACAAGAGACTGAAGATGTTGGTGAATTCCTAGACACTCTTCGCTATGACCTACGCACCCCAGAAGTCTTTGTATTCACGCCAAAGGGAAGCGTGATTGCACTTCCGGCAGGCTCCACTCCAGTGGACTTCGCCTATGCGGTTCATACCGAAGTGGGTAATCGTTGTGTTGGCGCCAAGGTCAATGGCAAGTTAGTTCCCTTGGAATCTACTTTGGAAAATGGCGACGTTTTGGAAGTTGTCACCAATAAGCATGAAAACGCTGGACCCAGCCGGGATTGGCTTAACTTCGTAAAATCCCCCCGAGCACGTTCCAAGATCAAAGCCTGGTTTTCCAAAGAACGACGCGAAGAAGCTATTGATGCCGGCCGTGAATCTATCGCTCGCCAGATGCGAAAGGCTGGACTTCCATTACAGAAGATATTTGCCGGTCAAGCAATTCTTCAACTTAGCCACGATCTTCGTTACCCAGACATTGAGGCCATGTATGCCGCCGTTGGCAACGGATACATATCGGCACAATTTGTGGTGGAAAAACTCTCTGCTGCCATGGGCGATGAAAATGCCCATCAAGAGTCCAGCATCGAACACCTCATTGGAACCTCCACTTTGGAGAGCAACCGCCGAAGTTCCTCGGGTGTAGATGTTGAAGGTTCGGACGATGTTTTAGTCAAACTGGCTCGGTGTTGTGCGCCAGTACCTGGAGATGAAATTGTTGGATTTGTAACCAGAGGTAGCGGCGTCTCGATCCATAGAACAGACTGCATTAATATTTCCGATTTACGTTCTCACCAAGGGGATAGGATCGTAAATGTTAAATGGAATGTAAATGCGAAGACCCTATTTTTGGTGAATATTCAATTGGAAGCCCTGGATAGGAATCGCCTGCTCTCAGATGTCACCAGAACACTTTCAGATCAACACGTCAATATTTTGAATGCGGCAGTTAGCACTTCACGAGATCGAACCGCGGTACTGCGATTTACATTTGAGATGGCAGATGCATCACACCTGGATGCGGTGCTATCTGCCGTCAGAAATGTCGAAGGTGTGTACGACGTGTATCGCACCACTAATAATTAACGAACTTTAAACTCAGATAGTCCCTTTTGAGCCTCGGCCAACCAAACTTTGCGTGCCTCGGCAGCCTCCAGGGCAACCTTGGCTTTGGCCAGATCTCCAGATGCTTGCGCTTTGGCCGCTTGCTTTTCGTAATTTTCAATGGCATTTATTAAACCTTGGACAACATCATTCGCTCGAGCGATAGCCGTTGGGTCGGTACGGCGGTAATGATCTTGTTCCAGAGAATCCAAAGCATCTTCAACTTTAGCTAAACGAGCATCCAAAGCGGCGCGCTTGCTTCGCTCGGTCATGCCAATCTTCTGCCACTGATCCATGAGTTCGCGGAAAGCACGCTTTCCGGATTGAAGATCTTTAAAGGGCAAGAGCGCCTCAAAAGCGGTAATTAATTCTTCGCGTTTCACTAAATTCGCAGCCATGCTCACTTGGCGACGTTCCAGGTCGGTATTTTTAGCAACGAAGAATTGATCCTGTGCGGCTTTGAACCGAGCCCACATCTTTGCATCAACTGATGGTTTTCCTCGGCCGCAAGCTTTCCATTGATCCATAAGTTCTTTGAAACGCTTGGCGGTAGCCAACCATTCGTGTGAAGTCGCCAGTTGCTCAGCTTCTTTGACGATGGCTTCTTTCTTCTCCTGAACACCAGATTGAGTTGCTTCCAAAGAAGCAAAGTGGGTCCGGCGTTTCTTATCAAATTTATTTCGTGAAGAAGAGAATCGCTTCCACAAGTCAGCGTCGGTTTTCTTATCCAGACGTGGTGCTGCTTTCCATTCGTCCAACAAAACTTTGAGCCGTTCTCCAGTCGCTTTCCAATTTTCGCTGGCACCGAGCTCTTCAGCTTCTGAAACTATCTTCTCTTTGTGGGCAACAGCTTGGGCTCGCTTTGCTTCTTTTATCGCGTTTTCAACTTCTTTGCGCTCTTGATAAGCCGCTTGATGATCTTCGATAAGCGAAGGAATTTGTTCAACCGCAATTGCTAATGTTGCCAAATCGCCAACACCATTTAAGTTGGACACTTGCTCGCGCAGTTTGCCTACTGCCTGTGCAGCATCTGATGGAACCATGGCGCCGCTTTTGATTCGTGCGGCTAACAACGCAACCTCAGAGGCTAATGCTTCAAATTTTCGAACAAAATAGGCCAACGCTTCTTCAGGGCTTTTGCCTGGGTATGAACCCACGGCTCTTTCACCGTCTGCCAAAATGACAAATACCGTTCCGTCTTCACCAACGCGACCAAATTGAGAAGGATCTCCAACCAGAGCCGAAGCGGCTGAGACTGGCAGCGATGGACGTTCTGCCGGGGTTGAATCTTCTGCTACTGCTTCAACTGGTGTGTTTTCCATCGTGGGCTCCTTCGTCGGTTGCGCGTCGCTTGCATTGTGCAAGCTTCCGTTGTGGCACTGCGTAGATCGGATACGGATATGACCTAAGTTGAGGGTTCGTTAGCTAAACGGCCATCAATTACAGAGTGATAAGGGTACCCTGAACCCCTTTACTGAGGGAAGTTGAGGGGCAAGCTTGATAATTGAAGTAATCCAGGCACCCTATTTTGGGACTAATTGTTGGATTTTTGCCTCGGCACGAAATTCTGAATGTTTGATTGTGGACCCGGGCATAGGCGGAGATCCGAGCATGTTAGAGCGAGTTAGACGTGTCCTGGATAAGGAGAATCTCAAACCAATCGCAGCAATCCTGACACATGGGCATCTGGATCACACATTCTCGATTTTTCCGGTTTCTGATCACTACCAAATCCCGGCTCTCATTCACCAGAGCGACCGCGCTCTTTTGACCGATCCCTGGCGGGCGTTGCGGCCCGATGGTGAATTGCGAGCCCTGATGACCCAATTGGGTGTTACTGATTTTGCCGAACCAGCTGAAGTGCAGGTCGTCGCTGATGGTCAAAAGCTCGAAATTGCAGGAATGCATTTGGAAATGATTCATTCGCCAGGTCACACCAAAGGTTCCATCATGGTCCAGGTAGACAATGAGCATTTAATCTCTGGCGATACCCTCTTTGCCGGCGGGATTGGAAGATATGACTTACCTACAAGTTCGCCTGTCGCGATGCTCAAAACATTAAAAGAGAAGGTTCTTCCCCTGGCCGATGAGTTAATTGTTCATCCAGGTCATGGTGGTCAAACTACAATTGGCCGAGAGCGTAAGAGTAATCCTTACCTACGTGAAGAATTCTTGAATGGGAAATGGTCATGAAATTTCAGGCGCCAAAAGGGGTTAGTGAATATGCCCCGCCGCGCTCACTGCATTTTGAAGTGGTTCGTGAAAGTTTAATATCCGCGGCGGTGCAAGCTGGGTATTTACTCATGGAACTTCCAGTATTTGAAGATACCGAACTTTTCGCCCGAGGCGTAGGCGAAACCACGGATGTAGTCACTAAAGAGATGTACACCTTCGAGGATCGAGGCGGACGGTCTATCACGCTTCGCCCAGAAGGAACTGCTGGTGTAATGCGAGCGGTGATAGAGCATGGCTTGGATCGCGGTCAACTACCCGTAAAAGTTTGGTATTCCGGCGCTTTCTTTAGAGCCGAGCGCCCACAAGCAGGTCGCTACCGTCAGTTCTACCAAGTGGGTATTGAGGCCATTGGGCTCAATGATCCCGAGATTGACGCGGAAGTAATCGCCACTGCCGATCGCAGTTTAAAGAAATTAGGATTAAAGGATTACCGATTAGAGATTACTTCGCTTGGAGACGCTCAATCCCGAAAAGCGCATCGAGTCGATTTGGATAAGTTCATCGCTGGGCTTGAATTGGACCAGGCGACTCGCGCAAAGGCGGCTGTCAATCCATTACGTCTCTTCGATGACAAGCGCGAGGCGGTGCAGAAGCAGATGGAAAATGCCCCGTTACTGCTCACCTATCTATCGGAGGAAAGTAAGGCGCATTTCCACTCCGTACAGTCGCTGCTTAAGGATTTTGGCATAGATTTTGTTATTAATAAACGCATGGTCCGAGGGTTGGACTATTACACCGGAACCACCTTCGAATTTATCCACGAAAAATTGGGTGCTCAATCTGGAATTGGTGGCGGTGGGCGGTATGACGGATTGATGAAACAACTTGGAGGCGCTGATTTATCTGGCATTGGTTATGGAATGGGTGTCGATCGGATTCTATTGGCCTGCCAAGCCGAGGAAATTGAGCTGGCCCCGCTACAAAAACTGGACCTTTTTGCAATCGCTTTAGGTGATGAGGCGAAAGTGAAAGTTGCTCAAATTGTAAATGGACTAAGAAATGCCGGATTGACCGTTGATATGGCGTACGGCGATCGAGCATTGAAGAGCGCTATGAAAATGGCCGACAAGAGCGGGGCAAAATTTTCTTTGGTGTTAGGCGCTGATGAACTTCACATGGAGTCCATCCCGGTCAAAAATATGAATTCAGGCGAAAGCCAATCCGTTACGATTTCTTCTTTAGAAGAATTTCTTCGAGACAGTTAGGTTGTGAATTAAGCAATGCTAAGAACGCATACTGCAGGAACTCTGAGCAAGAGCGATGTTGGATCTACCGTGATTCTGGCTGGCTGGGTAGCCCGCCGCCGAGATCATGGTGGGGTTGCTTTTATCGATCTTCGGGATGCATCCGGAGCTGTTCAAGCGGTAATTCATGATGAAAACGTGGCTGGTTCGTTGCGAGCTGAATGGTGCATATTGCTCACCGGGACGGTCAGTCTTCGTCCGGCTGGAAATGAAAATCTAGCTATTCCTACTGGGGAAATCGAAATTATTTGCGAAAAATTGGAAGTCTTGAGCGAAGCAGCGCCTCTACCATTTCCTGTCGATAGCGGGGATCTGAGCACCATCAGCGAAGAAGTTCGATTGAAATATCGATATTTGGATCTGCGCCGTGAAGGCCCAGCCCGAAATCTACGACTGCGTTCTCAGGTTACTTCAGCTATCCGTGCTGCAATGGATGAAGCGAAATTCTTGGAAATCGAAACCCCCTACCTAACTAGATCCACACCTGAGGGCGCTCGGGACTTTTTGGTTCCAGTCCGACTTCAACCGGGTAGTTGGTACGCCCTGCCGCAGTCCCCGCAACTCTTCAAGCAGTTGTTGATGGTCGCCGGCATGGAAAAGTACTATCAAATTGCTAGATGCTTCCGAGACGAGGATTTTCGGGCAGATCGACAACCCGAATTTACGCAGTTAGATATTGAGATGTCTTTTATTGATCAAGAGGACATCATCGAGGTTGCCGAAAAGATTCTCACAGATGTTTTCCGCAAGGTTGTTAACTACGAAATTCCTACCCCAATTCCACATATGACCTATCACGAAGCAATGCGTCGTTTTGGGTCGGATAAGCCAGATCTACGTTTTGCCAACGAACTCACAGATGTCACGGAGTTCTTTGCTGAAACAACTTTCCGCGTGTTCCAATCTGAATACGTTGGCGCTGTCGTTATGCCAGGCGGCGCTAGTTCAGCTCGTCGCGATCTGGATGCCTGGCAAGATTGGGCAAAAGCCCGCGGAGCAAAAGGCTTGGCTTACATTTTGGTCCATGAAGATGGAACTTTGGGTGGTCCAGTTGCAAAGAATTTATCTGAGAAAGAAATTGCTGGAATTGCTAGCAAAGTTGGCGCTGCCCCCGGAGATGCAATCTTCTTCGCAGCTGGCAACCGGATCTCTTCACTAAATTTACTAGGCGCAGTCCGTTTGGAAATTGGTCGTAGATGCAAGCTGATCGATGAAACCAAATGGGAATTCCTCTGGGTCGTAGATGCCCCAATGTTTGAACTATTGGATAGCGAAAACCCCGAAAGTGGCTGGCATGCGGTTCATCATCCATTCACCGGACCAAAGCCCGAATTTGCTGCAAACTTTCACACCAATCCAGCGGAAGCGCTTGCATATGCCTACGACATTGTCCTGAACGGAAATGAAATTGGTGGCGGTTCGATAAGAATTCATCAACGCGAAGTTCAAAAGCGAGTCTTTGATGTAATCGGTTTGACTCCTGAAGAAGCCGAGAGCAAGTTTGGATTCCTCTTAGAGGCCTTCAACTACGGGCCACCTCCCCATGGTGGAATCGCTATCGGACTGGATCGACTCTGTGCGCTGCTTGCAGGTGCTGAATCCATCCGCGAAGTGATTGCTTTTCCAAAAACGGCCAGTGGCGGAGATCCATTAACTGGAGCCCCGACTCCGATTACTGCGCCACAACGCAAAGAAGCCGGCGTTGACTTCACACCAGTTCCATAGTCAATGCTCGCCTGAGCGGAAAAATAGCCGGAAATAGGGCAAGATTGCCGCGGTGTATATTCGAAAATTAGGCGCTCTCTGCTTTGTCGTGATCATCTCCAGCCTCGCACTGACAAGTTGCTCAGGGCCAAGTCGGCTCTATGCAGTCGATAAAACCGATGGCGTCTATTTTTCGGTGCCGAAGAATTGGATACGTGTTTCTAATGCGGCGCTCAATGCGCGCGAAGGTCAAGGTGCAACGGGGACGGCATTAGATCGGTTATATGCAGTGAAGTGGCAAGAGGCATTCTCACCCAGTAAGAAAATTACTTCTTCACATGTTTTGAGTTTAGTGGCGCCAACGGTACCGCTTGCCTACATTCGAGTGCGGTCGCTGTTGCCAGAGGAAATAGATGCAGTTTCCTATAACTCGCTTCGAAACATGATTGTGCCAGTGACTTCTTGGGCCTCTGGCCTGGACGCGACCGCTCCAGAATTTCAATTGCTTGATGACGCAGAATCTATTCAGAAAATCGCTCGTGGTGTTCATACGGTTTTCGAATTCACACCTAAGAAAGGTGTCTCGCAAACAATTGATCAGACCGCCTTGGTCTCCGATGATCGTTCCACAATCTACGTTTTGATCGTTCGCTGTACTAGTACTTGTTTTTCAAAGAATCTCAAAGTTATCGATGAGATTGTCAGTTCCTTCACAGTGAGAGGTAAAAGATGACCGAGAGCAGTCGTCCGCGAGATACCGATAGAAAAACTCGGATTCACTTATCGGTTTATGATCGCTTGAAGTTCACGCTTCTTTTTACCATCGTATTTTTCATTTTGGTCTGGGCCGATCTGGCCGATAATCCAATCCTTTCTGCAAAAGATGCGATCGTCAGCGGTTTTCGCACTCGATGGTGGATATTCTTCCTTCTGGGTGCCGAAGTCATCCGACAGGCCCACTTTGGGTTGGCCGAAATGCTCGCTCCCTATCATGGGATCTGGCAAAGATATTTTGCAGCTGTAGATTCTCTGATTCACAAGTTCAGCGATTGGACTCGCTACCGAATTTCTCGAGTGGTCAAAGCTCTTCTCTTTATTGTGATGTTGTCGGTTGTACTGAGCGCGATCTACAAGGAAACTCCGGTTAAGGCATTGTTTATGGCGCCTAAGGCGCTCTGGAGCGCACTTCCGCTCCTTGGTCAGTTACTCTTCGGAGTCTTTTTCGTCGTCATTCAATTTGTTGCGATGTTTTGGTTTCTCAGTCGAGGTGGCATTGATACCTATTTCCCAGATGACATCCGCACTAGGTTTTCCGATGTCTGGGGGCAGGACCATGTTCTCAATCGAATTCGTGAGAATTTGCTCTTCCTAGAATCACCCGAGGAAATTGAAAAACATGGCGGCTATGTACCCGGTGGAATTTTGTTGTGGGGACCTCCGGGAACTGGAAAGACCTTGATGGCCGAATCCATGGCGGGGGAGACCGGTAAACCTTTTGTATTCGTAGATCCTGGCGCCTTTAACAATATGTTCTTTGGTGTTGGTGTCTTGAAGGTAAAATCACTCTTTAGAAAATTACGAAAGCTTGCACTTCGCTATGGCGGAGTCGTTGTATTTTTTGATGAAGCAGACTCTCTGGGTAATCGTGGAATTTCCAGTTCAGGTGGTCGCTTCTCGCTCAACTCTGCCAATAACACAAGTGCGCTATCGGGAACCCAATGCCGAGGCGGTACCTATTTGTCCGAACCAAGTGTGAACTTATTAACTCACAACCTTCTCACTCAAGAAAGTTTTGTTGCCAACAGCGCCATGGGTGGTGGCAATTCTGGAATGGGTACGCTTCAAGCCCTACTAACGGAACTTTCCGGATTGAAGAAACCGCGCGGATTTTTTAATCGCATTGTTCGCCGTACTTTGGGAATGCGCCCGAAGAATCCTCCCAAGTATCGAATCTTGGTTGTGATGGCTACCAACATGCCAGAAGCGCTGGATGAAGCGCTGTTGCGCCCTGGAAGAATTGATCGGATGTACCGAGTCGGGTACCCAAGCAAGGCTGGTCGCATTAGGACTTATGAAGGCTATCTCTCAAAAGTTTCGCACTCCTTGAGTGCCGAAGAAGTTGATAAATTGGCGACCATCACCCCGTATGCAACTGGTGCCACAATAAAGGACACGATAAATGAAGCGCTGATCATGGCAATTCGTCATGGGCGAACTTCCATCACCTGGTCCGACATGATTAAGGCAAAGCAACTTAAGGAGTTGGGACCGGCCGAAGATGTTGAATATATCGACCGAGAGCGTCATGCAGTGGCGGTTCATGAAGCCTGCCATGGAGTTATGGCCTATTTAGCTCGGTATCACATGACTATTGATCTGGCTACGATCGAAAAGGGCTCGGATTATCTGGGAATGGTTGCCAGCATTCCACCCGATGACCAATTCACCCGATGGCGCACTGAGTACGAAGCCGACATTCTGGTCTCGCTTGCCTCTTTGGCTGGGGAGCGAATGTTCTTTGATGGAGATAACTCATCCGGAGTCTCTGGCGATTTAGAGAGTGCAACCACTATCGCTAGTTTTATGGAAGGTCACTGGGGGATGGGCATTACCGTCTCATCCCATGCATCCAATCGCCGTTTTGAAGTTGGTGCACCCGGGGGCGGCAAAGGTAAGGAGGATGGCGCAAAGGAGATGCGCAGAGCCCTTTCAGATCGAATCGAAGATAATTTATCTACACTTCTTGAAAAAGCGCTGGAGATTTTGGTTGAGAATCGTGTCAAAGTACTCGCTTTGGCCCATGCATTAGAGACCTATAAAACACTTTCGGGCGAAGATGTAGTGGCAGTTATGGAAGGGTCTGTAGGACCTTTGGTAGATGGGCGTCCATACCTGAATTCCAACAATATTGCAGCGATTGAGGATTACCATCTGGCGGCACTTAATGCTCACAAATCCCATCAGAAATCTGATGTGGTGCTTCCTTTATTTGCTTCGACGCAAGAGTAGTTTCGGGTAGTCTGTAGGTATGGGTCCTGGAGGCATTGCCACAATCATTGCGGCATCATCATTGGCAGTTATTGCTATCGCGATTTCTTATGTAGTCATCCGAGTCGGCAGACTGGTGGACGAAGCAAAGGTCTCGTTGAAGTCGTTAACGGATGAAACCGCGCCTCTCATCGAAGAGGTCACTACTACGGTCACTTTGGTTAATGGCCCACTCCAGAGCATCAACAAAATTACCAAGTCGGCTGAAGAGTTGACCGAGAAGATCACCTCCGCAACGGGTTCCTTCATGGATAAGAACACTTTGGCCATGAAAGCAGCTGGAGCGATTTTGGCTGCCGCGCAATTGAAAAAAGGCGCTAGTAAGCCCAACAAGTCCAGGCGCCGATCTTCCAGCGATTCCGAGTAGCAAGCGTGAATTCAGCAGAAATTCGGGAACGTTGGCTTAAATTTTTTGAATCAGGCAATAGCCAAGGCTTACAACACACCGTGGTACCTTCGGCCTCCTTAATAGCTGACGATCCCAACTTGCTCCTTGTCAACGCCGGGATGGTTCCATTCAAGCCCTTCTTCTTGGGGGAGATGACTCCTCCTTATCAACGTGCCACCTCGGTACAAAAATGTGTGCGGACCCTGGATATTGAGGAAGTGGGAAAGACCACCCGCCACGCCTCCTTCTTTCAGATGTGCGGAAATTTTTCTTTCGGTGATTATTTCAAAGAGGGCGCCATTGCTCTGGCCTGGGAGTTACTGACAAAACCTATCGCCGATGGCGGTTATGGATTTCCCGAATCGAAGTTATGGGTAACCGTATATCAAAACGATGACGAAGCCGCTGATATTTGGCACAACCAAATTGGGATCCCACGCGAACGCATTCAACGAAGGGGTATGGCTGACAATTTCTGGTCAATGGGTATTCCTGGACCGTGCGGACCTTGTTCGGAAATTTATTACGACCGAGGTCCCCAATACGGCAAAGAGGGCGGTCCGGTTGCTGACGAGGATCGCTATTTGGAAGTCTGGAATCTTGTCTTCATGCAGAATATGCGTGGTCAAGGTGGCAGTAAAGATGATTTCCCCATCGTCGGAGAACTTCCCGCCAAAAGTATTGATACTGGCCTAGGTTTGGAACGAACGGCTGCGCTTTTGCAAGGTGTGGAAAATATCTACGAAATTGATACCACTATGCAAATTTTAAATCGGGCTACTGAGTTAACCAATGTTCGTTACGGTTCCAATGCAAAAAGTGATGTTGCTCTTCGCGTCATTGCAGACCATGCACGAACTTCCATGATGTTGATTGGCGATGGAGTTTTGCCGGGCAATGAAGGTCGCGGCTATGTTCTTCGCCGAATGATGCGACGCACTATTAGAAATATGCGAATCCTAGGAGCGCACGAGCCAACTTTCGGTGAACTCATTGAAGCATCATTGCAAGCAATGGGGCCTCAATACCCAGAATTGATTGAAGACCGAGCCAGAATTCTTTCAGTATCTGTTGGCGAGGAAGAGTCTTTCTTGCAAACTCTCAAAAGTGGAACTTTAATATTCGATCTAGCGGCGGCAGAGGTAAAGAAGAGCAAGAGTGTAAAACTTACTGGAGATACCGTCTTTAAATTGCACGATACCTACGGCTTTCCATTTGATTTGACCTTGGAAATGGCCACGGAAATGAATCTCTCCGTGGATGAAGATGGCTTCCGTCGATTGATGAAGGAGCAGAAGGATCGCGCGAAGGCCGATGCTCGAGCCAAGAAGACTGGGCACACTGACTTAAGTGAGTATCGCGCCATTATTGACACAGTGGGATCCACTTCATTCTTAGGTTACGACCAGACCGAAACTGAATCTACGATAAAAGCAATTTTGATTGATGGTGTGCCGGTATCTGAAGCCGATCTCGATCAAGATGTCGAAATCGTCTTGGATCGCACTCCTTTTTACTCGGAAGCTGGTGGACAACTTCCTGACGGCGGATTGATTCGTTTGAGCAACGGCTCCTTGATTGAAATTGATGAAGTGCAAAGTCCGGTTCCTGGTCTTTATGTTCACCGCGGTCGAATTGTTCAAGGGTCTGTGGCGGTTGATTCTGCGGTGCTGGCATCCATCGACGTTGAACGACGTATGGCAATTAGTCGTGCACATACCGCAACCCATATGGTCCACAAGGCATTTCGCGAAGCCCTAGGTGAGGCTGCAACTCAGGCCGGTTCCGAGAATGCTCCGGGTCGGTTTAGATTCGATTTTCCCTCTTCCAGCGCGGTTCCGGATTCAGTTCTTCAAGAAGTTGAATCTAGAGTTAACACTGTACTTCTAGAAAATCTTTCCGTGCAGGCCCAAACCATGAGCCAGAGTGAAGCGAAGGCAATCGGAGCAATGGCGCTATTTGGTGAGAAGTATGGCGATCGTGTGCGCGTTGTCAGTATTGGTGAATGGGCAAAAGAATTATGCGGTGGGACGCATGTGACTTCCTCTGCCCAATTAGGGCTAGTCAAGTTACTTTCCGAGTCCTCCATTGGTGCCGGGGTTCGCCGAGTGGAAGCTCTTGTTGGAGCCGATGCCTTTAACTTCTTGGCCCGGGAACATCTGATTTTGAACTCACTCACCGAAATAGTGAAGGGTGCTCGCGTTGAAGAACTTCCAGAGCGCATTCACTCTATGTTGGAGAAATTGCGGGTCGCTGAGAAAGATCTTGCGACATATAAAACTGCCGAAGCGGTCAAAGATGCCGAAAAACTCTTGGATAAAACTGGACAAGTTGGGGATGTTAGTTTCATCATCGCTCAATTATCCGATGGCATAGCGGTAGAGAATCTGCGGGAAATTGCTGCCAATTTGCGCAATCGTATTAAGAATGGTGTGGTGGTTCTCATTTCCAATTCCGGCGACCGGGCAACTCTCGTTGCCTCCGTCAGTGAATTCGCTCAAAGCCTTGGAATAAAGGCAGGTGATTTGGTGAAAGCTGGATCTTTGGTTTTGGGTGGCGGCGGCGGAGGTAAGGCTGACTTTGCTCAAGGTGGCGGCGTTAATCCAGAGAAGAGCCAAGAAGCGCTCTCGATGATCTTGACTCTGATTAGCGAATCCTCCGGTCGGTAACTCATGCTCACTGGCAGAAGGATCGCCTTTGACTTTGGACAGGTGCGAATTGGCGTAGCTGCTTCTGATCGCTCCGGAATTCTGGCCTCACCGTTATTGACCTTGGATGCAAGCGATCCAGATCTGGCACTTCGAATTAGTGAAATTTTTGTTGAAGTAGAACCTATCTATGTTTTTGTGGGCGATCCTAAACATATGTCTGGCGATCGTGGCGTAAAAAGTGAAGGAGCACTTGACTTCGGTCGGATGCTGTCAACTTTGGCGCCATGCCCAGTAATCATGATTGATGAAAGGCTTTCCACTGTAGGGGCTATGCAGAATATGCGTACTTCGGGTCACAACACAAAGAGTGCCCGTTCGACCATTGACGAAATGGCAGCGGTAGTAATACTGGAAAGCGCCATGGAACAAGAGAGAATCACCGGGAAAGTTCAAGGGACTACTTTGTGAATTTCCTTGGCAAAAGAAAATGGATTATTGGCGGCATACTGATAGTGATTGTTTTCAGTTATGGTCAGTTCCGGCCTACAGCCGAATTTAAGGCTGGCACACCAGGAACTGAAATTTCTTTTGAGGTGGCAAACGGTCAAAGTGGTTCGGCTATTGCTATCAATTTACAGAAGAGAGGCGTCATCAAGAGTTCTAAGATCTTTTTTCAACTAGCCGTAAAAGATCCTCGCTCTCAATCCATTGCGCCCGGCGTCCACTTAATTCACACGCATCTGACTTCCAACCAAGCGCTCTTGGAACTATTGGACACGAAAAGATTGATTGGTGTCATCAACATTAAAGAGGGCACGACACTCTCCGATGTGGTGGCTCAAGTAAAGAGCAGCTCCTCTATATCTGGTTATTCGGACGCTGTTCTGAAAAAGGTAAAGCCAGCAATTGCAAATGTAGGTGGAAGCCTGGAGGGGATGTTCTTTCCTGCCCAATATTCATTTGCTAAAGGAACTAGGGCCAAGAGCGCATTCGACGCTATGGTCGCTAAATTTTCCACGATTTCAGCGGAAGTACATTTAGAACGAGGTTTCGAAAACTATTCCAGCTACCAAGTACTCACGGTCGCATCCATGGCTCAAGTGGAAGGCGACCCTTCTGACTTCGCAAAGATTAGTCAAGTAATTTACAACAGATTGCGGATCGGAATGCCGTTGCAATTAAATTCGACGGTTCAATACGCCGCAAATCTGCGCGGCCAGATTTCGCTATCCGCGTCGAGTCTGCAGATCCAGTCTCCATACAACACCTATCGAAATGTAGGTCTGCCGCCAACGCCAATTTCCAATCCAGGTCAGGCAGCAATTCTTTCGGCTCTTCATCCAGAGAAAGGAAGTTGGCTGTACTTCATCACAGTCAAACCTGGAGATACTCGATTCACTGCAGATTATTCACAATTTGCGAAGTGGGAGATTGTTTACCATCAAAATTTGGCGGCGGGGGCTTTTAAATGATGCGTGCTGCTGTATTAGGGTCGCCAATCTCCCATAGTCTTTCTCCACTTATTCACAACGCGGCTTACCAACAACTGGGTTACCCGGGAATGTATACAGCGATTGAAATGGCGGATTCAAATTTTGCCGATTTCCTCAAATCCTTGGACGCTTCGGAATGGGCTGGACTCTCTTTAACCATGCCGTTAAAAGAGAGCGCACTGGGAATAGTTGATTTCGTTGATCCTGTAGCTGCGCGAATTTCTTCGGGAAATACCCTTTTCTTTGAAGACGGCAAGACAATCCTCTGTTCCACCGACTACTTGGCCTTTGTCAGAATTTTTCAAGATGTGAAAATCAGCAAGGTGGCGATTATCGGCGGAGGTGGGACAGCTAGGGCGGCACTTGGAGCGTTGACAGGATTAGTTTCGGGTGTCGATGTTTTATTGCGAAGTCGCGAGCGGATCCCGAAGTTGCAGCAAGCCGGACAGGATCTCGATCTCCATTTCCTGCCGCTCAATTCCAGCCTCAGTGATTACGACCTGGTTGTTTCTACTCTGCCAGCCGGGGCAGCCGATTCGTTGGCGTTGGCAGTACATCAAGCCCGAGGAACCTTATTCGAAGTCCTGTACAACCCTTGGCCTACCCAACTAGTGGCAAAATGGCAGGCGTTGAATTTGCCAGTAATCGATGGATTTACCCTTCTGGTGGAACAGGCCCTGGATCAAATTAGGATCATGACGGGCCGAGATTTCGAGTACACACAGATGCGACAATTCTTAAATGGAGTCGTCCGGTCAGCTTAGAAGGGTATTTCGAAGCGGGTAGGAGAAGAATCTGAGACAATTGCCCACGTTCTGCAGTAGAACCTTAGGAGGAATAAATGATTCGCTGGTTAACAGCAGGAGAATCTCATGGACCTGCCCTGACCGCGATCGTCGAAGGTATCCCAGCGCAAGTAGAAATTTCAACAGCAGCTATTGATGCTGACCTCCAACGTCGCCGCTTGGGTTACGGACGGGGTGCCCGCCAGAATTTCGAAGCGGATGTGGTTTCAATCCAAGGGGGAGTTCGACACGGTTTGACCCAGGGTGGCCCGATCGCCATCGAAGTAGGTAATTCTGAGTGGCCGAAGTGGGAGAAGGTCATGTCCGCCGATCTGGTGGAGCCCGAGATATTGGCATCCTTAGCCCGAAATGCACCTCTTACTAGACCTCGTCCGGGTCATGCTGATTTGGTCGGTATGCAGAAATACGCCTTTAACGATGCGCGACCGATTCTGGAGCGGGCAAGTGCTCGAGAAACGGCTGCACGCGTAGCATTAGGTGCAATTGCTCGGGCTTTTTTGGAGCAAAGTGTGGGTATAACCATCATGAGCCACGTCGTCTCCATCGGGTCAGTCCGAGTACCAGACGAAATGCCGCTTCCAACATTTGCTGATCGAGATTTGGTCGATGCCGATCCGGTCCGTTGTTGGGATCCAAAGACAAGCCAAGCCATGGTGGCTGAGATTGATTCCGCTCATTCAGATGGTGACACGCTTGGTGGCGTCATTGAAGTCCTTGCCTTCAATCTTCCA
This sequence comes from Actinomycetes bacterium, assembly GCA_037130455.1. Lineage (GTDB taxonomy): Bacteria > Actinomycetota > Actinomycetes > Nanopelagicales > Nanopelagicaceae > CAIMZW01. The sequence goes on along the minus strand of JBAXSZ010000005.1, from coordinate 42,837 downwards.
CCCGGATTGGGCTCTCATGTTCATTGGGATCGTCGATTGGATTCCAAATTGGCTGCAGCAATGATGGGGATTCAAGCGATTAAAGGCGTTGAACTGGGGGATGGCTTTTTGTCCGCCACCCGAAGAGGATCAATCGCCCACGATGAAATTGAACTTGATGAGATCGGAAAAGTTGTGCGCCGAACCGATCGTGCCGGCGGAACCGAAGGTGGTATGTCCAACGGTGAAGTTCTACGGGTCAAAATTGCGATGAAACCAATATCCACCGTGCCAAAAGCGCTAGATACGATCGATGTCTTGACTCGAATGCCTGCAAAAGCGATCAATCAACGTTCCGATGTATGTGCCGTACCTGCAGCCGGAATCGTAGGCGAGGCGATGGCGGCCCTGGTACTTGCAGATGTCGTCCTAGAAAAATTCGGCGGCGATAGCGTCATGGAAACTCGTCGAAATTTCCAGTCTTACATTTCTTCGTTAGAGATTGAGTAAATTGCAATGTCAACCGTAGTTTTGATCGGCCCGCCTGGGGCTGGGAAATCTTCGGTAGGCAAAGCGTTGGCAAAAATTGCTCAACTTCCATTTCATGATACCGACGCTCTCATTGAAGAACGGTCCCAGAAGAAGATTTCGGAAATTTTCGTCGATGATGGCGAACCAGTGTTTCGTAAACTCGAAGCCGAAGTCGTATCCGAAAGTCTGCAACTTCTCACTGGCGTTCTATCACTTGGTGGGGGCGCCATTTTGGATCCAAAGACGCAGTCCTTGATCCAGAGTTCCAGCGCTCACGTGGTGTTTCTCGATGTTTCCATCGCTCAAGCGGGTCCACGGGTGGGATTTAATAAGGATCGTCCCCTCTTGCTCATTAATCCCCGACAACAGTGGCTCTCTCTCATGGAGAAGCGTCGACCCATCTACGAAGAGTTAGCAGACTTCACAGTGTCAACGGATAACAAGAAACCCAATGAAGTCGCTCACGAGATCGCGATATTGCTGGGAATTCTTTCATGACCGAAATTTCCGTTAATTCAGATCGCCAATATGCAGTTTCTATCGGAATTAATTGGGTTGAAGAACTTGGGCGCATCAGCGGAAATTTCCAAAGAGTTCTCATTGTAATTCCGCAATCATTACGAATACTTTTTAGAATTGATGATGTAATCGGTGAACTTAAAAATTGCATAATTTTTGACACTACAGATGGAGAATCTCAAAAGAGTGCGGAGACCTTGACCCATATTTGGGGGAAATTGGGAGATGAAAATTTCACTAGGTCCGATGCGATAGTAGCAATAGGAGGCGGAGCCACTACCGACCTGGCGGGGTTTGCGGCTTCGAGTTGGTTACGCGGAATCCAGTGGTTCGCCTTTCCGACGACATTGGCTGGCATGGTCGATGCCTCCGTTGGTGGCAAAACCGGGATAAATACCGATGCGGGAAAGAATCTTGTGGGTGCTTTTTATTCGCCTTCTGCAGTTTTGATGGATCCTTCTTTCTTACATTCACTTAGTGATCGAGACTTTGCTGCGGGAATGGCCGAAGTAATTAAGACTGGTTTCATAGCGGATAGTGAAATCCTCTCGCTCATTGATTCGGCCGCATCTCTTATTGAGATCCGAGGAAAAGCACCTGCGTTGATAGAGAAAAGCATCACGGTAAAAGCACGAGTTGTCAGTGCAGATTTTAAAGAAGGAAAGTTGCGGGAAATACTTAACTATGGCCACACCCTTGGACACGCCATTGAAAAGCATGCTAATTACCAGATGCGCCATGGAGAAGCTATTGCAATCGGATTGGTCTTCGCTGCCGAATTAAGTAGGGAATTATGTGGTCTTGCAGAATCTAGTGTGGATGTACATCGCCAACTTCTCTCTCGTTTTGGATTGCCAATTACTTACCCGGCACAGGCATGGCCTCAATTACTTGATTTGATGCGATCGGATAAGAAGAGCAGGGGGAGCCGGCTTAGGTTTGTTGGAATTTCTCGCATCGGTCAACCTGATTGGATAGAAGCAGCTTCGGATCAATTACTTGCGCAAGTTTATGGAAGGATTTCTTCATGAAGGTATTAGTTCTCAATGGACCAAACCTGGCTCGTCTGGATCTTCGAGATTCTGCCATTTACGGGGAGATGAATTTTGAGAAATTATCTGAGTATATTTCCGACTCAGCTGTGGAATTAGGAATTGACGTTGATATTCGCCAAAGTGATGATGAAGTCCAGATCATCCATTGGCTCCACGAAGCGGCCGATTCACAGTTGCCGGTGATCCTTAACCCAGCTGCCTTCACCCACTACTCATATGCGATTCGCGATGCGGCGCAAATGTTGACGGCGCCCCTGATCGAAGTCCATTTATCAAACCCCATGGCGAGGGAGGAATTTCGCCATACTTCTGTGATCTCAGGAGTAGCCAAGGGCACAATCGCTGGTTTTGGGCCGGATTCTTATCGCTTGGCCTTAATTGCGCTGGCTCAGTTACTCGCAAATTAGCCAACTAGGGCGTCAATTCTTTAGCCTAAGCACTCTTCAGGTACTCTTCTTACCTGCAGTATTCATCGCGATAGACACTTTTTTAACTTACGGAATGGATTTTTGATGGCAACCACAAATGACCTGAAGAATGGCATGACTTTAGATATTGAAGGTCAGCTCTGGAATGTTGTTGAATTTCAGCATGTAAAGCCGGGAAAGGGTCCGGCCTTCGTACGAACAAAGTTGAAGTCAGTGCTTTCCGGCAAGGTGATTGATCGCACCTTTAACGCTGGCGTGAAAGTTGACGTTGCCATTCTAGAAAAGCGCGATATGCAGTTCCTATACAAAGACGGCGAGGATTTCGTCTTTATGGATTCCAAGACTTATGACCAAATGAATATCTCCGCCGAAACCGTTGGAGATTCAGCCGATTTCATGCTGGAAAATTGCGAGGCAATCGTCGGCGTTCATGAAGGAAACCCACTCTTTGTTGAATTGCCGGCCTCGGTGGAATTGACCATCACTTATACCGAACCAGGATTGCAAGGCGATCGATCTTCAGGTGGAACTAAACCAGCAACGCTCGAAACTGGTATATCGATCCAAGTTCCGCTCTTTATTAAGCAGGATGAGAAGATCTTGGTTGATACTCGAAATGGAGCATATTTAGGTCGAGCCAACTAGTGACCGCACGGAGAAAGGCTCGAAAGCGAGCAGTTGATTTTCTCTATGAAGCGGAAATGAAGAAGATTGATCCACTGCAATTGCTGGAAAGTCGACCTCCTTCGGAGTTGTCCGAAGGCGACTACACCCATACCTTGGTTTTAGGCGTGCAAGAACATCGAAGAAAAATTGATGAGTTAATTACCACCTATGCCCAGGGATGGGATATGGATCGGATGCCGGCGTTGGACCGAAACATCATGCGTATTGCTCTCTTCGAAATCCTGTGGCAAGGGGAGTTAGATGACCAAATCGCCATAGATGAGGCGATCTCCATTGCGGAAGAGATCTCAACTGCCGAATCTTCCAGTTATATCAATGGCGTTTTAGGTCGTGTTTCCATGCTCAAAGCGGCTATCCCACTTTAGAAGTTCCACGGGTTATTGTCGCAGAATTGGCTGCGGAAATAGGAGACCAGCCGAATTCAACAAACTTTCCACCTCCGCCTCAGCCAAGAAGGTAACTATGGCAAGGAGGGATAAATCGTCACGGCGAAGCGAGAGAATCTCTCCGTTCCAATCCCGACGCCGGGCACATATCCACAGGGTAAAAGTGTGAATGTTCCGTACTTGATCGTCATACTCAGACTTTCGGGCGATACTTCGCAGGTCTAGACGTAATTCGCCGCGAGAGAAGATGCCTTGGTCCGAGCTCAAACCCAGAAGTTCGGTAAGTGGAACTTGGTAGAAGTCGGCTAATTCGATGGCGCGCTTGAGCGAGAGAGTTCGATCGTTTCGTTCATAGGAGCCAACTACCACTGCTTTCCAACGTCCGTCGGAGAGTTTTTGAACCCCTTGAAGGGTTAGGCCTTTTTGTTTACGAATGGCACGAAGTTGCGCCCCAATTTCTAACATATTGAGCTGATGCGGTCGGGGGGCTACGGAATTGGATTTCATCGCCACACGTTAACCAAAACCCATCGACACCCACTGAGCTTCTCCACAGCCCTGGAGAAAATAATGGTATCTTTGCCAGGTAATCCTTTAACGATCCGTCCAGAGAGGCGGCGAAGGAGTTGTAATGAGTATTGTTTTAGATGCTGGCGATATCAATCGCGCTCTTAAGCGCATTTCCCACGAAATTGTGGAACACAATCATGGCCTAGCCAATGTCACGCTTTTGGGAATCCCTACTCGAGGGGCATATCTTGCCCAGCGAATTGCGAAAATCCTCGGGGAAATTGAACTCACTCCGCCGGTTGGAACTCTAGATATCACCTTGCATCGCGACGACCTGCGAATGCGGCCGCCTCGAGCTTTGTTACCAACCCTGCTTCCGCCTGGCGGCGTCGAAGGGCGCGATGTGGTTCTTGTCGACGACGTTCTCTACTCGGGCCGAACGATTCGCGCTGCATTAGATGCGCTGGGTGAAATTGGCAGGCCACGGACAGTTCAACTGGCGGTTCTCGTTGACAGAGGTCATCGCGAACTGCCAATTCGAGCCGATTATGTCGGAAAGAACATTCCAACCTCAGCGCAGGAAAATGTCAAAGTTTCCCTTTGTGAAATAGATTCCGACGATGGCGTTGAAATCCTGGGTGCCAAATGACTAGTTCTCATCTGCTCTCGATCAATGACTTAACGGCTGTTCAGGCTCAAAATATTTTGGCTACTGCAGAAGAGCTTCGCAAGATCACTGATGGTCCCAATAAGAAATTACCCACACTTCGTGGACGTACTGTGGTGAATCTATTTTTCGAAGACTCCACACGAACTCGCATCTCATTTGAATCGGCGGCTAAACGCCTATCGGCCGATGTCATTAATTTTTCTGCCAAAGGTTCCAGTGTCAGCAAAGGGGAGAGTCTTAAAGATACAGCTCAAACTTTGCAGGCTATGGGTGCGGATGCAGTGGTAATTCGACATGGTGCTTCTGGAGCAGCAGCTCGCTTAGCAGATTCTGGTTGGATTTCGGCATCTGTCATTAATGCAGGAGATGGAACACATGAACATCCGACCCAAGCTCTTCTCGATGCTTTCACAATTTGGAAGCACTCCGGTCGTGATGTTGCGGATCTGACGGGGCTGAAGATTGCGATTGTTGGGGACATCCTTCACTCCCGAGTAGCTAGAAGTAATGTGCTTCTTCTGTCTAAATTGGGAGCAAGCGTGACCGTCGTAGCTCCTCCGACCTTGTTACCTGTTGGGATTGAGGCTTGGCCAGTGACTACTTCATTGCATTTCGATGAAGTGATCGCTGATATGGATGTCGTAATGATGTTACGCATTCAGCAAGAGCGTATGAGCGATTCCTTTTTTCCTTCATCAAGAGAATATTCTCGTTGGTATGGTCTTTCCAATGCTCGACTGGAAGCCATGAAATCCCAAGCAATCGTTATGCATCCTGGTCCCATGAATAGAGGTTTGGAGATAACTGCAGAAGGTGCCGATTCTGCACGTTCGGTAATAGTGGAGCAGGTTTCCAACGGCGTACTTGTTCGCATGGCAGTGTTGTACTCACTTCTTGGCGGAGTTCCACTTACTGCCGGAACGGAAGGCTAATCGTGTTTTTACTGATAAAAAATGCAAAACTTGCTAACGGCCAGCTAGTTGATGTGAGAATTGCTGGGGAACATATTCAAGAAGTAGGAATATCGCTCATTGCTAATGAAGAAGAGATAATTGATATCGAGGGAAACTACTTGTTACCTGGCTTGGTCGATATGCATACACATTTGCGCGAACCGGGAAGAGAGGATTCAGAAACCGTCCTCACTGGTTCCAAGGCCGCAGTAGCTGGTGGTTACACCGCAGTATCAGCAATGGCCAATACAAATCCAGTGGCAGATACTGCCGGAGTCGTGGAGAAGATACTTCGACTAGGACATGAAACAGGTCTCTGCGATGTTTTCCCCATTGGCGCTGTTACTCAAGGTCAACAGGGTTTGCAATTAGCTGAGTTGGGAGCGATGGCTTCTTCGGTAGCACAGGTTCGTATCTTTAGCGATGATGGCCATTGCGTGGACGATCCTTTGATCATGCGCCGCGCCTTGGAGTACGTTAAAACTTTTGATGGAATCATCGCCCAACACGCCCAAGATCCTCGACTCACCGTCGGCGCACAAATGAATGAAGGTGTTGTCTCTTCCTTGCTTGGTCTAACCGGATGGCCAGCTATCGCCGAAGAAGCGATAATTGCCAGAGATATCTTGTTGGCCGAACATGTGGGTAGCCGCCTACATATCTGCCATCTCACAACGGCTGGGGGAGTTGAATTAGTCCGCTGGGCAAAATCTCGCGGTGTAAAGGTAACGGCAGAAGTTACACCCCATCATCTTTTGCTCACGGACGAATCTGTCTACGGTTACGATCCAATTTACAAAGTCAACCCACCCTTACGAACTGCTGCTGACGTTCTCGCCCTTCGTCAAGGCTTAGCCGATGGGACCATAGATGTCGTTGCCACAGATCATGCACCTCATCCAACCGAAGATAAGGAATGTGAATGGCAAGCCGCCGCATTCGGCATGATTGGTCTTGAGACTTCGCTCGCGATAGTCGCCAAGACAATGATTGAAACGGGGTTAATGTCGTGGGTGGATTTGGTGGATCGGATGTCGATCGCTCCAGCGAAAATCTCACGCTATTCCGAACATGGTCAAGAGATTGCTGTGGGTTCGAAAGCCAATCTCGTGGTGGTCAATCCACACGAAATATGGGAAGTTGATCGACAGATGATGAGTTCGAAAAGTAAAAATACTCCATTTCACGGAATGAGCTTTTCGGCAAAAGTTAAGTACACGATCTTTAATGGCAAAATTGTTTTGAATAACGGAACCGTGGCAGGTGCGAAACATGCGTAAGGCTTATCTCGTATTGGACGATGGCGCTGTTTTTGAGGGCGAACCTTGGGCCGGAGTTGGTGAAACTTTTGGAGAGGCAGTCTTTTCCACTGGCATGACGGGATATCAGGAGACTCTTACGGACCCTTCTTATTACAAGCAGATCGTAATTATGACTTCTCCTCATATCGGCAATACTGGAATGAATCATCACGATGAAGAGTCAGAACGCATTTGGGTTTCTGGATTTGTTGTACGCAATCCTTCTCCCATACCGAGCAATTGGCGTTCGGAGAGGAGTTTAGAAGAGTCATTGATTGAAGCGGGAGTTGTTGGCATTAGAGGAGTAGATACTCGAGCCATAACTCGTCATTTGCGCGATCGTGGCGCTATGAGAGTTGGAATCTTTTCAGATATGCAACTCACTCGCGACGAAATGGTTGTTCGAGTCCGAAAATCTCCTCAGATGGCTGGCGCCTTTCTTGCGGCTGATGTTTCCACGCCAAAGGAATATGTGATTAAGCCTCCGGCGGGAGTAGCAACGCAATTCGTTGTTGCCGCACTTGACCTTGGAATTAAGTCGGCCACCCCGCGAGCGATGGCAGCAAGAGGAATCGAAGTTCATGTAATGCCTTTGTCCAGCTCGCTCGATGACATTAAGGCTATAAACCCAGATGGAGTATTTCTATCAAATGGCCCAGGTGACCCATCCACCATGAACGAAATTGTTCTGCTGGTGCGGGCATTGCTCTTGGAACAGATGCCGATATTTGGAATTTGTTTTGGTCATCAAATATTAGGGCGAGCACTGGGTTTTGACACCTATAAGTTGCCATTTGGACATAGGGGCATCAATCAACCGGTACAAAATACTAATTCGAGGAAAGTTGAGATAACGGCCCATAATCATGGTTTTGCCGTGAAAGCTCCAATTTCCAATAACTTCTCCACGGTTTATGGGTCTGGCTATGTCAGTCACATTTGTTTAAACGATGGCGTTGTAGAAGGTTTGGAGTTGATTGAAAATCCGGCTTTTAGCGTGCAATACCATCCGGAAGCCGCAGCTGGGCCACACGATGCTACTTACCTCTTCGACCATTTTGTAGATCTCATGCATAAATCATCGACTAAGAAAGCTGGATCCCATGCCTAGAGACATGAGCATCGAAAGCGTTTTAGTCATTGGCAGCGGGCCGATCGTTATTGGCCAGGCCTGTGAGTTCGATTATTCGGGAACTCAAGCCTGTCGTGTTCTTAAAGCTGAAGGTATTCGAGTAATCCTTATTAATTCCAATCCAGCGACAATCATGACCGACCCAGAATTTGCCGATGCAACTTATGTGGAACCGATTACCACCGAAATTATTGAAAAGATATTGGCGAAGGAACGTCCTTCTGCGGTATTGGCAACTTTGGGCGGTCAAACTGCTCTTAACGCGGCCATGGGTCTCTACGAGAATGGTTTATTGGAGAAGTACAACACCCGACTAATCGGCGCCGATATTCCTGCCATCAAACGCGGTGAAGACCGTGAAGTATTTAAAGGAATAGTTGAAAAGATAGGTGGCCAATCTACGCGCTCGACGATATGCCATGCAATGGAAGAGTGCATAGCTGCAGTTGAAGAATTGCACTATCCCGTTGTTGTAAGACCTTCCTTTACCATGGGTGGATTAGGGTCTGGAATCGCTTACAACCAAGCCGAATTAGAGTTGATCGCTGGAGCCGGATTGCGTCACAGCCCAACAACTGAAGTACTGCTTGAGGAATCCATTATTGGTTGGAAGGAATTTGAGCTCGAAGTTATGCGCGACCACAAAGATAATGTGGTGATTGTTTGCAGTATTGAAAATATTGATCCTATGGGAGTGCACACTGGCGATTCCATCACCGTTGCACCAGCACTGACGTTGACAGATGTGGAGTATCAAAAACTTCGAGACTTGTCGATCGATATTATTAGAGAAGTAGGCGTTGCCACTGGCGGTTGCAACATCCAGTTTGCGGTCAATCCCCACGATGGCAGGATCATTGTGATTGAGATGAATCCAAGAGTCTCAAGATCCTCAGCACTTGCCTCCAAGGCAACGGGATTTCCAATTGCCAAGATCGCTACCAAATTAGCGATTGGATACACTTTGGATGAAATTCAAAATGACATCACCAAGTCGACCCCAGCTTCATTTGAACCAACTTTGGATTACGTCGTGGTCAAAGTGCCTAGATTCGCCTTCGAAAAGTTTCCGGAAGCAGATCATCGTTTAACAACCACAATGAAAAGTGTGGGCGAGGCAATGGCGATAGGTCGTAGTTTTACTGAGGCGCTACAGAAAGCACTTCGCTCGGTTGAGAAGAAAGGCATGTCGTTTTCCTGGGTCGGTTCAATTGAAGAGTTGCCGTGGCTACTAGAAAATATCGGCATTCCAACTGAGTATCGCTTGCAACAAGTACAGAAATCATTATTTCTTGGTTCCACTTTGGAAGAGGTTCATGCGTTAACTAAGATTGATCCTTGGTTTTTGTCGCAAATCCAAATCATCAACTCCGTTGCGAAAGAGATTGCGCACTCCGGTGATTTAAATGTTGACGTTTTGCGAAAGGCGAAAAGTAACGGCTTCTCCGACTCGCAAATATCGGAATTGTCAGGTTTATCCGAAGCGGAGGTTCGCACCATTCGAATCCGGCATGGAGTCCGTCCAGTTTTTAAAACTGTAGATACTTGCGCTGCGGAATTTGAAGCGCATACTCCTTATCACTACTCCAGCTATGACATGGAGAATGAAGTACTTCCGCGCCTTAAGCCAGCCGTAATTATCCTTGGTAGTGGTCCTAATCGAATTGGTCAGGGAGTTGAATTCGATTATTCCTGTGTCCATGCAGCGTATGCCTTGAAAGAGGCTGGCTACGAAACCATCATGATTAATTGCAACCCTGAGACAGTCTCCACGGACTACGACACTTCGGATCGACTTTATTTCGAACCTCTCACCTTAGAAGATGTCTTGGAAGTAATTCACGCTGAATCACTTGCTGGTCCCATTGTCGGGGTGATTGCCCAACTAGGAGGACAAACTCCCTTAGGACTTGCTCGTGGACTTATGGAGGCTGGAGTCACAATTTTGGGAACTAGCCCTGATGCAATTGACCTGGCGGAAGAACGCGGCGCATTTGGCGAAATTTTACGAAAGAACAATCTCTTGGCGCCACAATTCGGAATGGCCTATTCCTATGCTGAATCTTTGGAAATTGCCCACCGCCTGAGTTATCCAGTTTTGGTGAGACCTTCCTTCGTATTAGGTGGTCGTGGAATGGAGATTGTTTACGACGATGAATCTTTGGAAGGATTCATTGAACGGGCTACAGAAATCACTCCAAACCATCCGGTATTGATTGACCGTTTTCTTGATGATGCAATTGAAATCGATGTTGACGCACTTTATGACGGCCATGAGCTTTTCTTAGCCGGCGTTATGGAGCATATTGAAGAGGCTGGAATTCATTCTGGTGATTCTGCTTGCGTATTGCCAAGTACTTCTATTGGTTCAGAGATGCATCACGCGATCCGTTCCGCTACTGAAACGATTGCTACCAATGTCGGTGTCCGCGGGTTGATTAATATTCAGTTTGCAATAGCTAAAGATTCCCAGGGTGTCACAAGACTCTATGTTTTGGAGGCTAACCCACGGGCTTCACGAACTGTTCCTTTTGTCTCTAAAGCCACTGGAAATCCTCTTGCAAAAGCAGCAGCGCTTATTGCAACAGGGCTGACCATTTCGCAGTTGCGAGAGAAGAAGTTTCTCCCTGAATTTGGTGATGGTGTCGCTCATGGAATTTCGGTAAAGGAAGCGGTTTTGCCGTGGAATCGATTCCGAAGAATTGATGGGATGGGTGTGGATTCCGTACTTGGTCCAGAAATGCGATCTACTGGTGAAGTCATGGGTATCGCTACGACCTTTGGCGAAGCATATTCAAAGAGCCAAAGTGCTGCTTTCGGAGCACTCCCTCGCAAAGGTTCGGTCTTTCTCTCCTTGTCCAACCGTGACAAATTGGGTGCGCTCGAGCCGATTCGTATGTTGCACTCATTAGGTTTCCTTATCTTTACAACCGCTGGTACGCATAACTTCTTAAATGAGAACGGGATTTATTCAATTCAAGTCCGAAAGCACTCCGAAAGAGAAACCTATGATGGCCGTAGGTCAGCTTTGGAAATCATTAATTCCGGAGAAGTGAACCTGGTTATTAATACCCCACTTGGGCGCGGCACTCGACAGGATGGTTGGCTGATTAGGACAGCAGCTGTCCAGCGATCAATTCCTTGCATCACGACCATCGCCGGCTTCAAGGCCGCTGCTGCCGGAATTAATGAACTTCATGTGAAGGATTTCTCAATCAACTCCTTACAAGAGTGGTTACTAAGATGATCAATAAACACGCCAGAAAAATAGCCGCCGAAATTGTCAGCAATAAGAGAGTCGGCACTTACCATCATATGGTTTTTGAAGTTGGAGATCTTGCCGCTTATGTAAGACCTGGAAATTTTGTTGCAGTCTCTGTCGGAGGGGAAGCCTCTTCGATGATTTTGCGTAGAGCTTTCGCCGTACATCGCGCCAGTGCAAAAACTCATATCGGCGGATTACTGGAACTGGTTGTCGCCCCGCACGGAGGTGGAAGCAAATGGCTGACATCACTTCCCAACGGCTTTAAGGTGGATTTGGTCGGTCCGCTAGGAACATCATTCGGTATCCCGACGGAGAACGTTCGGGCGCTGCTCGTTGGTGGGGGATACGGTTCGGCGCCATTATTTGGACTTGCCGAAGTTTTGAAAAATCGAGGTTCCCGGGTCGATATGGTTTTGGGAGCAAGTTCTGCCGCGAAAATCTATGCTCCTATAGAGGGCAAACGTTCGGTAAATTCTATGACCATCACGACCGATGACGGAAGCGCTGGACTACACGGAAGAGTCAGCGAATTTCTTCCAGAGATTATTGAGAAAAATAATATTGAAGTTATCTATTCGTGCGGTCCCATGGGAATGCTCGCCGCAATTTCCGAGATTGCCGCGTTCATGCAGATTCCCCATCAATGTGCAGTAGAGGAATCCATGGCTTGCGGTATTGGTGTGTGCATGACCTGCGTGATTCCCATGAAAGACGAAGATGGCGTTATTAAAATGCAACGAAGCTGTATCGAAGGTCCTGTGGTGAACAGCGAGAGCGTTATTTGGAATACCAATGGCAAAATTCCTGAGGGTACGTGGGGCGAGCTATGAGCTTTGATTTTTCTACCCAAATAGGAGGGAAGCGCTTTTCTAACCCCATATTCACCGCCAGCGGTTGCGCTGGATCTGGGAAGGAATTAGCTCAGTTCTTCGCCTTGGAAGAGCTTGGTGGAATTGTTACAAAATCGATCATGATGAAACCACGATCTGGCCGAGCGACTCCCAGAATGGCTGAGACACCTAGCGGGATGCTGAATTCGATCGGATTACAAGGACCTGGAATTGACCATTTCTTAGCGGATGATATTCCATGGCTCAAATCCCAAAATGCAACCATAGTGATTAGCATCGCTGGCGAAAGCGTGGAAGATTATGCCTTGTTAGCAAAGAAGCTCGATGGAATCCCCGGCATCTCTGCTATCGAAATTAATATTTCTTGCCCGAACGTAGAAAATCGCGGACAGGTATTTTCCTGTCACACCGATACTGCATATGCCGCAGTCAATGCCGTTAAAACCAATCTTAATTTGCGCGTTCCGTTGATTGCAAAACTTTCCCCGGATGTAACCAACATTGCAGACATCGCTGAAAGCGTGCATTCAGCTGGCGCTTCCGGTGTTGCCCTAATTAATACTTTGCTCGGAATGGTGATTGATACCAACACCATGAAACCGAAATTGGCCGGAAAAACCGGAGGATTATCTGGCCCGGCGATTCGACCGGTGGCAGTTCGGGCAATTTATCAAGTTCACCAACGTTTGCCTCAGTTAAGTATTTTAGGAATGGGCGGTGTGGCGTCTGGCAGAGATGCATTGGAACTGATTTTGGCGGGCGCTTCTGCTGTTTCGATTGGTACGGCAACTTTTGGAAATCCGTTGGCGGCGATCAAGGTCAAGAATGAACTGCGCGATCTTTTAGTTGAGAAAGGCTTTTCGACTACAGAGGAAGCCATTGGATTTGCGCACAGAGATTCGTGAGTGGGCAATAGTATGAAGAGAGGGAACTAAGTGAGGTCGCAAATTATTCTGGCTCTTGATACAGATGAGTTGGACGTTGCCCGCAATTGGATTGAGGTAACTTCTGAGAGCGTTTCCATATACAAAGTCGGTTTGGAATTTTTTCTCAAGTTTGGAAAATCGGGAATTGACAGTCTGCGAAGCGTTGGGGATTTCGAACTATTTCTTGATCTTAAACTGCATGACATTCCAAACACTGTGTCTGCGGCCACAAAGTCGATTGCAACGATCGCACCGAGATTTCTGACGGTACATGCCTCTGGTGGATCCGAAATGATTTCTGCTGCTGTTTCTGCGGTTCCGGAAATTTCCATAACAGCAGTTACGATTCTAACTTCCCTCAACGAAGTAGACCTTCACCAGATCGGTTTTGCTCAGGGACCCGTAGCATCGGCGGTCAATTTGGCTCAACTAGCCGTCGCATCCGGCGCCCGATCGATAGTCTGCTCGCCCAATGAGGTCGCCGCCATTAGAGCAGTAGTTCCTCCCACGATTGAATTGATAACCCCTGGTGTTCGACCAGTTGGCGCAGATGCTGCAGATCAAAAGCGGACCATGACACCGGAACAAGCGATATCTCTTGGGGCCAATTTTGTGGTCATCGGGCGCCCCATCACTAATTATTGGAAAGAATCTCCTGAGGCAATGAGGGTCGCTGCGCGAAAGATTGCGAACTCTCTAATAGAGCCTACAAATGGACCCTCAAAATAGTAATGAGCTCTAGTTTTCTTCCACCAAAGATTTCGGCAGAAGTGCGCGCCAAAGCGGTAGCCAATGCGGCCCTGAGCAGAAGGACACGGGCAGAAGTCAAAGAAGGTTTGTCGGCAGGAAAGCTCTCGTTCTTTCAAATTCTTAATGATCCAAGGCAAGCGATCCAACGGATGCGGGTAAAAGAGTTACTTTCCGCAGTAGCTGGCATAGGTCCTACTCGCTGCGAGACAATCATGGTTCGAAATGCTATTTCACCATCGCGTAGACTTGGTGGCTTAGGCAGGCATCAGCTGCTGGCATTAGGAAAAGAGAGTGCATTGTTAAAGGTTGATACCCCGCCAGGTTTACTCATTGTGATGTCAGGTCCAGGCGGAGTCGGGAAGAGCACTATCACCAGTGCCTTACGTACTGACCCTAGATTTTGGGTGAGCGTTTCTGCAACGACACGAGCTCCTCGTGCTTCAGAAAGCAACGGGGTCGATTATTTTTTTCTTTCTGAGCAGAAATTCACGCAGATGGTAGCGGCCGGGGAGTTTCTGGAGTGGGCCGAATTTGCCGGCGCCCGATATGGGACTCCAAAACACCCTATCCAAGAGTGGCGGGCAATTGGAAAGCATGTTCTCCTTGAAATTGAGATCGAAGGGGCTCGCCAAGTTCGCTCGGCAGACCCATCAGCTCTTCTCATCTTCATTGCTCCTCCTTCTTGGGAAGAACTCCAAAACCGCTTAGCCGCACGTGGAAGCGATAGCGCTGAACGCCAAGCCGCACGATTGGCGCTCGGTGCCGCCGAAATGGCCGCTGCGACCGAATTTGACCATACCTTGGTGAATTCTCAGGTCGAAGATGTTGTCGCTCAACTGGTAGCATTGGCAACTTCTCATCAGGTTTCCTAGGTCAATCACGCTAATTTTTAGGTAGGGGTTTTTTATGAGCAACATGGATGGCATCACCAATCCTCCGATAGATGAGTTGCTAGATAAAGCCGGATCGAAATACAGCTTGGTCCTTTATGCAGCCAAGCGGGCCCGCCAGATCAATGCCTACTATTCCCAGTTAGGTGAGGGGCTACTTGAGTATGTGGGGCCATTGGTCGACACTTATGTACATGAAAAACCACTCTCTATCGCCTTGCGCGAGATCAATGAAGGCCTCTTGACCATCGAGAATTTGGAACCTAAGGCTCCGGAGTTGGAACCTAAGGCTCCCGAAGCCGTCTAAATCTGCCAATCGCGATGACGCAGGAGAGTTCTACCCCCAATAACCGTCCAGAAAGCCTGGCTCTGGGGCGTGAGATTATTCTTGGTGTCGGCGGTGGAATTGCCGCTTATAAAGCTTGTGATTTGCTTCGACGTCTTAAAGAGTCTGGCTATTTAGTCACCGTCATTCCCACTCAGAACAGCCTCAACTTTGTCGGGAGCGCTACGTGGGAAGCCCTTTCTGGTCGTAGGGTCGAAACCAATCTTTGGAATAATGTTCATCAAGTGCCGCATATCCAACTGGCCAAGAAGGCGTCAATGATCGTCATTGCCCCTACGACTGCGGATCTACTGGCTCGGTTGAGCTCGGGTCGAGCCGATGATCTTTTGACCAATGTAGTCCTGGCGAGCAAGGCGCCGCTGCTCTTGGTTCCGGCTATGCACCCAGAAATGTGGCTCAATCCAGCAACAATCGCAAATGTACAAAATCTTCGTGGTCGCGGAATTACGGTCTTAGAACCCGATGTTGGAGCGTTGACCGGGTCAGATGTAGGCCAGGGACGATTCCCCGAGAGCCATCGAATTCTAGATACTGTCGCAGAAATCTTTGGTCGAAAGGCCGACCTTCGTGGACAACGAATTCTCATCACCGCAGGTGGCACCAGAGAGGCTATTGACCCGGTTCGTTTTATCGGGAACCGATCCTCTGGAAAGCAAGGATTCGCCTTGGCTCTGGCTGCAGTTCGTCGCGGAGCTTTAGTGGATTTAGTGGCAGCAAACTCAGAACTTGCAGATATCGAAGGTGTGCGGATGCATCGAGTTGAGTCCACATCCGAAATGTTCACGAAAGTTAAAGAATTGGCAACCGTCGCTGATGCGGTAATCATGAGTGCCGCCGTCGCTGATGCCCGTCCCATTCATCGCAGCGAGGAAAAGATTAGCAAAGAGAAATTCCAGATCTTGGAGCTGGAAACCAATCCCGACATTTTGAAGCACTTGTCAGAATCTCGTAGCACGAAACAAATCCTGGTGGGATTTGCCGCAGAGACTGCAGGAGATATTCAGGATAAAGGTTCTCTAAAATTGAATGCTAAAGGAATTGATCTTCTCTATGTCAACGATGTCTCGCAAGGACGAATTTTTGGCGATGATGATTCCACTGGTTGGATTGTCGATGCCACAGAGCAACCTTACTTTTTTCAGGCTGGGTCGAAGATCGTCTTGGCAGATCTGCTTTTGGATCGCATCGTTTCTAAGTTAGGTTACCCCAATGACTAAGCGCCTTTTTACTTCAGAGTCTGTTACTGAAGGCCATCCCGACAAGATGGCTGATCAAATTTCGGATGCGATATTGGATTCTTTGTTGAGCCAAGATAGCGCCAGTCGAGTTGCCGTAGAAACTTTGATTACTACTGGTCAGGTCCATGTCGCTGGCGAAGTCACCACGCAAGGTTATGCCGATGTGATGACGATTGTCCGAGATACGGTGCTACGGATTGGCTACGATTCTTCCGAAAAGGGTTTTGACGGAAATTCCTGTGGAGTATCTCTTTCTATTGGTCAGCAATCGCAAGACATTGCCCAAGGTGTGGACGCCGCTTTTGAGCAACGCATTTCTTCATCTCAAGATCCATTAGATATTCAAGGCGCAGGCGATCAAGGTTTGATGTTTGGATATGCATGCGATGACACTCCAGAGTTGATGCCACTACCTATTTCTTTGGCACATCGTCTCTCTCAAAAACTTTCAGAAGTACGTAAAAGTGGCGTACTGGATTATTTGCGGCCCGATGGAAAAACTCAAGTCACTATTGAATATTCACATGGTCAAGCAATTGCCTTGAATACTGTGGTTATTTCGACCCAGCATTCTCCAAGTGTCGATATTGATACAACCCTAGCTCCAGATGTTTCTCGCTATGTCATTGATGCCATAATTTCCGACTTAAATATCGATACCTCTAACGTGAGAACCCTCATTAATCCGACGGGTCGCTTTGTTATTGGTGGACCAATGGGCGATGCGGGTCTTACTGGCCGAAAAATTATTGTGGATACTTATGGTGGGATGGCTCGTCACGGTGGGGGTGCCTTCTCTGGAAAAGATCCTTCTAAAGTAGATCGTTCTGCAGCCTATGCAATGCGGTGGGTCGCAAAGAATGTTGTTGCCGCAGGACTAGCCACAAAATGTGAAGTCCAAGTTGCCTATGCCATTGGAAAGGCCCAACCTGTCGGATTGTTTGTTGAAACTTTTGGTACCGAAAAAGTTCCAGTAGATCAAATTGCAGATGCCATCAACGTTGTCTTCGATCTCCGCCCAGCAGCGATTATTCGAGACTTAGATTTACTGCGCCCTATCTACGGCTTAACTAGCAGTTATGGACACTTTGGTAGGGAACTTCCGGAATTCACCTGGGAGAGAATCGACCGCGCCGATTCCCTTGCGCGCGCCGTAAAAGGCTAACTGACCGTGGCTACTGATCGGCCACTCACCTTAAAGTCGCAAAAGTATGCCGGCGCTATCGACGTTGCGGCCGAGCCAAGCGTTGTAGAAGTTCTAGTTGATACGCCGACTTTCCACTTGGACGGGAAATATAGTTATCGCGTTCCGCACTCTATGAGTGATGAAATATCTATTGGATCGTTGGTGAAGATTCATTTCGGAAGCCTGGAAACCGTGGGTTACGTGCTGGATCGGGTTAATTACGAAAGTTCAATGGGTAGCCTAAAATTTATTGAGAAGGTCATCTCACCCCTGCCTATCTATTCACCAGAACTTCATCAGTTGATTTCCGCGGTTTCTTCCCGTTACGGAACAAAACCTTGGGAGATCATCAGAAGTACTATTCCCGATCGCGTTGCGGTGGCAGAGAAGGCATTTACCACTTCCGTTATAGCGAAATCTCCGAATGGTTCATCGAAATATGAGATACCAACGACACCTACCAAGACAGTTGATTCATTTCTTTCGCCTTCAGCCAGTTTGGAGATCAAAAACGATCGCCCAATTCGTTGGCTGGCACTCACCTCAGTTGGTTGGTCAACTCAAAAAGTTTTGAAATCGATACTCTCGAATTGGAATAGATCCCGACAAATTTTAGTAATAGTGCCCGATGAGAAACTCTTATTGAGAACCCAAGTAGCCATCGATAGTGCACTGGACGTAAAGTCTGTGGTCCTTGGTTCGCATTTGTCCAAATCCGAACGCTATCGCAATTTCTTAGAGGCGAACTTACTTAAGCCTCGGGTCATAATCGGCACAAGAAGTGCAGTTTTTACCGCTCTCGTCAAGAATTCTCTCATAGTGGTTATAGATGATCTCGATGAGTCAATGTACGAGCGTAGAAATCCTGGATGGAACGTTAGGGACATAGTTTTGTTACGTTCAGCAGAACACTCAGTACTATTTATCAGCAATTCGCCGACCTTGGAATTAACGCGTTTAGCCCAAATGGGATGGCTAAAAGTGCAGCGATCTTCACATCGACATAGGGTAAAAGTTTTTGCGGAAGACTCCGGCAGGGATAGTTTCACGGTTATCAGCCATGCTCTCAAAAAGGGTTCAGTGCTAGTGAGTGTGGCTGATCCAGGTTACGTCACTGGTTTTCTATGCCAGGCTTGTAAGAATCCTGCACTATGTGTGTGTGGCGGTCGTTTAATCATCAGCGATATCTCGGTAATTTCATGCGGTATCTGTAAGAAAGAGTATCAAGATTGGAAATGCACGTGGTGCCAAGATAGCCGCCCATGGATTATCCATAGAGGCGCAAAGAAGATGGCTCAAGATTATGCGCGTGCCTTTGCCAACGTGCGGGTGATCTTTTCCACTGGCGATAAACCAGTACACCGACTTCCGACTGGCACTTCATTAGTTATCGCAACTGCGGGAATGGAACCTGAGGGGCCTTACTTCGGAGCAGCTCTCTTGGATGGCCAAGTCATTTTTAATCGCACCCAGTTACGCGGAGAGGAACAGGCCCGGGACCGATGGTTTCGAATCCTGTCACTTTTAGAACCAGAGTCAGAGATATTCACCTCTTTACCCATAGCTCATCCAGCTGTCCAAGGCTTAGTCAAAAGCGACTCGCTCCTGGCCGCATCGCAAGAATTGGCCCACAGAATCGAGGCCGGACTTCCGCCAGCTTTTCGAGTGGCCACTGTAGAAGGCGAAAGTGCGCAGATGAATAAGATTTACGAGGCATTTTCACGAAGTGATCAATTTTCACTTCTTGGACCAGTTCCGATCTCGGGTGATCGCGCCAGGTTGATTCTGCTCGCTCGCGTGGAAAATGGGCAGGAATTGGCCACTTTCCTTTTCGATTTTCAGAGATATCGCTCCCTGAAGAATCAATCGTTAATCCAGGTTCGGTTGGACCCCTACTCGATTTAGGGCTTGCATGAATACCGATAGAATTCACTAATGGCGATACAACCAATTAGATTCTTCGGAGACCCAGTTTTGGCCACTCCGGCTATTCCGGTCGATACTTTTGACAAGGAATTGAGAATTTTGGTTGAGGATTTGATCGACACAATGCATGAGGCTCCAGGTGCTGGTTTGGCTGCACCACAAATTGGAGTTTCGTTGCGGGTCTTCGTGTGGGACATTGACGATGTTGTGGGCCATTTGATCAATCCAACATTGGACTTGTCCAGTGATGAACAAGATGGCGACGAAGGTTGTCTGAGCTTTCCTGGATTGCTCTACGAAACCAAGCGGGCCTATGGGGCAGTTGCCAGAGGGTTCAATATGTACGGCGATCCAATTACCGTAGATGGAACCGAGCTTTTAGCCCGTTGCCTACAGCATGAGACCGACCACCTAGATGGAATTGTATTCATTGATCGATTGAGCAAGTCGGAGCGCAAGAAAGCCATGAAAGAGATCCGCAATTCCGACTGGTTTGGAACTTTGCAAGAGGCTGGCCAAGAACTCCAGCTGAAAGTATCTCCGCATAACACCTTCGGTTTAAGTATTTAGTCTTCAATGCAAATTTCCGTAGCATCCTCATCCCTTATCTCAGTTCCCTTTATTGAGGCGGTTCTGAATTCGCAACACAATTTGGCGTCTATTATTTCCAATCCCGATCAAAAGAGTGGGCGAGGTCTGAAAGTAGCGGCAAACGAATTAGCCCAATGGGCAGAAACGCGCAACCTGCCACTTTCCAAACCGGCAGATAATTCCGAACTTAACCGCCATTTACTGACGGCTCAACCACAGTTGGTGATTACTGCGGCATACGGGAAGTTGATTCCTGTCGAACTTCTCCATGGACCTAGGTTTGGCTGGCTCAATCTGCATTTCTCACTGCTACCAAAATGGCGCGGAGCCGCTCCGGTTCAATGGGCACTTTTGAGTGGGGAAGAAGAGACTGGTATTTCAATTTTTAAGTTGGATAAAGGAATGGATACTGGCCCGATATACCTCCAAGAGAAAATTGCCATTCGGGAATTTGAGCGCACCCCAGAACTCCTAGAGAGAATGAGCATATTGGGAGGAGAGGTCATCATGAGCGTTGTCGATGAGATTTCCAAGGGGATTAAACCGAAAGCGCAACCGGCAACGGGGGCGACTTTAGCCCCAAAAATCACAAAAGAAATGGGACAGGTGCAATGGGATTTGTCGACCGCCCAAATTCTATTTCAAGACCGCGCTATCGGGGATAAACCTGGAATTTGGTCAACTTTTCGCGGCGAAAAAATCGGCTTGCATGGATTAAACCTCACTAGTCCAATAAAGGGTTCAACCAAGAATGGTGCGATCGAAGAGTCAGAATGTGGATTGGTAGTTAAAGCCGGCGATGGCTTTATCGCTATAAGTGAGGTAACTCCAGCTGGCAAACGTCGCATGAAGTCGGTTGATTTCTTAAGAGGGGCGAGATTGCTCCCTGGAGAGAATCTTGATGTCATCAGATAGTAAAAATTTTAAAAAGCCCAGACCCAATCATGCGCGGTTACTAGCCTACGATTTGATAACCGAAGTTAATAGATCAGGCGCTTTTGCAAATATCCGCCTACCGCAATTGCTTACCGAATCTAATCTGGAACTTCGTGATCGCGCCTTTGCAACTGAGTTAAGTTATGGAACTCTGCGTATGCAAGGCAAATATGATTTTGCCATAAGTTCCAAAATTGATCGACCGATTGAAGAGTTGGATCCAAAGATCGTTGATCTTTTACGCATGGGTTGTCACCAAATTTTCCAAATGCGTGTCCCTACTCATGCCGCTGTTTCGGAGACTGTTGAAGTTGCACGATTTGTAGCTGGCGAATCTAAAGCTTCATATGTCAACGCCTTACTTCGCGCCATCAGTTCCGATTCCGATATTTTCGGGGTGCTTGAAGATGACACTAAATATGATTTTGTAACCAAGTTATCAATTCAATACTCCCATCCGGAGTGGATCATTAACAGTTATTACGATGTGCTCAAATCCTGGGATTCTGTAATTGAGTTACTTGCGGTTAACAATGTTGCAGCGCATCCGCATCTTGTAGCCTGGCCCGGAAAATCAACTCGAGAAGAATTGCTCGCCATTGGGGGAGAAGTCCTAGATTTCACCCGTTTTGGAATTGAGTCAAATACCCAGCCATCGGACTATCCGGCTATCCGCCAGCGTCATGCAGGTGTTCAAGACTTAGGTTCGCAATTGGTATCAGAAATATTCTTTGACACCATTGACAAAAACCCGGCCCAGAGCTGGTTGGATTTGTGCGCTGGCCCCGGTGGAAAATCTGCCTTTCTATTTAATTCGCTGATGGCCAAGGATTCATCTCTTTCCTTTACCGCCAACGAACCTACGCCGCATCGGGCGGAATTAGTTGCCCGCGTGATTCCCAGGCAATTTATTTCCACCTTCGACGGTCGAAATCCTGAACTTTTCCCGCAAACGTATGATCGGATCTTGGTCGATGCTCCTTGCACTGGACTGGGGGCGCTGCGTCGACGCCCGGAAGCTCGTTGGCGCAAATCTCTGACCGATCTTAAGGAACTCGTTCCGCTTCAGCGAGATCTCATTGATTCGGCTATACAGATGACCAATCCTGGTGGAATCGTCGGATACTCCACTTGTTCACCACATTTGGCGGAAACTTTTGCACAAGTTTTAGATACCCTCCATCGCAATAAGAATGTTTCACTTCTTAACGTCTCCGATTTCCATGATCTTCCCCCTGATTCGGTGAATGCCAATGGCACCTTGCAATTGTGGACGCATAGACACAACTCAGACGCGATGTTTTTGGCCCTCTTTCAGAAGAATGCATAGCGTACGATTTGCATATGCAAGAGTGGCGTATTTGTCCAAGTATTCTCAATGCCGACCTGAACAATCTAGAAAGTGAAATTCTGAAAGTATCTTCAGTTTCCGAATATCTGCACTTAGATATTATGGACAATATTTTTGTACCCAATATAACTTTCGATATCGAAAGATCCGAAGAAATAATTGGTTTTTCGCCTTTGCCCGTAGATGTGCACCTCATGATTTCCGAACCAGAATTGACCGTCGCTCGGTATTGTCAAGCTGGCGCAGCTAGCGTCACCTTTCATTGGGAAGCTACAGCAAGCGCCGAATTAGTAATTGAGCGAATTCAGGAGAACGGATCACGTGTCGGGTTAGCGATCAAACCCAAAACTCCGCTCACCGAAGTAAGTCACCTACTTTCCAAAATCGACATGCTCTTAATAATGACAGTTGAGCCTGGGTTTGGCGGGCAATCCTTTATGACGGAGATGATGCCAAAAGTTTCCAGTGCCAGAACAATTATTGATCTGATGCCCGCACCACGGCCATGGATCCAAGTGGATGGCGGAATATCGCTGGCAACCATCGAAACTGCAGCAAACGCAGGCGCAGACACTTTCGTAGCTGGTAGCGCGGTATTTAAGGCCCCAATTCCGGCTCAAATGATTTTAGATATGAAAAAAGTCTTGGAATCTGTAAGACTGGGCTAGTTCCGGGGGTCGGTGTAATTCCGAACCGGCGGTAAAGTCCGCGACCCGATTGAAGCCATCAATCGGTTGATTTGGTGTAAATCCAAAACCGACAGTCACAGTCTGGATAAAGGAGCGAAGCGGGATGCCTCATGGCGATCCCGTTTATTTCCCTTGGGATCGAATTTATTTACTTACTTCGATTGGGGATGGAATACATGTCAATTCTTAAATGGCTTTTTGAAGCCCAAATCCACTTTGGCAGCAAGTCGATAGCGATCCGCGAAATAATCGGTGGAATATTGGGGTTGGCCAGCGCAGTCTTAGGAATGCGTCGCAAGGTCATCGCTTGGCCGATTGGAATTCTCGGAGATGCATTGCTATTTACTGTTTTCGCGGGTGCGCTCTTCTCTTTTGGAAAAACAGCAGATCATCCGGCGCTCTACGGCCAAGCTGGACGAAACCTTTTATTGGTGCTGGTGAGTTTCTATGGCTGGATTCTCTGGGCGAAGAACCGAAGCAGTGGAGTCAGTAAGCCCGCTGTTTCGCCCAGATGGACTACAACCCGAGAGAAAGCGATACTTGTTCCGGTTGTCATTTTTGGCTATTTCCTCTTTCTACAACTTTTCAAGGTTTTAGGGGAGCGCTATTACGGCCAATGGTTATACGTGGACACCTGGATTTTTACAGGGACCGCACTGGCAACCTACGCGATGAGCAGGGGTTACGTGGAATTCTGGCTGGTCTGGGTGGCGGTCGATATCGTCGGCGTTCCCTTTGCCTTCGCACACGGGAACTATCCAACTGGAATCCTCTACGGCATTTATATGCCATTTGTGATTTGGGGCTTTATTTACTGGCTCAAGATTCAAAAATCAGAGGATTCAGGTAAAGCCGCGGCATTGCTCGGGTAAGGTCGAGTAAACTCTGCCCATGAAGTCATTTGATGCCCTCTGGGTTGAGCTGGAAAGAATTTCAATAGCTCGCCCAGAGGGTTCAGGTACGGTGAAAGAACTAGATGCTGGCGTCCATGCCATTGGAAAGAAGATTGTCGAAGAAGCGGCCGAAGTTTGGATGGCCGCCGAGTATCAGGAAAAGGCAGATCTGGCGCTAGAAATTAGCCAATTGATTTATCACCTTCAAGTTCTGATGCTTGCCAAAGGAATATCGCCAGATGATGTCTACCGATCGCTCTAGTTCCATGGATTTTTAGGAGAATTGTGACGCTACGACTTGCAGTCCCCAACAAAGGATCTCTGTCAGATTCATCGGCGCTTATGCTCAAAGAAGCTGGATATCGCCAACGAAATGACCCGCGCGACCTGGTTTTCTTCGACCCAGAGAATGATGTTGAGTTCTATTACCTCCGGCCCCGAGATATCGCAATTTATGTCGGCTCCGGTGAACTAGATGCTGGCGTTACAGGACGAGATCTATTAATCGATAGCGCGGCTACAGCAGTGGAAGTTCTCTCCTTAGATTTTGGCCGCAGCACCTTTCGTTTCGCCGCACCTGAAGCTATGGCGATATCGGAGGCGGAGTTATCTGGGGTCCGAATTGCCACAGCGTATCCAGGCTTAGTCCAGCGATATTTGGATGAACGTTCTATTGCCGCATCGGTCGTTCGATTAGATGGCGCGGTGGAAAGTGCCATTCGCCTTGGAGTTGCAGATGTTATCGCCGACGTTGTTTCTACCGGTGGAACCTTGCGTCAAGCGGGATTAAAAGTATTTGGGGCACCACTGCTATCTAGTGAAGCCGTGGTGATTGAGCGCACTGGAGCAGAACGACCTACTGCCTTGGAAACCATGATTCGAAGACTCAATGGCGTTGTGATTGCACGTCAATATGTTCTGGTCGATTACGACGTTCGGACTGAGCTCTTGGAACAGGCGTGCGCAGTAACCCCCGGAATTGAATCACCTACGATTTCCCCCCTTCAAAAATCGGGTTGGAGCGCGGTGCGAGCCATGGTCAAGCGTAAAGAGATTAATCAGATTATGGATGAATTGTGGAGCATTGGAGCCCGTGGAATTCTGGTAACAGATATACACGCGTGCAGACTTTAATCAGCCGCAGATTCCACTTCTTCTCGGGTAATCCCCATTAAATAAAGGACTGAGTCCAAGTAGGGCGAGGTTAAGGAGCTGTCGGCGGCCATTCTTACCGCAGGCTTTGCGTTGAAGGCAATACCAAGGCCAGCTAGTTCGATCATATCCAGGTCGTTTGCGCCGTCGCCGATGGCGATGGTTTGCGAAAGTGAGACTCCTTCTGCTGCTGCAAAGTTTCGCAGCGCTTCTGCTTTAGCGGCTCGATCAATAATTCCACCGACTACTTTTCCAGTAAGGGTTCCATCGACAATTTCTAACTCGTTCGCGGAGTAGAAGTCGATCTTTAGCTCTTTCAATAGAGGTTCGATGACGTTAATGAATCCACCTGAGACCACTCCGACTTTGTGGCCTAACTTGTGGAGTGTACGAATTAGCGTTCTGGCTCCTGCAGAAAGCAGCAACTCTCGGGCAACTTCCTGGAGCACCGTGGATTTTAATCCGGAAAGTAGCGCCACCCTAGCCGTCAACGATTGTTTAAAATCCAATTCACCTTTCATCGCTGATTCGGTGATTGCTTTGACTTGGTCGCCTACTCCCGCCTTCTCTGCCAGTAAGTCGATAACTTCCTGTTGAATGAGGGTTGAATCCATATCCAAAAGAACTATCCGTTTGGCACGTCTGGTCAGCCCGCCTAATTCGACCGCTAGATCGACGTCATTCTCTCGAGAAACCAGAGCTAAACTCTTGCGCAGATTAACTACCGAATCCGCATCACTTGCTTGCACAGAGATCGTCACATCAAATTCAATTGCATACAATGGAAAAGCGGCAGTTCGTCGAATCCGCTCAATATTCCCGCCAGCGGCAGCAATGGCCCCAGATACGGCAGATACAGCGCTGGGCTTAAGTGCTCCAGCCATCATCACGACATGGAGATGTTGGGCACTTGACGCACTTTCAAGAATTACGTCGGAGAAATCAATAGCTATATCCAAGTCAAGTCGTTTGCCCAGCAACAAAAGATCGCTTTCGATCGCGTCGGCATGTGCCGGATCCAGCGCAATCAGTGCAGTAAGAATTAACCGATTCCGATTCACTACTTGCTCGATATCCAACACGGTGATGGAGAACGGAGACAATTCATCGAAGAGTGCTTGGGTAACGCCAGGGGCATCGACTCCAGTGAGCAGGATTAGCGCGGTAAATTGAGACTTATCTAACTCTTGGATACTCACACGCGGAAGGTTAGCGCGTTCTACCTCAAGCAAGGGTATCTTTCACTCCTATGAACCATGTGATATCCCTCGATGATGTACAAGTATTACGCGAAGGTAAGGCAATCCTTGGCCCATTGTCTTGGTCGGTGGTTGAAGGGGAGCGATGGGTGGTTCTGGGACCAAATGGCGCCGGCAAAACCACGCTATTTCACCTCATATCCACTTTTATGCACCCCACCTTTGGTCGAGTGAAGATTTTGGATCAGACCTTGGGCAAGTGTGATGTCTTCGAGCTTCGTCCCCGAATTGGACTGGTCACCAACAATTTAGATGAGTTAATTCCGTTGGATGAACTTGTGACCGACGTGGTCCTTACTGCCGCATATGCGCAATTGGGACGGTGGAATGAGGAATACGACCTGTGGGACGAATCCCGAGCACTAGCGCTACTGACAACCTTAGGGGTGCGGGTTTTGGGGTCCAGACTCTTTGGCACTCTGAGCGAAGGTGAGAAGAAGCGCGTTCTGATTGCACGAGCGATGATGACTGATCCGGAAATTATGCTTTTAGATGAGCCGGCAGCTGGCTTGGATTTAGGTGGACGAGAAGATCTACTTAAGCGCTTGGACCTATTAGCTTCAGATCCAAAGGCGCCAGCCACAATTATCATCACCCATCACATCGAAGAAATCCCCCTAGGCACTACACATGCATTGTTACTGAACGAAGGGAAGGTAGTTGCCTCAGGTCCCATCCAGGAAGTGGTGACCGACCAAAATCTTTCAGTGGCGTACGGCTTGCCCATTCAAGTACATCAAGAAGCTGGCCGGTTCTTCGCAAGAGCTCAATAAAATGAATACACTTTTTGCAACTCTTCCCGAACTTTGGCAAGAGTTACTGGTTCAACAACGTGAACACATTAATTACATTGAAAAGCAGTTAATGGTTTTCGGCAATTTTCAACCTGCAATTTCGAATATTTTTAGAGCGCTCCCTTCAGAAATATCCTCGGCACATGTTCTCATTCTTGGGCAAGATCCATACCCAACCAAAGGAGTTCCAAACGGATTGGCTTTTTCAGTCAATAGTGAAACGTCAAAACTCCCAGCATCATTGCGAAATATTTTTCAAGAACTCTCTTCTGATCTGGGGTCACCACTGCGCACAAATGGGGATCTGTCGGATTGGGCAAACCAAAGAGTTATCCTGTTGAACCACGTTCTCACTACTGAGAATGGAATATCTCACGCTCACAAGAATTTAGGTTGGCAGGAAATTACCAGTTCTATAGTTCGGGAAATAGCCAAAAATGGCGCAATAGGAGTCCTATGGGGAAACTATGCCCAGGAGTTTTCGCTGATGTTTTCCGATGACCGATTGGTACTTAGCCCTCATCCAAGTCCACTTTCGGCCTATCGAGGATTTTTCGGAAGTAAGCCCTTTTCGGCCATCAATAATAAATTACTTAAAAGTGGGTTTACCGAAATCGAGTGGGGATAGAACTTAAAGTTGAGGGGCCAACCGATGAACCAGGTTGAGCGATATCGCCACAGAATTACCTATAAGAAGTGCAAAAAGCGCGGTACCGACTCCGATACGCCCACCCAAGAGTGCACCGACTCCAAGGGCGCACAGTTCAATTCCTAGACGAACTCTGCCTATTCGAATACCGGTTCGTTTATGAAGGGCGGTCATCAATCCATCTCGAGGACCAGGTCCTAAGCCACAAGTGATGTAAAGAGAACTTCCCAAACCAACTAGAACGATGCCGACTAGGACATAGAGCAATTGAGCAAGGAGTGAATGCGACAGCGGCGGAAAGATGAAAAGACCTAACTGAATGGCGGCGGCGATAATCACTAGATTCGCGATTGTTCCAAAACCTGGTCTCTCCTTCAACGGAATCCACAGTAGTAGAACGACTCCACTGATCACAAATGTTGATAAGCCGATAGACAGGGGAGTATGTTTCGAAATTCCCTGGGCCAATACTGACCAGGGTGCGTTTCCAATGTGAGATTGAATCAACAACGAATCGCCTAGGCCGAAAACAGTTAAGCCAACAAATAGGACTCCCAGTCTAAGGGGGTTGAGCGACCACTTACTGTCGGCAGTCCACGGGGTACGCGGTATGGATTTTGCTGGTCGGAGAATATGAATGAGAAATTCGCGAGAGAGGCTTTTCGTCACTGTTAGAGTCTAACCCTTGCGGGAAGAGAAGCTCGGCCAGTAAAGCCGAACAGGATGGAATAACTAATGGTTGCGGGTACGGGCTCTCTCATCAATATCGCTGCGATCGGCTTGGGAACTTCATGCGGAGTTCTTATGGGAAACCGCTTCAAAGAGCGAACCAGGGATTTGATCACGGATGTTCTTGGTTTCGTTGTGATCATCGCAGCGGCGGATGCGCTTGCGTCACTCTGGAATACTGATTTTGTTTTGGCGGTTCCACAAGGGTGGACCGTCCTCACCATTCTTATCGCATTATTGCTCGGTGCCATATCTGGATCGTGGTTGGATCTTGAAGCCAGGCTCGAATCCGCTGGAGTCTTTTTAAAACGGACGTTCAATAAGTCTGGAAAAGGAAGATTTTTAGAGGGTTTCATGGCCGCCTCTTTGATTTTCGCTATTGGCCCGTTGGCAATTCTGGGAAGCATAAGCGACGGCATGGGTACCGGAATTCAACAATTAGTTCTCAAAAGCGTCTTGGACTTTTTCACATCGATCGCATTTGCTTCCACTTTCGGATGGGGTGTTGCCGCCTCGGCGATTCCCGTTGGGATTTACCAGTTAGCTTGGACCGGAGTTGGCCTATCTCTAGGAAATATTCTCAGTGTGTATCAAGTAAGGGCGCTCACTGCAACGGGAGGAGTTCTGTTACTGGGAATAGCATTCCGACTATTAAAAATTAAGAACATAGCAGTGGGAAATCTCCTACCGGCACTTGCATTTGTACCGGTAATCGCACTGCTCGTTCATCAATTCATTTAACGAAGGCTCGTTTAGAAAGTGCTTGCGTCAATCACAAAACGATATTTCACATCGCTGGCAACGGTGCGCTCGTAGGCTTGATTGATGTAATCAGCTGAAATAACTTCAACATCGCTGGTTATTTGATGCTTTCCACAAAAATCCAGCATCTCTTGGAGTTCAGGTATTCCGCCGATCATAGAACCAGCCAAAGATCTTCGCTTGCCAATCAGAGTTCCAGCGCCAATGGCATAAGGCTTCCCCGACAAACCAATCATCACCAAAGTTCCATCTACTTTGAGAAGTCGAAGATAGTCCTCCAAGTTGATCTCGGCAGAAACGGTATTCAGAATTAGATCAAAATCAGAAGCAAGGTGATTGTAAAACTCGGGATTCTTGGTCGATACAAAATGATCTGCACCCATCTGGCGCGCATCCGCCTCTTTCTCTGGAGAGTGAGAAAAGATGGTGGTTGTGGCACCAAGAGCATGGGCGAACTTGAGTCCCATATGGCCCAATCCGCCAAGGCCGATGATTCCGACTTTCTTGCCAGGACCCGCGTTCCAATGCTTCAGTGGTGAATAGAGCGTGATTCCAGCACACATCAAAGGCGCAACGCCAGTTTGATCCAAATTGGATGGAACCTTTACGGCGTAATCCGCATCGATGACGAAGTTGTTGGAATATCCACCATAGGTAGGCGAAACCCCATCTCGTTCAAATCCGTTATAGGTACCGGTCATGCCATTTGCACAATAATTTTGCAAACCTGCCAAGCATTGTTCGCATTCTCGACATGAATCTATGAACACTCCGACGCCAATCAAATCTCCCACAGAGAATTTATTTACAGAAGAGCCGACTGCTGTAACGGTGCCTACGATTTCATGCCCTGGAACCATCGGGAAATTGGCCCGGCCCCATTCCTCTCGTGCTTGGTGAATATCAGAGTGACAGATACCTGCATATGAAATATCCAAGGCAACATCATTAGCCCGAAGATCTCGGCGCTCAAATTCAAAGGGCGCTAAAGCGCCTTTGGCGACAGGTACAGCGTATCCCTTGGACTTCATCATAACCTCAATCTTTTCTATGAAAACTAATGCGGCAAAATTAATGAATCGCTTACTCTTGAGTAAAAGGAAGCGGTTCTAAACCAGCGCTGCGTGATGCACGTGATGTTACACGCCTCATATGATGTCGGCGACACAGAACTTCGTAACCAATTTCTGCAGCCGAAGAAACATCTCCAACTACGACCTGTTCCCCTTCAGTCACCATGACACCGCCTGCGGTTCGGGCATTATGGGTTGCCCGCGCCCCACACCAACAAAGAGCTTCCACTTGTAGGGTCTGAACCCGATCGGCTAGCTCGACTAACCTGGCAGATCCAGGGAAGAGAGCGGTTCGGAAATCTGTCAAAATTCCGAAGGCAAATACGTCGATGCTCAGGCCATCGACGATCTTTGCTAACTCTTCAATATGCAATGCGGTATAGAACTGGGCCTCATCGCAGATGACAAAGTCAATTCGTTCGCCATTGGAAAGTTTTTCAACGACGAACTTATGGATATCTAACTCGGAATCAACTTCGATCGCCTGGCTCTGTAACCCCAGGCGTGAGGAGATTAAACCTCGCCCAGCGCGATCTCGATTGGTGAAAATTAGCCCTTTTCGACCACGACTTTGGTGGTTGTGGGCGGTTTGCAAGGCCAATGTGGATTTACCACTATCCATAGTTCCGCAGTAGTAGATCAGTTCAGCCATGATTACAATCCTGCCACAGTTGTCGCCGGGACCACTTCATTTATTGTCGAAGACCTTAATCGAGCCCAAATAGCAGGCTACCCAGGTTCGCTCTTGGGTCGGTTCAAAGGTGACTCCAATAGGTTGGTCACAGACCTTCATGCTTTGCACCACGGCAAAATCTTTCGTCCTAATTTTTGAAATGGTATCGCTGTCAAAATTTACAACGAAGAGGGCGCTTCCATCAGTTGATATATCTAAACTTCTCGTGGCCTTGCCTGTAATAATACTGTGAACCACTTTTTTGCTCTTGAGATTTAGGGCAACTACGCGACCAGATAGATTGAGAGTTGCATAGATCGTTTCTTCATCAGGTGAAAGAACAATCGCTCTTGGGTTCAATCCAATGGATATTGTGGAATGTAAGAAATTCACCAACGATATTTTGTGAATTACGCTCCCACCCATTTGGGCAATGTAAGCGATCTTCGAATCCTTCGTGATGACTATTCCTCGAGGGTAGGCACCGATTTTAATGGTCCGAGTTTTCGTAGGATTGGCTAGAGGTATTACCGTAAGGTCGTAGCTGCACCAATTAGTTACCAGTAGGTACTTGTTATCGGGGGATACCTTGACAACTTTTGGTACGACGCCGACCTTGAAAGCGCCAACTACCTCGTTGTTGGATCTATCTATTTTATAAACGAAACTGCGATCGTACTTGTTGTTGGCTTTGCAGTCATCGTGACCTTCGGCGGTAAAGGAAACTCCGTACATGGAATAGTTGGTGATATACAAGAACTTTCCATCCTTGGAGAAATCGCCCTCAACCGGGGCGCCTTTCGATGTTCCGATAATATCTGGGAATCCCAGCTCACTTAAGGTGACGGTATCGGAAATAGTGGCTTTCAAGGCTAAACTTGTTGCATCGTAGAGTGTCACGGAATGTCGGTACATCATATTTTGTGCACTGACAACACCATCGCCGGAAGAAGCAACCGATTTCGGGGTGATGGAGCCGTAAATGGTTTTCACTAATTTCATAGAGGTAGCTGCGGTGTTGGGTCTGTCTGTTGCAGCCCAAGTCGCAGCTCCATGAGAAATGAGGGCGAACGAGATCATTCCAACTGCGATTCGATGTATTTTTAAACCCATGTATTTCACTCTACCCTGTATGCAATAAGTAGAAGAAACAGTGATTTCAATCCCGTAGGCTATGAATTGTGCCTGTATCTGTCGATATCTATGTCCCTTGTTTCAACGAGGAGCGGATTATTCCCTACCTGCATAAATGGTACGCGCATCGACTACCTGGAGCGTCGTTTCACATATTTGATAATGAGTCGAGTGACAATACGGTGGCGGCTGCCTTAGATTTGGGTTGTACCGTTACGACCTTCTCGACCTCTGGCCAATACGATGAAGGGTCACTCCGAGATCTAAGAAATTCTGCCTGGAAAACCAGTACCGCTGAATATGTCATTGTTTGTGATGCCGATGAATTTCTTGAGGTAGACGAAGTTCTCCTCGGAAATCAGAAGCCCGTTCTCGTCAAAGGCATTGGTTACAACATGTTTGGAGATGGGACTCAGTCCCTTGACCAGATCGATCGGGGTCTTCGAAACACGTGGTACGACAAATGGCTCTGCTTCCGACCAGATTCGATTATTGATATGAGACTGTCGGAAGGTTCCCACACTGCACAACCCGAATACCGCCAATCATCGATGGCGGAAAACTTTGTTGAACGCCCGCTCTATCATTATCGGGCCTTTGACGTGGACGATCTTGTTGCCAAATTTCGTAGAAACGCGGAACGAATGAGCGCGATCAATCGAGAGAGGAATTGGGGAACGCATTATCTGACGCAGGAGCCAGAACTTCGAGAAAAGTACCGGCGATCTCTTCTAGAAGCAGAAATCATTAACCCACAGTGGTACTAAACGTGTCCGAACGGGGAGTTGAACCCCGAAGCCCTTTCGGGCACTAGCACCTCAAGCTAGCGCGTCTGCCAATTCCGCCACCCGGACTTAAATTTCTTCACCCCTTAGTGGGGCAAGGGGACACGATAGCAATTTCGACCCTATCTAGGAAAATCGCGTCCTTTAACACCTGGATGTACGGCAAGATATGACCATGACTTCAGACCATGGACCCACTGTTGAGGAAATCGCCGAATTAGAGGCAGATTGCATTCGTTTATGCCAAGAGATGATCCGAATCCCTTCGGTCAACTATGGCGAAGGAAAAGGCGACGAGAGAGCTATGGCCCAGTATGTCGTCGATGCGCTTGCAGAGGTAGGTATTGCCAGCGAGCAGATTGAATCGGCTCCCAATCGCGTCAATGTTGTTGCCACGATTGTCGGAACTGATCCTGCGCTTCCGGGATTGGTGGTACATGGACATTTAGATGTGGTTCCTGCCAATCCGGATGATTGGAGCGTCGATCCTTTTTCTGGCGAAATCAAAGATGGCTTTATTTGGGGTCGAGGCGCAGTTGATATGAAAGATATGGATGCCATGATCTTGGCAACCGTTCGACACTGGGCCAGGACCGGATTTCGTCCGGCGCGAAATATTCTGATCGTTTTCTTTGCTGATGAAGAGGCCGGCAGCGTTTATGGTTCGCGATGGTTAGTTGCACATCGTCCAGAACTTTTTGAAGGCTATACCGAGGCCATTTCCGAAGTCGGTGGTTTTTCGGTAACGATTACTGGTGGCCATCGGCTATATCTCATTGAAGGCGCACAAAAAGGAATCCGTTGGACGAAATTAACTGCCCATGGTGATGCTGGACATGGTTCCTTTATCAATCCCGCGAATGCCGTGACTCGACTCTCGGAAGCGGTTGCCCGAATTGGAAAATACGAATGGCCTCAACGCGAAACTAAAATTGGTGGGATCTTTTGGCGCAAGATTGCCGAACTTACAGGAGATCCTTACGACCCGAGTAATGTGCGCCCACTCTTAAAACATATTGGTTCTGCGGCCAGAATGCTTGGAGCAACGATTCAAAACACGGCCAACCCCACCATGTTGGAAGCCGGCTATAAGGCGAACGTCATCCCGCAAAGTGCGAGCGCCGTAATTGATGGCAGATTTTTGCCTGGATTTGAAGCCGAACTCTCTGACACCATTAAGGAATTAGCCGGAGCTGATATTGAAGTGGAACTTCTTGTTCACGACATATCACTGGAAGTTGATTTCGCCGGACCTCTTGTCGACGCCATGACTGCCGCATTGGTCTCGGAAGATCCCGATGCGATTCCAGTTCCATATGTTATGAGTGGCGGAACGGACAATAAGGCGCTATCGGATTTAGGTATCGTGGGATTTGGATTTAGCCCATTGCGTTTGCCCGAAGATGTCGATTTCTTTCCCATGTTCCATGGCATCAATGAACGCGTTCCGGTAGATGGATTGACCTTCGGAGTTAGAGTATTAAATAGATTCTTGCGGAGCTGTTAAGCCAAAGAAATATCATCCAGAGCAAACCTCACTTGCGAGGGTAGTTCAATCTCTTCGACCGTCAGAATCCCGCGAAGTTGGGCTCCCGTTCGTGCGCCGACGATAACACTGGTGACTCCCGGTGCATCACGCACCCAGGAGAGGGCAACCTCAATGGGGGAGAAACCTAAACCATCTGCAGCAACACAGACCGAATCCACGATGGTGCGCGAACGGGTATCCAAATAGGGGGCCACAAAACTAGAAAAATGCGGACTCGCGCCTCGAGAATCAGAAGGGACTCCGGATCGGTACTTACCAGTCAAGATCCCTCTGCCCAAAGGCGACCACGCTAAAAAGCCACACCCCAGTGCCGATGCTGCGGGGATAACTTCGGCTTCGGCTCGGCGATTGAGAAGGGAGTATTCATTTTGTATTGCCAAGATTGGCGCCTTGCCAAATGCTGGGTTTTGAATCGTTGTCGCCCTGGCTAACTGCCAGCCGGCAAAATTGGAGACTCCCGCATAACGGACTTTCCCCGAGTTGACGGCATAGTCAATGGCGGAGAGCGTTTCCTCTAACGGTACTGCTGAGTCCCAAGCATGGACCTGCCATAGATCGATGTAATCAACGCCTAACCTAACTAAAGATTTATCCAAATCCGAGATTAAGTGCAACCGAGAATTGTTAACCCTTCGATCCCCGCCCTCTACCGTGATTCCTGCTTTAGTTGCAATTACCAGTTCTTCCCGTGGTACCAAAGTTTCGATAAACCCCGCCAAAGTTCGCTCACTATCGCCATCGCCATAAAGAGCCGCGGTATCAATGAAGTTTCCACCGTGGTCTAGAAAAGTACGCAATTGGTCGGCTGCTTCGTGCTCATCGGTATCTCGACCCCAGGTCATAGTTCCTAGGCCTAACCGGGATATTCGCAATCCAGAGTTCCCTAACGGGCGCAATTCCATATATTCACCTTAGCAATCCTTCGGGGAAATAGTCGGTAACCTTCGCATATGCATCGTTCAGGCGCCGTGATTTATCTGGTTCGTCATGCCCACTCGACTGCAAATGGAGCTGGAGTTTTAGCCGGACGTGACAACTCAGTGGGTTTGTCAGAGCTGGGTTTAACTCAAGCAGATTTATTGGCTGAACGTCTTGAAGCCCTTGGTATTAAGCAAATTGTCCGAAGTCCTCTTAAGCGATGTCGCCAAACGATCGCCCCGCTCATAGTGGCGCGAAAGAAGAATTCAAAGGCCTCTCAACCGATAGTTGATTCCAGAGTTATTGAGATGAATTACGGATCATGGTCTGGAAAATCTCTCAAAACCTTAGCCAAGAAGCCGCTCTGGTCCCTCATCCAAAGCAAGCCTTCCACAGTAACTTTTCCAGAAGGAGAAAGTTTCTTGGAAATGTCGGCACGTGCCAATTCGGCATTCGTGGACTACAGCAAGCCCGGATCAGTAACGTGCATAGTCAGTCACGGCGACGTCATTAAAGCCATTTTGGCGGCGCAATTGGGTCTTTCCGTTGATAGTTTGCAAAAGTTTGCGGTCGACCCAGCATCCATTTCGGCAATTGCCGTTTCTGGTTCTTCTAGTTTCTTGCTTTACGCCAACGACACCTCACACCTAAGAGTCCTTCACTCCAAGAGCGCTAAAACAACTCCACCCAGCAATGGTGGTAAATACATCTTGGGCGGCGGAGCCGGTTCCTCGAGTAAGGCAAAGAAATGACTGGCATAAATTACGAACATCCCAATGTGGAGCGATTTATTGTCGGGACCGTTGGTGTACCAGGCGAGCGAGCTTTTTTTCTTCAGATCGAATCTCCCGTGTTTTCTAATTGTGTTGCAATTGAAAAAGGGCAAGTGGATGCACTCTCGGAAAGATTCAAAGAGATGATCAGAGAATTACGCAGAAACAAACTTGCCAGTCTGGATGAACTGGCATTAACCATTCCGCTAGAAGACAACACCATGCAATTTCCCATAACTGAAGATTTCACAGTTGGCCTGATCGGAATCTCTTGGGACCAAGATCTTCAAAGAATTAATCTGGAATTGCAGGCTTTTGGTGATGATCCGATTGGTGAGGAAATCGAAGAGGACTCCGAGAGCTCGCTGGACATGATCAATGCTTCGCTAAGAATCTATCAAGTCCGTAATTTCTGCTCTCTGGCTGACAAGTTAATTTCTTCTGGTCGGCAACCCTGTCCTTTCTGTGGCTTACCCATTAACGCCGAAGGACACTTATGCCCTCGCTCCAATGGATACCGAAGGTAATGCAGATAGAATCGAATGAGGCAGAGATTCGGTCACTGATCAAATCCGAGGCCATCCAGATTGAAGGCCGACTCGTAGATGCATCCAACGCCACACTCTTGGGTCGGATTGGTGATGAGTTGGTGGTTATCTATAAGCCCATCGCGGGGGAGCGGCCACTATGGGACTTTCCCAATGGCAACTTGGCATCGCGCGAAATCGCGGCTTTTATTCTCAGCGAAAAAGCCGGATTTGGATTGGTTCCCTTTACGGTCATGAGGGACGGGCCTTATGGCATGGGTGCGGTGCAGCAGTGGATCACCATCGATGAAGAATTAGATGTAATTGAGTTTGCGACACAAGATGATCCACAACTTCGCGCCATGTCTTTGTTCGATGCAATCATCAATAATACGGATCGAAAGTACGGACATATTCTCATGAGCGAATCGGGCAAATTGTATGGGTGCGACCATGGGGTCACTTTTCACGAAGAAAATAAATTAAGGACAGTTCTGTGGCAATGGGCTGGGTCGGCTTTAACCACATCTGAAATTGCCCAGTTGAATTTCATTCGAGACCAGATTTCAACTTGGCGGCTTGAGACTTTGATTACGACCACGGAAATTTCGGCTGTAATTTCTCGAATTGACCGTTTGCTACAAGAGAACGCCTTTCCGATGCCGAATCCTGATTGGCCGGCAATTCCTTGGCCACCCTACTAATCGCAAATTCTTAGCGGGGAATTTTCTTTCTAATATCGTAGAGTGTGCTCTATGAATTCTTGGCCAAGAGTATTTACCCCTACCGTCTCGGTCTCCAAGTTTCCAATTCTTTCCATAAAGACTGCTCAAGGTTCGCGAACTTTCGAGCCAGGTGATCCCATAAAAATGTATGTCTGCGGCATTACTCCTTATGACGCCACGCACATGGGTCATGCCGCAACCTACTTAACATTCGATTTGATCAACCGGTACTTAACGGCAAGTGGAAGTGAAATTTCCTTTGTCGAAAACATTACTGATATAGATGAGCCACTTCTTGAGCGCGCACTTCGAGACGATCAGGATTGGAAGCAACTCGCCGCAGACCAGATCGCCCTGTATGAAACTGATATGACTGCGCTAAGAATACTTCCGCCTAAATATTTCATTCCCGCTACAGGAGTTATGGATCTAGTTTCACAAGCCATAACCAGAATGAAAGAGAATGGTTTTGTTTACACAGTGGACCAAGACCTTTACTTCGATGTTTCTTCATTTTTACCGCAACTGCCCATAAGCCTGGAGCAGGCCCTGGCAGTATTTTCATCTAGGGGTGGAGACCCAGATCGTGTCGGTAAACGACATCCCCTTGATCCCGTTCTTTGGATTGCAAACCGAAATAACGAGCCGGGTTGGGAATCGGTGCATGGATTTGGTCGACCTGGTTGGCATATTGAATGTTGCGTGATTTCGCTGCGCTATCTCAACGGCGAAGATTTCATGAATGCGACCACTGGCGATTTTCTCATTGATATCCAAGGTGGGGGAAGTGATTTGATATTCCCACATCACTTCATGAGTTCTGCTCAGGCCCAGGCGATGACGGGCCAGCCTTTTTCTTATTCGTTCAT
The DNA here is from genome assembly GCA_037130455.1 of Actinomycetes bacterium. GTDB lineage: Bacteria > Actinomycetota > Actinomycetes > Nanopelagicales > Nanopelagicaceae > CAIMZW01. Next base: position 4,477 of record JBAXSZ010000005.1, on the reverse strand, counting down.
TCACACCGGGATGGTGGGTTTAGATGGCGAGAAGATGAGCAAAAGTAAAGGAAATCTAGTTTTCGTTTCTCGTTTGCTCCAATCCAATGTGGACTCCATGGTGATTCGAATGGCGCTGTTAAGTTCTCATTACGCCACCGATCGGATGTGGAGCTCTGGTCTTCTCGACACCGCAACACAATTAGTCGATTCTCTGCGTAGTTGCCTCAGTCGCGAAGAAGTTGCGCCAACCACGTTACTCATCCAGGAAATAGTCTGCGCCTTGGCCAACGACATAAATACCCCTCAAGTGCTTTCTCTCCTCTCTGCCTGGACACAGGCGACCGAATCTGGTGACATCGGAGGATCTGCCGGGGAACTAGCCCGAGCCTTGGATGCACTCTTAGGATTAGCGCTCTAGTTCTAAAATTTGGGTAGAACGCAGTGGGGTAAACTGCCGCCAATGAATCCGCCAGCCCTGATGCCTTCCTCGCTTCGCCAGGCTTTGGCGACAAGAGTAATAATTGCAGATGGCGCGATGGGTACGATGTTGCAGGCGGCCAATCCTTCGCTAGAAGATTTCCAAGGGCATGAAGGCTGCAACGAAATCCTAAACATATCCCGACCAGATATTGTTGAGTCCGTCCACAATGAGTACTTGCAGGTGGGGGTCGATGCGATTGAGACCAATACCTTTGGCGCAAACTGGGCCAACTTGGCCGAATATGGAATTGAAGATCGAATTTATGAGTTAGCCCTGGCAGGAGCCAGAATTGCTAAAACTGCTGCCACTAATTTCGCAACCCAGGATCGACCTAGATGGGTATTGGGCTCGCTAGGACCAGGAACAAAGCTTCCGACTCTAGGTCATACCGATTACGAACTGCTACGAAACTCTTATTTCACCGCCTCGTGCGGACTTCTAGATGGCGGGGCAGATGCGCTCTTGGTAGAAACCACCCAAGATTTATTGCAGGCGAAAGCGGCAATAAATGGTGCCCGGGAAGCGATCGACAAATCTGAACGCGACGTCATTCTTATTGCGCAGGTTACCGTCGAGACCACCGGAACCATGCTCCTTGGTTCAGAAATTGGCGCTGCGTTGAATGCTTTGGAACCATTAGAAATTGATCTCATCGGCCTAAATTGTGCAACTGGTCCTGCGGAGATGAGTGAACATTTGCGGGTCCTCAGCAAAAGCGCCGGAGTTCAAATTTCTGTAATGCCGAATGCCGGATTGCCCCAACTAACTTCCAATGGCGCAACCTACCCATTATCTCCGTTAGAACTTGCAAAATACTTGAGGGATTTTGTAAACCAATATGGAGTCAATTTAGTCGGTGGCTGTTGCGGAACTACGCCCGAACATTTGAAAGCGGTTGTTTCCGAGCTTCACGGATTAACTCCATCGGCGCGCAATCCCACTCAAGAAAGTGGCGCAAGTTCCATTTATCAGTTCGTACCTTTCCAACAAGAGTTGACCTACCTTTCCATTGGTGAACGAGCCAATGCCAATGGCTCTCGAGCCTTTCGTGACGCATTACTGTCGCAAGATTGGCAAGCGTGTGTTGACATCGCTCGGGACCAGATTCGCGATGGTGCCCACATGTTGGATCTCTCGGTCGACTACGTCGGTCGCGATGGGGTTAAAGATATGGCCGAACTCGCAGCGCGTTTCGCAACTGCTTCTACCTTGCCTATCGTCTTAGATTCCACCGAACCTGCCGTAATTAAGGCTGGACTAGAACATCTTGGGGGCCGAAGTGTTATCAACTCGGTCAACTACGAGGATGGAGATGGTCCCAATTCACGCTTTGCGAAAATAATGCCTCTAGTAAAAGAACATGGCGCAGCCGTTGTTGCTCTCACTATTGATGAGGAAGGTCAAGCTCGTTCCTCCCAATGGAAAGTTGCAGTTGCTAAACGTTTGATAACGGATTTAACGCAGACATGGGGAATGAAGGTCTCTGACATCCTGATTGACTGCCTGACATTTCCGATTGCAACCGGGCAAGAAGAGACCAGACGTGATGCTATCGCCACGATCGACGCCATTCGAGAATTGAAACATGCATACCCAGAGGTCCAGACAACACTTGGAGTCAGCAATGTATCGTTTGGACTAAATCCGGCAGCCCGTATCGTTCTCAACTCAGTATTTCTCGCAGAAGCAGTAAACGCGGGTCTCACTTCGGCCATTGTCCATCCTTCAAAAATCACCCCGATGTCCCGAATTGACCCAGAACAAAAAGAAGTAGCGTTGGATTTAATTTACGATCGAAGAGTCTTTGATGAGTCCGGAAATTGCACCTACGACCCGCTTTCACGTTTTCTCGAGCTTTTCGATGGAGTGGAAGCGAAAAGTTCAAAAGTCACGCGCGCCGCGGAATTAGCCGCGCTCCCACTTAATCAAAGACTTGAACGCCGAATCATTGATGGCGAGAAGAACGGGTTAACTTCTGATTTAGACGAAGCAATTGCCTCCGGAATTGCCCCGTTAACAATCATCAATGATCACCTGCTCTCTGGAATGAAAGAGGTGGGTGAACTCTTTGGCAAAGGGGAGATGCAATTACCATTCGTGCTGCAATCTGCCGAAGTCATGAAATCTGCTGTTGCGTATTTGGAGCCGTTGATGGAGAAGGCAGATGGGGCTGGCCGGGGGACGATTTTATTAGCTACGGTTAAAGGTGATGTCCATGATATTGGCAAGAACTTAGTAGACATTATCCTTGCAAATAATGGCTACACCACGGTCAACATCGGAATCAAACAGACTGTGAATCAGATTATTGAAGCTGCAGAGACACAAAATGTTGATGTAATTGGAATGAGTGGACTCTTAGTGAAATCAACTGTTGTGATGCGCGAGAACCTGGAAGAGTTAACGTCACGTGGCTTGGATCAGAAATGGCCGGTAATTCTTGGTGGCGCTGCCCTCACTAGGTCTTTTGTAGAGCAAGATCTGGCCACCGCTTTTCCTGGAACTGTTCGATATGCCAAGGATGCATTTGAGGGTCTTCGCTTAATGGATGCAATCATGGCGGTAAAGCGGGGAGTGGTCGGTGCTGAACTTCCACCACTTCGGGAGCGAAAAACCGCCAATACCCGAACTAAGCATTCAACTGAAATTGACTACACGCGATCAGATGTAGATGCAAAGAATCAACTGCCCGTGGCGCCATTTTATGGAACTAAAGTAGTCAAAGGTATCGCCTTAGCGGATTACCTTGGAATGCTGGATGAACGGGCGCTTTTCGTCGGTCAATGGGGATTGAAGGGCCAACGCGGCCATTATGAAGATATGGTCCGCGATGAAGGTCGACCTAGGCTTCGTTCACTTCTCAATGAAGTCCAAACTAAAGGTTGGCTCAATGCCGCCGTCGTCTATGGCTATTTCCCTTGTTATAGCGAAGGAAACGACTTAGTCGTTTTGCACCACGAAGGTCCAAACGCGGGTCTAGAACGAACGCGATTTACTTTTCCACGTCAATCCCGCGATCGACGCTTATGTCTTAGTGATTTCTTCCGCCCAAAAGATTCGGGTGAAGTAGATACTGTGGCTTTCCATATCGTGACCATGGGTAAAGTCGTTAGCGAAGCCACCGCCGAACTTTTCCAGGCCGATGAGTACCGACAATACCTAGAACTCCACGGGCTCTCCGTTCAATTAACAGAGGCGCTAGCCGAACATTGGCATGCAAGAATCAGGTCGGAATTAGGTTTTGCGGCACAAGATTCACATTCCATCGATTCAATCTTGGATCAGGGATATCGCGGCTCGCGCTATTCATTTGGATATCCGGCCTGTCCGGATGTGGAACAACAAGTTCAACTATGTCAGTTGTTAGATCCATCGTTAATCGGAGTCGAATTGTCAGAAGAATTTCAGTTACATCCAGAGCAGTCAACTTCGGCGATCATTGTGCATCACCCTGAAGCTAAATACTTCAACGCAACATGAGATTCGAGTCGATACTTTTTGACATGGATGGAACGGTGATGAACTCCGAACCTTCCTGGCTTGTGGCCGAAACAGAACTCATGTCCGAATATGGATACTCCTGGACTCTTGAAGATCAGGCGAAATGTTTGGGTGGGCCACTCACGCGAATGGGCGAATACATGTCGTCATTGGTCAATGGTGCCAAAGATGGCAAGTTCCTCAGGGAAGCGCTCATTCACAGAGTGGAGGCAGAATTTGCTGGAGGAATAGATTTTATGCCGGGCGCAGAGGAACTACTAGACGATATATACGCCGCCAAAATTCCTATGGCTTTGGTATCAGCTAGTCCTCGTTCGTTGGTTCAAGCGGCCATAGATTCACTTACTCGCCCTTATTTTCACATATCGGTATCTTCTAATGATGTTCTTCACACAAAGCCCCACCCAGAGAGCTACCTATTTGCTGCATCACAGTTGGGTGTCTCTATAGAGAATTCATTGGTGCTTGAAGACTCCATAACAGGAGTGACTTCGGCGATCGCAAGTGGTGCTT
>JBAXSZ010000049.1:0-11320 GCA_037130455.1 Actinomycetes bacterium | reverse complement strand
AGCTTCTGACTTCGGATCAGAAGGTTGGGGGTTCGAGTCCCTCCGGGCGCACTCAGATTGATGAAGATTTTTCAGGACCCCATCCCACTAAAAAAGTTTGCGCTTTGACGATTACATTGGTACTAATGCCAAGTGGCCGCCCCCTTTCTCTCCGAAGAGATCTGCGTAGTTATAACCAATTACGAATTTTCCGAAAATGCAGATTCACTGAAGGAAAGATTTGGCGAATTCTTCCCAACGATATTGATTGATTCCTCTTCGCCAATACCACCAGTATCGGCTGATGTGACAATTCCAAATTTCTACTACCCGGGACTCTGGAATGGCGCGGTGGCCTATGCCCTATCCATGGGATACGAATGGCTGATCTTTGTAGCGTCCGATTTGGATATCCAAAATGTTCAACTCCTTTGCAACAAGGCGAACGAAGTCATCTCGATGCCAAATATTGGTGTTTATTCCGCTTCCTTGACTCCTAACTCCAGAACGAGTTTTCCTAACCTGATTAATAACGGATCCCGAGCCTTGGTTGAATGTGGAGTGGTTGAAGGATTCTTCTTTATGTCGCGCACTTCGATTTTGAAGGAGATCTACCCGATTGGAGAAGAAAACCGGGCAGGTTGGGGGGTAGACATCAAGACCTGCTACCAGGCCTACCAGCAAAAATACTTAGTGGCGGTCGACCATCGAATCCAGATTTACCACCCGGCTCAGTTGGAACACCATCAGATTGATGCGGTAAGAGCTGGTTTAGCGGCCATCAAATACATCGGCCCAGATATTCACTCTTGGTCTGAAGAAATTCAGGAAATAACTAAAAACAATGCATTATCTTTGGAGTATGACGCCAACGATCGAGATTGAAAAACTCTCGAAGAGTTATGGCAAGAACCGTGGAATAGAAGATATTTCATTCACAGTTCAAGCAGGCGAAGTTTTCGGATTTCTCGGTCCGAATGGCGCCGGAAAGACCACCACAATAAGAGCGATGGTGGGTTTGATCAAAGCCACCAGTGGAAGTGTTCGGATTCTGGGGCATGATGCCCTGCAAACATCGGAAGAGTTGCGTTCGCGAATCGGCTACTTACCGGGCGCACTCACTCTCTACCCAACTCTTACCGGATGGGAAGTGCTCCGTTTCTTCGCAACCATGCGCGATCGGCACTTGGATAGAGAAATTGCCGAATATGCCGAAAGACTAAATGTAGATCTTCATCGAAAGATTCATGATCTCTCTAAAGGCAATCGCCAAAAGATCGGTGTTATTCAGGCATTTATGCACCAGCCCGATGTCTTATTGCTGGATGAACCAACTAGCGGCTTGGATCCAGTAGTACAAAAGGAATTTGAAATCATGTTAGCCGAAACGAAAAGTCGGGGTGCCACCGTTCTCCTTTCTTCCCACGTACTCAGTGAAGTGGAACATCTGGCCGACAGGGTGGCAATCATCAGCGAAGGTAAAATGGTTGTCTCTGAGCGTATTTCCGTACTCCGAGACCGAGCGGTGAGAAAAATTGAGCTCGCTTTCGATCATGAGGTTCAAACCAGAAAATATCTGGCAATAGCAGGAGTAAAAGAAATCTCGCAACGAGGTAACAAATTAACTTGTGTCATGGCAGGTAAAGGGACCGAACTTTTCCGATTGGCCGTTGAAGATGGTGTCATAAGTATTGACACCCATGAGACTTCTCTTGATGAAATATTCCTTTCACTAGTGAAAATTGAGAATCCACAATGATGTTGACTATCTTTAAGAAGAATTGGCGAGATCATTGGAAGACTTTTTCGGGATGGACTTTAGGAATCGTGCTGATGTCGACCATCGAATTATCGGTTTATCCCACGTTATTAAAGTCCGGAAACGGCATCAATGACTTTATGAAAAATTTTCCAGATTCCGTACAAAAGATTTTTCACATGCAGGATTACACATCCGGTCCGGGATTTATCAGTACCGAATTATTTAGTCTCGTTCTACCGATGGTCATTATTGCAATTGGATCTTCATGGGGCAGCAGTGCGGTTGCGGGAGAAGAAGAGGCAGGAACTGCTGACTTACTTTTTTCATTGCCGGTTTCACGCCAGAATATTTTGTTAGGAAAAATGTTCTCAATCATTTCGGCGTTGCTGGCGGTCGGGATTGTTACCTACCTGACCATTACCGTCGGTTCCTCTTTTGTTAATTTGCAGATCAGTCGAACTTTCCTGGCATCAGCCACCGTATTGATAGTCTTGTTAGGTTTCTTTTTCTCTGGGGTTGGATTGCTCATAGGTGCGGTTGTTGGTAAGAAAGCATTGGCGGTAGGAATTACTTCAGGTCTGGCTCTGCTAATGTCAATTATTTATTCGTTGGCGCCATTGGTTAATAGTTTGGATGTACTCAATAAAGGCAATCCATTTCAGTGGGCGTTGGGTGGCCGAATCCTCTTTGAAGGTAGCCCATGGCAGAATTTTTTCAAGTTATTTTTGGTGAGCACGGCTCTTTACGCCGCTAGCATTTTTGTAACCAACAACAAAGATATTAGGACTCAGTAAGATTTTTTTCTCTGATTATCAAGAATTTGATGGGAAAAAAACATTTTCCAACACAAGTTCAATAATCATTAGGTAATTCTTCTGTTCCATCTGATCTCGGGTAACATCGTCCACGATTTTTCCGATGGTGATAGCCCTTGCAAAAACGGCAGCTGCGCGTGGATCAATGGCTGGATTTGCCCAACCTCTCACGATGCTATGTCTAAATAGGTCAGCCAAAGCATTGGTAAGCCGTTCTTGCTCGCGCCCTAAGCCCGCTTTCATCTCTTCACTTTTTGAGGCAGCAGCTAATTGAGAAAACTGCTCATTTCGACTTTGGCGTAGATTTTCCGATTGCTGAATCGCAGCAATCATTTTCATGCCCTGGACCATATCTTCTCGGGTTCGAGCTTGATCAACCAGGTTGTTCACACCTTCCACGGCGCTATCAATGAATTGGCCATACCTAAATACCTGGGCGGCTTCTAGTAACTGGGTCAGATCTCGGAAGTGGTGGTACAGCGAGCCTTTGGAAACATGAGCCATCTCCAAGACCTCTTCAGTCCGCAACTCCTGAGGCGTTTTTGTTTCTAAGAGTTCCGCGGTTGCCAAGAGTAAAGCACGCTTGGTTGGGTGGAATTCTTCAATAAACGTCACAAGGGAATTATCGGATATAACTCACTAATAGGTTCAATACACCGACGGTCTAAAAGTAGAGAAAAGAATCGGGCCTCGAGATGAAATATGCTCCTCAAATGAAAGCAATTCAATTTGAGAGCTTTGGTGGCCCGCTTTCCATTATTGAGACTCCAATGCCAATCCCTAACGTTCACGGAGCGGTTATCAAAGTCCAGGCCACTGGACTGTGCCGAAGTGATTGGCACGCATGGATGGGACACGACTCAGATATTGTCTTGCCGCACATCCCGGGGCACGAGTTTTCCGGAATCGTCGAATCAGTAGGCAAATCAGTGCGAAAGGTCGCGGTTGGCGATCGAGTCGTAGTTCCATTTGTCTGTGGATGTGGCATATGTGAGTACTGCCGCTCTGGCAACGCCCAAGTCTGCCCAAACCAGACCCAACCCGGATTCACACATTTTGGCTCCTTCGCGCAATTTGTTGCAATTAGCGGCGCGGACTTTAATGTTGTGAAACTTCCTAATGAGATTTCTTTCGAAACCGGCGCGAGTTTAGGATGTCGATTCGCCACCTCTTTTCGAGCGCTCACAAAGCGAGCCAATATTCAACCTGGAGAGACGGTAGCGATCTTTGGCTGTGGTGGTATCGGCCTTTCCGCCATCATGATTGCCAAAGCTTTGGGGGCAGTCGTTATCGCCGTAGATATTTCCGACGCTGCACTGATGAAGGCGCAAGAGATTGGGGCTGATCTTGTGGTGAACAGTTCACGAGAAGATGCTTTGAATCAGATCGATCTACTCACCCAAGGCGGTGCTGATATATCTATTGATGCTCTGGGTTCTGAAGAAATCGCATCGACCGCGATTCTTTCTTTGAAACGAAGAGGTCGACATCTGCAATTAGGTCTACTTCCTTCTGCATCAGGACGAAGTGCCATCCCGATGGCTCGCGTAATAGCCTACGAACTTGATCTCTTAGGTGGACACGGTATGGCTGCGCAAGATTATCCAGAGATGTTGGAGTTAATTATTTCGGGAAAACTTAAACCCGATTCACTGATAGAAAGCGTCGTTTCCTTGGAAGAGGGCGCGCTCGCATTAGAAAATTTTGCCTTTAACAAAAGCGCCGGAATTACAATAATTAAAATCTAAGAATCAGAAATGTAAAACGTAGCGAATTTCTATTAAGTCAAAGTCACCACGATGTTCGGATTTCACTTTTCCATCTCGACGCCAACCACGGGATTCGTACCAGAACCGTGAAGATTCATTTCCAGCCAAAACCCAGAGTGAGGCTCTAGAAAAATTCTCATTCTTAAGAAACTCTAACCCTTGATTGAGCATTCGAGTTCCAATACCTAAACCCTGTTTATCTGAATCGACGTAGATAGAAAAAACTTCACCATGGCTGGTTGTTGACTCCTCATCCCGACATGCGCCAACCCCAATAAAACCAACGATCTGACCATCAAGTTCGGCCACCAACGTGTGGGACTTAGGATGTTGATTGCGCAAGTTGATTTCCCATATCTCAGCCCGCTTGTCTATCGAAAGACTCTGCAGGTAGGTGTCGGGGATGATTCCCAAATATGCATCACGCCAAGTTTCTACGTGAACTTGGGCGATTCGTGGAACATCTTCCAATTGCGCTTCTCTGATCATTAGGTCAGTCATGTATAAATTATCAAGTAATTTTCTTGCGAATCAAGGAAAGTTTCACCTAATAAGGGTTAGCCCCCATGTGATTTCCCTATTTGTGTTGAGAAAGGAGAAAATCAAAAATCCTTGGCGCCCAAGTGGAGTTTAGGTTGGGCACATGCGACCCACCTTCGATATTCCAATACTCCAAAGATGCTTTGGTGGAGCAAATGAATTTGTATGTAGACGTTTCCGAACCAGCTAGGTCGGAAACTAAGTCCAGACTCGAGCTCTTATTCGGAAGTGGGTCGGTCTTTCCACACGAATCCACAGTGCTCCAGAAGGCTAAGTTATTAGCTACGCTGGCAAAAACACTGGAATTGCTGGTGAGTTGGGCCCCGCTAGTTGAAATAGTGGTATCGGCGGATCCATGAATATGGAGCACACTAATTGGAATTGGTTTGCAATTAGGTCGCGCCACGTCTACCGAACCAGAGAAAATCACAACCGCGGCAATTTCCTTCGAACGTTCGCATGCCAATCGGTAAGTCATAAAACCGCCATTGGAATGCCCCATGATATAGATTCGCTTGCGATCCACAGGGTATTTGGCATTGACTTGATTAATTAAGCCCATCACATAACTTACATCGTCCACTGTGGAACCAAAGAAATTACAACAAGAATTGCCGGCGTTCCAGAAGGCATTTCCCGCACCATCTTTTGTGCCATTTGGCAGGACGTAAATGACACCGCGCTTGCTGGCTTCGGATTTCATTTTCATATAACTCTCCTGGCCAGAACCACTGCTGGTATACCCGTGCAAGGAGATCAAGATTGGCGCTGGACCTTTATAAGAGGCAGGAGGATAAACTGTTGCGGGACGCTTGGTATCAACGACAAATGAAGTATGCGGGTATTTGTTCGCGGCTTCGGTGACATTGGTTGAAAGAGTTAACCCAAGCAGTGCGAATACGATCAGTAAAACACTGGACCGCATCCGCACTCTCATTTTGGTAGCTCTACCAGGCATAATCTTCCGGCGAGGTTTTATAACCTGGCCAAATCTCATCAAGTTTGGCTAACTGTTCGTTGGATAATTCAACATTCAAGGCCCGAAGCGAGCCATCTAGTTGGCCTTGGGTACGAGGCCCAATGATGGGAGCGGTCACTGCTGGTTGATGTAGCAACCAAGCCAACGCCACATCGCCTGGTTCGTGACCAATTTCGCCACAATAATTCTCATACGATTCAACGCGATCGCGAACTCGGTCCAACGTTTCTTTCGATCGGCCTTCAAGTCTGCGCTTGCCGTCTCGCTCTTTCTTCAATACGCCGCCAAGAAGCCCACCATTGAGTGGTGACCATGGCAAAACCCCTAAGCCATACTCTAAGGATGCCGGGATGACTTCTCTTTCAATATCCCGAATTGCTAAGTTATAAATAGATTGTTCCGAGATTAAGCCCATGAAATTTCGAGGCGCAGCAGCGCCCTGTGCTTGCGCAATATGCCAGCCAGCAAAATTACTGCTGCCCACGTAGAGAATCTTGCCTTGGGCAACCAAAACTTCCATTGCCTGCCAGATTTCTTCCCAAGGGGTAGTGCGGTCAATGTGGTGCATTTGATACAAGTCGATGTACTCGGTCTGCATTCGGGAAAGGCTGGCATCAACAGATCGGCGGATATTTAAAGCCGAAAGCCATTTATTATTTGGCCATTCATTCATCTCGCCGTAGAGCTTGGTTGCCAGGACTACCTTCTCCCGGCGCCCGCCACCCTGGGCAAACCAACGACCAATGATTTCTTCGGTCCAACCAAATTTCGGGCCACCGTACCTATTTGCAGTATCAAAGAAATTTATTCCATGTGATAGCGCGGAATCCATTATTGAGTGGGAAGTTGCTTCATCGGTTTGCGGACCAAAGTTCATGGTTCCCAAACAAAGCCGACTCACGGACAGACCAGAACGACCTAAGTTTTTATATTTCATGCGGGTCAGAGTACTCGCACCTGAAGAGGAATTTAAGGTTAACTAATTGAAAAGAAAGAACGGGTGGCATTAGTTCGACCACCCGTTCTTTTGAGGCTTAGTACCTATTCCTTAGGCATCATTCTGCTTGTTCTGCGCGATATCCCAACCAAATTTAATCGGCTGTGTAGCAAGTTTGCCATCTATGCCTTGCTTGAAGTACTCAACCTTCATGGTCTTGTAGACAAAGCTGAGGCTTTCATTAGTTGCTCCAGAGTCATCAATGTTAACTGAGTCACCAGTAATAAAAGCATCTGTGAAGGTATAGCGAAGATACGTTTGAGGTGCTGCACCGCCAGTTGATTTTGTGGCTTCAATGACTATGCTTTTGAAGCTGACGCCTCTAATTAAATTTTGCATAGTTGAGGGGGTAACAGAATCGAAATCTTTCGATATGTTGACACTTCCCCAAGAAGGCTTACCGACAGCGGCTTGGGATCCTTTCAAGAAAGAGGAATCTGCTGAGATTCCCAAGGAGAAACTATTTAACTCAATTTGGTTTTGTCGACCTTGTACTTGAGTTTCACCTTGAAGGTTATCTATCTTCATGAATAAATTTGCGGATGCATTAGAAATCCCGGCAGTGGCGAAAAGAAGGCCAAAGCTAGTTAAACCGATTAGGGTAATTCTGGTTAAGCCAATTCTTTTTTTCATGATTCTCCTTTTACCCGCCTGCGGCGGAACGACGGTCACTCTCGGTACAGAGGTGCAGAGGTGCAGAGTAGCGAAGAAGATCCCTAAAGATGCTATATATATGGGATGAATATTTCTCGCTCACCAATTTTCGACATTTCTGATGAATTTATCCAAAAATGTGCCGAGTTAAGTCCTATTTTGGCTTCAAATCTGGGGATTACCGGTTTTGATGGGCAGTTGGATGACTATTCCTATGCTCATGCCGAGCGCACCGCGGAGTACCTCAAAGATGTGCTGGCCCGACTGGTGAAATTAGATCCCCAAGACGAGATCGACCGAATCGCAAAATTCGTCCTATCTGAACGGATTGAATCTAAGTTGGATCTTCACGCATCCTTGGAACGGTATGCCACTTTCAGCGTAATCAGTTCGCCGGCCGGCTCCATCCGCGAAGCCTTTTCGTTGATGCCCACGGAATCGCCCACGGAAATAGCTAATGTAGCTGCTCGGTTGGCAGCTGTAGATTCCTCGCTGAACTCTTGGAAATCGCTGGTGGAATATACCTATGACCTTGGCGCGCGAACATCGAAACGACAAGTGCTGGGAGTTGCTGATCAGTTACTTACCCATAGCCAAGGTTCCTATTCAGAGTTCGCCCAATCGATCGATCCAGAAGGTCGTTATCCAGAGTTGCATTTATCGGCCCGAGCAGCTGAAGTTGCCTGCAAAGAAATGGGTGACTGGCTTCGCGAAGTACATGCTCCCAGGTCCAGCCAGGCCGATGGCGTAGGAGAAGAGCGCTATTTAAAGTGGGCTCGTTATTATTCCGGGGCAACCATTGATTTACGCGAAACCTACGACTGGGGTAGGGCTGATCTGGCAAGAATCAATGCTCGCATGTGGGAAATTGCTCGGACCTTAGTTCCCGAAGCGCAATCGCTGGCAGAAGTCGCAGAACATTTGGAAAATTCGCCGATGCATCGAATTGAAGGTGAAGCGGCACTGGTTGCAGAACTTTTAAAATTTACCGAAGCTTCAATTTCCAAATTAGATGGAATTTATTTTGAGATAGATCCACGGATTAAATTTTGCGATGCCAGAATTGCTCCAGAAGGCACAGCCGCTGCACCGTATTACATTTCCCCCAGCGAAGATCTTTCCAGGCCAGGCACTACGTGGTATCCAACCTTGGGTGAAGAATCATTTAATTTCTGGCATATCGCATCAACTTGGTACCACGAAGCAATCCCTGGGCATCATCTACAGATTGGTGTCGCGATCTTGGAGAAAGATCGTCTATCTCGGTTTCAGCGCACCGAAGCCTGGACCAGCGGTTATGGCGAAGGTTGGGCACTTTATGCCGAGCGACTTATGAATGAGTTAGGTGCTTTTGAAGACCCAGCATTTGAAATGGGCTATTTAGCCGGACAAGCGCTCCGAGCGGCACGAATCGTGGTGGACATAGGAATGCACCTTGGGTACCTGGATGAAAATGGCGAAGTATGGAATGCAGAATCGGCATTTAATTTACTAGTAGAAAAAGCGCTACAAACTCCGGCTATGGCCCGCAGTGAAGTGGAACGTTATTTGGGTTGGCCGGGTCAGGCGATCTCCTACAAGTTGGGAGAGAAGTATTGGCTCGAAATTAGAGAAGCGGCGAAAGTGCGCTTAGGCGAAAGTTTCTCACTGAAAAATTTCCATTCCTATGCCTTAAAGATCGGGCCGATGGGGTTGGATTCACTGCGCGATGAGATGGCACTTTGGGAGGGAAACCCTTAATAGCCCAAGAATTACTTGGATTGCCCTTGAAGGGTTGATCCTGTTTTATTGTTCTCAACTAATGAGAGCGGGGGCACACACACGTACGCATTTAAGTGCGGATAGAACCGGTTCATTACACCATCAATAGTTGTAGGGTAATAAAACTGAAAGAGGTCAGAGCGATGAACCGCTGTATTGGAAAGCGGTAGCGTCAAAGCCAATAACTTCTCGGCGCCACCGGGCGAAATTGTGTAGCAATGAGTACCCCAAGTGCTGGAAAGTTGTATCAGATTTCGATCTGATTCAAAGGACTTAAAGATATCAGTCTTGCCTTGAATCGAATATTGGTTGGTGACAATCCGGGTAGGGCCCAATGTCTTATCTAACAAATAAACATCAAGAAATCCATCGAAATTCCAACCCCACTGGATGATGTCGAACTGTGGATTAGCCTCAATAAGCCGAACCGACTCGCTCTCGAATTGCGTCGAAAGAACGGCATCATTTTCCATTACCGTAACCGGATCACCTGATGATGCAGCTAACTCCCACAATTCAATATGTGACATAGCATTCGCAATAACATTAGGCGCAAATGGTTTCCGTGGATTTTCTTCAGAGACTTTGTTAAAAAGTTCGGGAGTGATTAGGCCATCCAAAAGAAGTCGTGGCAAATTGAGCTCGACTCCCTTAAGGCCGTAAGTCCAGTGAATCTCAGAAACGTGCTTATTATTTGCTTCGAATTCTGTCTTGCGATCCTTTTGGGATTCGACGTGCACCACATACTTCTTTGGCGCCTTCATTTTCAACTCCGTGCTTTCAAATTCTCAAGGTAATTCCGTGATGCAGGGGCATTCTCTACCAGGGTAAGACAGCCAAAGACTTGAGAATTATCTAAATATTGATCTATTCCCGCATTGCGTGCGGAGTGGGCAAAAATCACATATTCATGACGTTCTGAATTGTCGCTGTAATAAAGTTGTGAAATATATTTCGCCTCAATCAAGTAGGTGCAGTGAACCAAAGGCACTTTAATCATTCCAATAATTTCACGTTCCAATATCCGGTAATAGTTTTGGTTTTCAAAATAGTAACCATTGGGATCCACAATATTGTGATAATTAGAATATACGTAATGGTATGCATCTGCGTCTGGCGAACCTTGCGAATCTGGGAACTCTGCACTGCTGAGTGCGTAACGCAACAATGGTGCCACTATGGGAAGTTGGCGACTGACCAGCTTGGAGAGGGTATGAGGCAACAAGAAATTGTCCAGGTCGGTCACAAAATAGTATTGGCAATCTTGTTTAAGCGTTTCCAGCATACTTTCTTGACGAATCTTCGCCAGTACCGAAAACCGTGCTTGATTCCATTCATGAACGCCGTACTGCTCGATATTGGAGGATACATTTTGAGAATTGAAGGTGACCCCGGAATAGAGATGGCCGTTGAGATTTAGCCACCTTGTTAAGATCGCTTCCGTATCGTCAGTATTGTTATTTGTTCTTACGTATAGATGAATTCGCTCCTTCGGATAATCCCAACTAAGTAGCGTTTCTAAGAAAAAGTCTAAAACCAGACCTTTTTGTTTGGCCAGGATCGCCACCAAAACTCGTGGCTGCTGTGGTTCAGAGGACATTAATTAAATACTCCGAATCGAAGTACGGAAACGATCCCTACTAGTAAACAATAGATTGCGAATGGATACAAGGTATTTGTTTTAAACCAGCGAACAAGGAATTTAACCGCAAGATATGTCCCAATGAAAGAAACTAGGCATCCCACCAAAATCGGACCAACCATTCCGTGTAAATCTGCATTGGCCAATTTAGGAAGCTTCAAAAGTGAAGCTCCGAAAATAACAGGAAATGCTAATAAGAAAGCAAAGTCCGAAGCGATGGATCGACTCAATCCACGCAACAATCCAAAACTCATGGTAATTCCGAAGCGACTGATGCCAGCGAAAAGCGAAGCGCTCTGTCCAACGCCAACAACCAGCGCTTGTCGAATTGATATTCGTTCGGCAATTGCAATATCGGGATTGCCGTATTGACGATGTGAACCACTCATGCGTTCGGCAGTGATCAAAATCAGGCCATTCAA
>JBAXSZ010000048.1:0-11990 GCA_037130455.1 Actinomycetes bacterium | reverse complement strand
GCAACCGCCTCCTAAGCGGTAGGTCGCCGGTTCAACTCCGGCCTGGGACACCAGTGCCTTTCTTTTTTATTTGTTGGTGAAGGCATAAATTAATGCAGCAACGCCAACAACCATCCACGCGATTCGTATTGTTTTCTTCTCTAATAGCGCCACACCGGCAGGAATAAATGTAGTTCCTAACAAAATGAGTCCGGGAATGATGATCAAGAGACTATGTGCGACGACATGTTGATTGTGACGTTGATAGTCCCAATTGATAGCGCCAACGGCGATCATGGAATATGCCCACATGCGGTAGTTATTCATAGGTCGAGCCTCTCATAGAAAGTAGCGCAATTGAAAAGGGGAAGAGCCTTGCTGGCCATTCCCCTTTTCCTTCTGCATTAATCGTCTTAGTGAGCGTCAGCCATTCCTTCAGCTGCCGACTTCATCCGAGCGATCTTCAAGATAGTCAAACCAAAAACGCACTTAGCCAAAACGTCGGCGATGGTGTAACCGATCTGACGTCCAGTAAAGAGATCTGCAGCTTGTGCAGCAGAAGGGTGCTTGATCAAAATCGGTAGCAGGTAGGAAATTGGGTAAACGCCCCATGTACCAATCAACAGAAGGCGTAGTCGGCTCACGGTTGCGGCCACTCCCTCTGGTTGACGATCTAAAGACTTCGTCAGTTCTACGAAGAGAACCTGAAGAATGTAGAGGAACGGAATTGTTGAAAGAATTCCGAAGAGGATTTTTGTTCCATTGCTGCTTGAGATCTCGCCCGGGTAACCAAGGATGATCATTGCGGCGGAGGCAGGAACTAAACGGCCGATCAACGACTTTGATGCTTCTTTAGCCAGGGCAAGAACGGCAATCACTTCGACCAGAAGGAGAGGAACGGTCAGAATCCAGTCAATGTAGCGATAAGCCTCATTGAAAGATCCCTGTGCAGTTCCAACGGAAACTGCGTTCTTCATTGATGATTCGGTGAATGAGTTGAAGATACGGAAGTAGTGATATCCAGCGATAAACGTAACCATCGAAGACATCACAAGTGCGATGCGGTATTTGGGAAGTACTCGTGACTGGCTTACTAGAGTGAAAACAGTTGTTGCAAGCATTGAGATAAGGCCAAAGGAGAAGATGTTGTACATCGAGCTCCATTGCCCATTTGAAAGTTGTAGCATCGAGATTAATCCTCCAAGCTAGTCGAGTGGAGCGGGGGACCCGAGATGGCTCGGCGTTCCAAATCGTTTCGTAGATTGTTCAGATTAAATGAGCATCGCGCCACTTGAAAATGATGTTTTTGAGATATTTCTTAAAAAAAAGCAGAATTGCCCGAAATATCTGACTATCTATTGATCGCTCGCAGGTCAAAGCGCGCTGTCGTGATCATGTGGGGAACGGTGAGAGCCCAAATGACCACCAAAGTTGACCAGAGCAGACCGGAGGCGAAATTGTGCCGATCCAAAAGCATCAAACCCATCGCTAGGACAATCGTGCCGACAATCGCGTAGAGGCCGGGGGTAATCGCGCCTTTGATGGCAAGCAGAGGTTTACCACTGGCTGCGAAGGCGCGAGCGCTGGCCAATTTTGGTACTAATCGAGCCGTATGCCGGGCTGCATGCCAGAACCCAAAATAGGCGGCGAATGCGACAAGAGGTGGTGTAATCAGTGCCAGTGAGCCAAGGAGAAGTAAATCGATAGCGAAGCCAAAATTCTTACTGATCAGGAGAGCGAGAAACGCTGCGATTGCAACGACCAAGGTTGCCTTTCGGAGTAGGTCCACCTCTGATCCAGCCCAGCCTTGGAGGGTTGGGCGGATTCGCTGCAATGCGCTGCCAGAACGCGAATCGGTGAGCGGAAGAATAACCGGGACAAATCCGGCTGGGATTGCATAGATGCACACGATGAACCAGGGGCTTTTTTGCACCAGTGAAATTGATCGCCACTCATTTCGGAACGAAGCATCACCAAATCCAAAGTGGAGCGAACTCATAACGACCACACATTGAAATCCGCCCAGATTCCAGGTTGCGATCATCCAGCCAGCGATCACTGCGATGGTGACGTAGGCGACGATATAGAGATAGAAACGGGCGCGCGGAATTGCAGGAATTGAAACGAGATGATCAATGGCGCCGTGTGGAATGCCAATAAGCAGACCCACGATTGCGATGGTAATTTGAGCCGATAAATTTATTTCGATCCTGGTTAAACGAAGGAGTCCCACGATTAATATGATGGCAAGCAGGGCTATGCGTGAAAAGCGTTCAATCCACGAATATAAGCTCGGCAGCGCATCCTTCATATCCCAACGATATTTCAATATCTTTGAGAATGGGAGTTGAAGTGTTATGTCACACCTGAGTTACCTTGTCGTCATCACTTTTGTTGCGATATGCGCCTTTAGTATCAACCTGGGGTTTCGTCTTCACATTGGCAAACAGTGGCGGAATTTAATTCGAACCCAGATTGTCATCGTCATTATCTATCTCAGTTGGGATGCGTGGGCCATCGCCAAGAAGAGCTGGTTCTTTGACGCTCGTCAGATTGTAAACTTTGATGTCCTTCCTAAAGTTCCGGTCGAGGAGCTTCTCTTTTTCATCGTTGTACCGCTGACAATTATTTTAAGTTATCTAAGCCTGCTTAAAATAACCGGTTGGAACCAAAAGCGGGACGAGCAATGATCTACTCTGATATTGCTATGGATGCAGTCGTCGTGGCCATATTGATCGATCTTTTTGTGCTTCGGACCGCCATGATCACACGTGGAATTTATTGGCTGACCTATGGACTGATATTTCCTTTTCAGTTATTGACCAACTGGTGGCTCACTTCCAGAAATATCGTCCAATACTCTCCTTCGGAAATCATTGGCCAGCGATTTTTTGGAGCCCCGATCGAAGATCTGCTCTTTGGGTTTTCAATGATTCTTTTAACTCTCTCACTTTGGGATTTCCAATCGGTACGGACAGTTCGTGGGAAAAACGCGAATCATTAAGTCCTAAGCCAAGTCAGTTAATTTAGAAACTTTTTGGTGTAACCAGAAATTATTTAAGAATAATTATTAATTAAATACGATGGTTCGCTGTCCGACGATAAAAATACGATCTTCGGCAAAGAGGCGAACTGCCCGAGCCAGGACTCGGCGTTCAATATCGCGGCCAAGAGAGATCAATTGGTCGGGTAAATGAGCGTGAGAAACGTGGGCAACATCCTGATCGATAATGGGACCTTCATCTAAATCAGCGGTAACGAAGTGAGCTGTTGCACCAATTATTTTTACACCGCGCGAATGTGCCTGGTGATAGGGCTTGGCGCCTTTGAAGCCAGGAAGAAAGGAGTGGTGAATATTGATGATTCTTCCCTCCAGTTGATTGCAGAAATCTGGTGACAGGATTTGCATGTATCTGGCCAAGACGACGAAATCGATCTTGTGTTCATTGATGATCTTGAGTAGATCTTTCTCGGCCATTTCTTTACCAATCGCGGCAATAGGCAAATGCACGAATGGTAATTGGTGCGATTCCACCAATTCTTTGAGGGCCAGATGGTTGGAAGCGACATATGAAATATCGATTGGAAGTTCATCTAGTTCTTTCAAGAAAAGTAATTCTCGAAGGCAGTGGCTTTCGGTAGTGACTAGTACCAGAACTTTCTTACGTGTTTCAAAGTCTCGGATCAATAATTTGGGATGGAAGTGCTCCAACTCCGCAGCCAGCATGGCTTGCGCTTCAGCTAAAGAGATTTGAGTTTCAAATCTGGTTCGCATCACAAAGACATTGGTCTCCGGATCAGTGAATTGTTGGTTCTCGATGATATTTCCGCCGCAGGCCAAGATCGCCGAAGTCATTGCGTGAACAATTCCGGGCTGGTCATGGCACTGCAGCGTGACTATCAGATCCACAAATTCACCTTCCGACGTGTAGAAGGTAAGCCTATGTTATGGCCGAAGCCAATTTGGCTAGTGTGAAATGGTGAAGCGTTTTAGCGCTGTAGGTGCCCACCAGTTCAGTTCACCAAAGAGGCGCATTAAGGCAGGCACCAACAGCGCCCGAACCAAAGTGGCATCTAGCAGGATCGCGAAGGCCACACCAAAGCCCAAGGTCTTGATGGAGGTAACTCCAGAAGTCACAAATGCCGCAAATACGATGGCCAGGAGAAGTGCGGCTGCTGTGATGATTCGGGCAGAACGTTGTAACCCGGTGGCCACGGATTCGATATTGGTGCTACCGGCTTCGTGCTCTTCCTTGATACGCGAAAGAAGGAAGACTTCGTAGTCCATGGATAGCCCAAAGGTCACTACTGAAACCAAGATGATCATGGAGGTATCCAAAGACCCGGTCACAGTAAATTTTCCAACCAAGAATCCCAGATGACCTTCTACGAAGATCCAGGTTATGGCTCCCATAGTCGCGGTTAAAGAGATGACATTCAACAACATGGCTTTAATGGGAAGAATGATGGACCCAGTAAACATGAAGAGAAGTAGTAAGACCCCAACTGCAATCCAGCCCAGAGCCAACGGAAGAGTTTTTGCAATTCCGGCTTGGCTATCTGCATAGTCGGCTGCTACTCCACCGATCAAAGTTCCTTGTGGAGCTGTAATCGCACGAAGTGCTTTGATCATTTTTTCCGCAGCTGGGGTTCGTGGTCCCATGGTGTGAATGGCAGTAAGTCGAAGGTCGCTGCCAACAACTTCCTTCTGCCCCAAATGTGCGATGCCTGGAAGATGTGAAATTTGTTGCGCGTAAGCGGTAACTTCGGCAACTTTATTTGCGCCACCAGGAATAACGATTTCGATGGGATTTCCTTCTTGACCAGGAAATTTATCCACCATCACTTGGGAAGCAATGGCAGCTTTATTGCTGGCTGGAAGTACTCTGCTATCAACTTGCGAGAAAACAATATTTTGAATCGGAGCGGCTAACACTCCAAGGATTGTTAATGAAAGAACAACCACAGCAACCGGTCGGCGCATCACGAAACGAGCTGTTTGTGCCCATCTGCCATCCTCTTTCGGAGTAATCGCACTTCGTCGAACGACGATTTTGTCGATGCGAGTGCCTAGGAGCGCCAAGATCGCTGGAAGTGGAACTAATGCACCTAAAATTGCCATTGCGACAACGGTGACGCCTGCGTAACCAAATGATTTGAGGAACATCTGCGGAAAGAACAAGAGCGATGCCAGAGTGATCATTACGGTCACACCAGAGAAGAAAACGGTTCGTCCGGCTGTCGCTACAGTTTTAACGATTGATTCTTCAACCGATTTTCCGGCATGAAGTTCTTCGCGGAATCGGTTCACAATTAAAAGCGCGTAGTCGATTCCCAATCCAAGTCCCATACCTGTGACCAAGTTGAGCGCGAAAATGCTGACACCAGTAAACAAACTGATCAGATAAAGAATGAGAAGTGATCCCAAAATTGCGCTGATTCCAACAACTAGTGGCATAGCAGAAGCAATCAATCCTCCGAAAACGAAGGCTAACAAAATGAAGGTAAGTGGAATGGAGATTGTTTCGGCAAGAGCTAAGTCTTTGGAAATCTTGGTACTTACCGCGTAGTTAAATGTTGCGATTCCGCCTACGTGAACGGTGAGATTTTTATAGGTGCCATCATATTTTTCTTGAAGAATCTTTCCTAAATCTTTTGCCTTCAATGCATCGGCAGCCTTTGCGTAAACGAAAAGGTAGGCAGCCTTTCCATCGTTGCTGGCAAGAACGGGCGCATTTCCCGCAGACCAATAAGAGAGGGTTTTTGAAACGCCAGTCTCGGCGCCGATCAAACTTTCCAGAGCTGCCGCATTGGCGGTAACGGTTGGATCTGTTACGGCGGCGTTGGAGTCGATAACCATGATTACTGCGGGGTCTTTTACTTTGAAGGTCTCTTTGAGATAGACCCCGGCTTTGGCCGAATCACTCTTGGGGTCGGAGTAGCCACCACTATCGAGCCTGGCTATGACCAAAGACCCAACTCCGCCAGCAGCAATAACAGCCACGACGAACAGGGCCAAGATGGTCCGCTTGCGGCGAACGAGCAACGCTCCAAATTTTTCAAACATCGGTTTCCCCCTACAGGTATCTGAACAATGCTCAGATTATGCGTGGTGATTTGAACAGTGTCAAGTTTAGCGCGATACTGCAACCATGGCCCACACGCAATCTCAGGTCGGCAAAGCCGGGTACCACCACGGCGACCTTGAGGCTGCGCTCTTGGCGCAGGCTCGCATCTTCGTGGCCGAGCAAGGTGCCGATAAAGTTTCCATGCGTGAAGTCGCGGCCAGCCTGGGCGTAAGTCCTTCAGCGGTCTATCACCACTTCTCCGATCGCATCGCGCTACTTTCGGCGGTGGGAAGAATTGTTTTTGATGACATCGCAGATTTTCAAGAGAGCGCCTTACTCGCCCACCCAGGGAAATCGTTAGCTGCAGCAAGCGCTCGGTTAAGAACCTTGGGCTTGGCTTACGTGGAATTCGCGCAGGCAAACCCACATCTATTTCGTCTCTGCTTTGGTCCGCTCTGCGTGGATCCAGTAGCTGCGGCAGATATGGAAGGTGCGTTGCGAAAAGAAAATCGCGCTTGGAACCTACTGGTGACAGGTCTAGATGAATTGGCCGCAGCTGGTGGCGTGGATCCCAAGATTCGACCCAACGCCGAAATCATGGTCTGGTCGGCTATTCATGGTGTGGCCACATTAATTCTGGATGGCTTGCTGCCTCCCGATGCGGTCTATCCGTTGCTGGACACGGTATCGATTTCGTTGATGGGACAGGTGAAAAAAACCGCTGCGCCGCCTTCAAAACTCCTGCCGCAGTTGACCTCAGATGAAGTTGATTATGACCGAGATGATCGCCGAGATCGAGAAATTGCGGCGGACAAACCTCCGCATCACGGGTGATGCGCTAAGAATTATTCGGAAGCCGGTGCCGGTGTTGTCGCGGGCTTTGCCGTTTCCACCTTTGGAGTTGAAGGCGAACTTGTTCGGGAATCGGTCTTGTAGAACCCAGAACCCTTAAAGACAACTCCCACATTTGAATAGACCTTACGAACCTCACCTTGACACTCAGGGCAGATTCGGATGGCATCCTCACTGAAGGATTGGACCAGCTCGAACTCGTGACCACAAGCATTACAGGCATATTGATAGGTCGGCATGAGCAGTAGTCTAAAGAGGTGAACGGATTCGTTCTAATCGAGAGGGTTTGCCTATGAAGCGCCTGGCCGCCATTTTCCTTGGCCTTTTTCTCACACTCACGCCATCGGCTGCCTTTGCCAATGCGGTTTTGGCGACCGATCCCGCCTCTGGCACCACAATCTCGGTCACTCCGAACACGGTTTCGGTGACTACCTCTTCTTCCTTGATTGATCAGGGAAATACCCTCACGGTCAGTGATTCCATGGGGAATCGGGTCGACGATGGTTCCATCACGATCAACGATGTAACTGCCATCGTGGGAATGAAGAATCTGACCAGCACCGGCGTTTATACCGTCAATTACACCTTGTTCGCTCAAAATGATGATCCAATTTCTGGAACCTACACCTTTACCTACAACGCGCCAGTCGCGGTGACTTCTCCAACGGCCACGCCAAGTTCCACATCGGCTGAGGTCGTGCCGACTGCAAATAATTCCACGGACACCTTGATCTACGGACTCCTGGTTGCGGCAGTAGCGGTCTTCCTTCTCTTAATTTGGTACGCGATTCGCCTGGTTCAAGGCGGGAAAAAGCAGCGAAAGCGAAAGTAGGAATATTTAAGTGTTCTTCTCGTCGCAGGTTGAAATTCCCCACAACAATGTCGTGGTCGAAATATTGATTCCCATTGTAAAAAATCTCAGTCTTGCCAGCGGAATATTAGTTATCGGTTTGCTCTTCGCTATTTCATTCTTGATTGAGGAGCGGCATGGTTCGTTAACGGCAGAAGGAATGCGGGTTCGAACTCTCCTTCGCTTTGCCTCGTTGGTCTGGTTCGTTTGCGTTATCGGAAACATAGTTTTAGAACTGGCGAATTTATTAGCAATCTCCATTGGCGACGCCTTGGATCCAACGACCATGAAATCATTTCTGCTGCAGACTGGCATCGGGCACAGCTATCTAATTCAGCTCGTGGTAGCCGCATTGCTGGTGGGTCTAGTTGGAAGAATTAACAAGACCGGTGGAAGCAATCTCCTCTTGGCCGCCACTCTCTTTGCATTTGTGATTCCAATTTTTCAAAGTCACTCCAGTAGTTCTGGTAATCATGGCCTAGCAATTGGCTCGCTCTTTTTCCACGTCCTTGCGATCTCACTCTGGGTTGGTGGCCTGATGGGGCTTTTAGTTATCGCGCCACGCGAGCGTGCACAAAGTCTTCCGCGTTTTAGTTCCATGGCCTTGTGGTGTTCAATCATTGTGGCAATTAGCGGTGTGGCAAATGCGTGGACGCGTTTGAATTTCCTGGCCGGATGGAATTCGTTATACGGAGTGCTAGTAATTCTCAAAGTGGTCTTAATGGCGATTTTGATCGGGTTTGGTTATCGCTATCGAACTCATTATTCCGCCAAAGCTAGAGATTCGGTTTCGGTCTTCCAATTAATTTCTGCTGAAGCATTTGTCATGGTAATAACCGTGGTCATCGGTGGATGGCTATCAGTTTCGGCGCCACCTATTAGTAAAGCCTCTGAAATCGCAGGACTGGATCCAGTTTTAAATCTCACGGGTTTGGCAATGCCGGCAGCGCCCAATCTTTCGCGGTTGTGGTGGACCTACATTCCCGATGGCACATTTTTGGGGTTCCTAGTTCTTGCAACTGCGCTATACATAAAGGGCGTCGTGGTGTTGTCGCGGCGGGGCGATAAGTGGCCCGTAGGTCGAACTGTTGCATTCATCCTTGGCGTTGCCAGCGCGGATTACGCCACCAGTGGCGGTATCGGTGTCTACTCCCATTTTTCTTTTTCTCTTCACATGATCGGCCACATGATTCTGGGAATGATGGCACCGATCGGTTTTGTCTTGAGTGCTCCCATCACGCTGGCGTTACGAACACTTCCCATTGGACGAACTTCGACCGAACGCGGTGTTAGGGCAACACTCCTAGCCTTCTTGCATTCACGTTATGCCCGAACTATTACTAACCCGTTAGTGGCACTCACGATTTTTGATGGCTCGCTCTTCTTGCTCTATATGACGCCACTTTTTGGAACGCTGATGCAAAGTCACAGTGGTCATTTGATAATGAATATTCACTTCATACTCTCCGGGTTCCTCTTCTTCCATGTAATTGTGGGAGTAGACCCTAACCCGCAAAAAGTTCCTCACTTGGTCCGAGTCATAATGCTTTTTGGTGCCATGAGTGTTCATGCATTTTTCTCAATCGCACTAATGTCATCTAGCACTCTTTTAGATGGTGGTTATTTTGCCTCGCTCCATCGGCCGTGGGCTACTGACTTGTTGGCGGACCAACATACTGGAGGAGCCATCGGTTGGGCCATGGGAGAAATTCCAATTCTCATTGCCCTGATCGCCACCTTTATCCAGTGGACTCGCGATGATTCACGAGAAGCCAAGCGAATTGACCGTGCTTCTGATCGCGCACTTGCCATGGGTGAAGATGATGAACTTGCAAAATACAACAAACTTTTATTAAACCTGGCACAACATGATCAAAGATTTCCCAACGATTAGAACTAGACGCGCACGTGGGATGGTGACTTAATTAAGCCATGGAACTTTTAATCGCTGCGGAATATGAAGAGTTGCGCGAAAGTATTCGCGCCCTTGTCGAAAAGAAAATAGTTCCGTTCGCTCACGATGTGGATGAGCAAGCTCGATTCCCGCAAGAGGCTTATGAAGCGTTGCAAAGTGCCGACATGGCCGCGGCTCATGTGCCTAGCCAATACGGTGGACAAGAAGCAGATGCTTTGGCGGTAGCGATAATTATTGAGGAAGTTGCTCGGGGGTGTGCCTCATCTTCGCTAATTCCGGCGGTCAATAAATTGGGTTCGGTGCCACTTCTTCTTGCAGGAAATGAAGCGCAGAAGAAAAAGTATTTGACCCAGCTGGCTTCCGGAAAGGGATTTTCCTACTGCCTCTCCGAATCCGAAGCAGGATCTGACGCTGCTGGAATGAAGACCAAGGCGGTTCGAGATGGTGATGGTTGGATAATTTCGGGAAGCAAAAAATGGATTTCGAACGCTGGATTCTCCGATTTTTATACCGTGCTGGCATCCACGGATTCCAGCAAAGGTTCTAAAGGAATTACCGCATTTATCGTGGAAAAGGCCGACCCTGGTGTCTCCTTTGGTGCACATGAAAAGAAAATGGGCTTCCGAGGTTCCCCGACGCGGGAAGTCTATTTTGACTCGGTCAAGGTCTCCGATGATCGAAGACTGGGAGAAATTGGCAGTGGATTTGCTCTAGCGATGAAAACCTTGGACCACACTCGGATAACCATTGCAGCACAGGCTTTGGGAATTGCCCAGGGTGCTTATGAAGTCGCAAAAAAGTATGCACACGAACGCGAACAATTCGGTAAACCGATCTTTGACTTTCAATCCATTCAATTTATGTTGGCCGATATGGCGATGAATATCGCCGCTGCCAGAACTCTGGTTTATGCGGCAGCTGTGAAAAGTGAACGCGAAGAGTCGGACTTAACTTTCTACTCGGCGGCATGTAAGTGCTTTGCCTCTGATGTGGCCATGAAAGTCACCACGGACGCCGTTCAGATTTTGGGGGGCTACGGATACGTCAGCGACTACCCAGTCGAAAGAATGATGCGCGATGCAAAATTAACGCAGATATATGAAGGCACCAATCAGATTCAACGCGTAGTGATGGCTCGCCACCTGCCTTAACTAGAGTTAAGAATGAAACCGAACTATTAATTCTGGGGTAGCTGCAGCATCCACCTTCTGATCATGAATGTCGTGGGGGATTGGCTCGCTGGTCATCTCACCAGAATGTACTAAGGCAATTTTCCAGCCGCTCATTTTGGCAAGCGCGCGATCATATGAACCACCACCTTGGCCGAGCCGATTTCCATCTCGATCAACATGCAGCGCCGGAATGATTATTACCTCAATGGAATTAATCTCATCATCGGCAAGGGCCGGACCTGTCGGTTCAAAGAACTTTTGCTTCTTGGTCAAAGTTGGTGTGACGCCATCCCATTGAATCCACTCCAAATTTTTATCAGGGAGCATTCGCGGTAGGTAAATAGTTCGGCCGGAATCGAAAATCAATTGATTGAGGTCATGCGTTTCTGGCTCGTACCCGTACGAAAAATATGAAGCGATGGAATTCGCCGCGCAAATTTCTGGACTCTCTAAAATTCTTCGCCAAGTAGCACTAATGAAACGTGCCTGGCGTTCTCGGCGATAATAATTTCGCAATTCTTCTTTCTGACGGGCTATCAAGTGCATAGGTTTACCTTAAGGAACAAGTAGGGTTTAGTCATGAACAGTCGAGTCAGCGATTTGCTGGACCAACTGCTATCCATTTCAAAGCCGCTGGAACCCTTCGACATGCCACTCTTGGATGCCCACGGGGCAACTTTGGCCGAAGATATTTTGGCTGGCGGCCAGGTCGTATTGCGGGCTGGTTCACGAATTCGCTCCACTCAAATCGGCCTGGCCGCATCCATTGGCCTAGACCGACTTCCCTCCCGCCCACATCCTCGGGTAGTAGTCATCTCGGCGGGCGATGATTTGGTCGAACCGGGCCAAAGCTTGGGAGATTCTGAAGACGAATTTGAAACGAATTCGTGGATGCTCACCACAGCGGTTCGTGAATCAGGGGCGACTGGCTACCGAGTCCACACCATCGCTGAAAATCACCTCCAACTTCGCCAAATCATTGAAGATCAGTTGGTACGCGCCGACTTAATAGTGATCAGTGGCGAAAGTCGCGATGAATCTTTTGGCCTCATCACCGGGGTCTTATCTGAACTGGGTGACATAACCTCGGTTGAGCCAAATTTGGCTGAGAGCGGCCAACACAATTATGGATTAATTGGTCCGGATCTAACGCC
>JBAXSZ010000047.1:0-12061 GCA_037130455.1 Actinomycetes bacterium | reverse complement strand
TGAAATTATAAAATTTCAACTTTTCTCTCGCAGTTGAAATTATAAAATTTCAACTGTGTGCCCATCAATGAAGTCCCAATCGTATTCAATACAAAGGCCTTCACCTTGTGGTGCCATTACATAACCATCCTCGATATTGAGTTTGGTTGTTGTGCCAAATTCAAAGTCATCAAAGGGGAAGAGCGTTTCAAAGAACTCGCAATTGACCATGGCCAAGGAAGGGTGAATTTGGATTTGTTCCATTGCATGATAAATCGTTGTGTGCAATTCACACTGGACTCCGAAGGCTTCAGCCACATGGGCAGTCTTCATGACTGCGGTTATTCCACCTCGCCAGGAAACATCGGTGCGGACGATGTCGGCTAGATCTTCTTTGATGTAATGAGCGGTTGAATAATGAGCTCCGGCAACTACTTCAGTGCCGCAAATAGGTATATCCAACTTTTCGCGGAGTTTTCGAAGTCCATTGAAATTGACATCGAGCAGCGGCTCTTCTAACCAACGATAATTCAATTTTTCTAGTTCGCGCCCAGCCTTGAGGGCTTGTTCGTATGTGTAACTAATTACCGGGTCGGCCATCAAGGTGAAATCATCACCAACAGCTGCACGAACCTGGCGGTAGCATTCAATATCAAGAGCAAGGTCTCCCGGAGGATGCAACTTGTAGCCCTTGTATCCCAATGCTTGTACCTGAAGTGCTTGAGCTACATATTCTTCTGGGCCAGGCAAGAACATTGAACTTACATATAGCGGAACTTTCTCTCGAGAAGCTCCTAATAACCGATAGACAGGTTGATGGGCCATTTTGCCAACGATGTCCCAACAGGCATTATCAAAAGGGGCATAGGAGTAAATGGGTACATGATTCCAGCGTCGATCAAAGAGTTCGAAATCCTTCATATTCTTTGCCGCGTCATGGGCAGAACGCCCCATAAAGAATGGCTTCACTTGAGACATCGTGGCCGCTGCAGCTTTTGCATCCAATGCACCGAAACCAAAAGATGTTCCAGTCACACCATCGGTAGTGGTCATGGTGATAACCGTAAAATCTGGACGCGAGCCGCCTGGCAGTTGCACTGCAGACACTGCATCAAGATTTTTTAATGAGTCTCCGCCTCTACATGCCCGAATCTCAATTTTGGAAATAACACTGTCGCTCATTGGACCCCCTAAATCCTATAGGATTAAAGCATACCTAATGAGGAGTGAATAAAGTCAAACTTTGTTGAATTATTTTTCGCTATTTGCTGCAGCTGCTTCGGCTGCAGGTGAAAATCGTTTTAACGAAGATTCAATGTGGTCGAACATGTTCTGCTTGGCCAGTTTTGGATCTCCAGTGATGATTGCTTTGGCGATGGCCTGATGTTGCTTGATTGCCAACTGCCCGGATCCAGATTGATAATATTTTTCAAAAAGATCCTGAACAAATTGGGTTCTGTCCTGGCCGGAGATCAAATTCTTTTGATTGGCAACGAATAATCGGAAGAGGTGTAGATGGCAGTGAGTGCGTTCAAAGGCGTGATAGAGATTTTCATTTCCACTCATTCGAGTGATTAAGGTATGGAATCGAGCATCGTGCTCGGTCATGGCTTCAATCTTGCCGTCATCGTCAAATTTCAGCGCCTCTTTGGCAATTTGTATTTCAGCTTTGAGAGCAGCCTTTCCTTCGGCATCAACATTCTTAGCGGCTTGCTCTGCCGCCCATGGTTCAATCAAAAGCCGAAATTTGAAGAGATCGTCGAATTCTTTAACGGTGAGCAGGTTGGTAGCCGAATATCCTTTCAGCGGTTCCTTCGCAATCAACCCATCTGACTCTAACCGAGCTAGCGCTTCTCTGATGGGAGTTTGTGATACTCCCAGTCGAATAGAGAGCGCATCAATATTTACCCGCTGGCCCGGTGCGATCTCATGCGAAAAAACCATCGCCTTGACCATTTCATAAGTTTCATCCGAAAGCACCGAACGCCTTGGTCCGGACTTGACTGCTTGCGCAGGTCCTCTGTTCAAAGAATCATCTCCCAATTTGAAGCCAGAGTCGTCAGTGACTTTATTTCGGTAATCGTAACCCATGCATTCCGCCATCGACGGCAAGAACTGTTCCGGTCGTCGAGCCTTGTGCGGGATTAGTTAAGTACAAGATGGCGCGGGCAACTTCCTGAGCCGATACAAGTCGACCCATTGGCTGCCTAGCTTCGAGTGCTGCCCTCTCGGCAGATGGATTGTCTGCAAGGGACAAGAGTCGTTCCACCCATGGGGTATCAGCAGTACCTGGATTCACGCAATTAACTCGGATTTTTTCCTTTACTAGATCGGCGGCCATGGCCAGAGTTAGCGAAAGCACTGCTCCCTTGCTGGCGCTATAAACAGCGCGTTTTGGTAGACCGACGGTCGCAGCGATTGAGCAGGTATTGACTATGGAAGCTGATTGAGAATTTCGAAGGAGTGGTAGCGCCGCCGTTGTTACTCTGCCGATTCCAGCCAC
Source organism: Actinomycetes bacterium (assembly GCA_037130455.1). Lineage (GTDB taxonomy): Bacteria > Actinomycetota > Actinomycetes > Nanopelagicales > Nanopelagicaceae > CAIMZW01. The sequence goes on along the minus strand of JBAXSZ010000047.1, from coordinate 9,579 downwards.
ATTGATATTCATGACCCGAGTCCATTCATCATCGGTGGCATCGGCTACCGTCCCGACGGCGCCAATTCCGGCATTATTGGCTAAGACATCTACGACTGATGTGGATTGAGCAACAATCTCAAAGGCACGTTGCACGCTAGCAGTTTCGCCCACATCGCATTGAACCCAAGTAGCAAATGGCGCCATGGCGCCTTCCTGAATGTCCAACCCGAAGACTGTCGCGCCAGATTCATGAAGTGCCTTCGCCGCTGCGAGACCAATTCCAGAACCAGCACCTGTTACTACTGCTGTGAGACCGGCGAACTCTGTGCTCATTTTTGCGCTCCACTCTGTTGTAGTGCCTCTGTCCAATAGTGCCCAGTGGGAAATAAATAGCGATCAATGCTGGAGTCGAGCATATGTGCTCCTGATCCAGGAAGTTGGGGAGCTTGATAAAAGCCAGAAACTACATTGGTTGGCTCTACAAAATGCTCGTGCAAATGATGGACGTATTCGACGAATCTGCGCTCGTGATGACCGCTGACAGCAATGGCATCGAACATTGCCAAATGTTGGACCATTTCACATAATCCGACTCCACCCGCATGAGGGCAGACCGGAATGTTGTACTTTGCCGCCAAGAGGATATTGGCCAAATTTTCATTCACGCCAGCAACTCGAGTGGCATCAATTTGCATGACCGACATAGCATTGAGTTGAAGTAGTTGTTTAAACATTATTCGATTGGCCGCATGTTCGCCGGTCGCCACTTTGGTAGGGGATACACCAGCTGCAATTTTCGAATGCCCAACTACATCATCTGGGTGGGTAGGTTCCTCAATCCATTCCAGATTAAATTCCTGTAATTGGTTTACCCAATCAATAGCTGTGTTGACATCCCACACTTGATTGGCATCAATCGCAATTCGAAAATCTGGACCAACGAGCTGGCGCACTTTGCCAAGCCGACGGCGATCATCCTCAACTGACTTTCCGCATTTATATTTCACGAGAGTAAATCCGTCGGCTACCGCCTCGGCAGTTAAGCGCAACATTTTCTCATCGTCGTACCCAAGCCATCCGGGGGTTGTCGTATAAGCACGAACACCATCTCTGCGAAGAATATCTTCGTTGACTACTTTTGCATCTTGGGCATTGCGCAATAGTTGCAGCGCCTCGTTAGGAGTGAGGGCATCGGAGATATAACGAAAATCTATTGCGGCGACTATTTGTTCTGGTGTTAGGTCAGCAAGCAACTTCCACAGCGGAAGTTTTCGTTCTTTTGCAAAAAGATCCCAGAGCGCATTGATGACTGCGCCAGCTCCCATGTGAAAAACACCCTTATCTGTACCTAACCAGCGCAATTGACTATCCGCAGATAATTTCCGGCCAATGTCTCCGATGGTATCGAAGGCATGTTGAGTATCCATTCCGACTATTTGCGCAGCCAAGATATCGATGGCGGAATTTTGAACTTCGTTTCCACGGCCGATCGTAAATACCAAGGCATCGCCAGTGAGCAGGGGATCGTTTGTATAGATCTTCAGATAAGCGGCGGAATAATCTGGGTCAGCATTCATGGCATCGGAACCATCCAACATTGTCGATGTTGGAAATCGCACATCAAAGGTGCGAACGCTGGTAATTAGGTTTGCCATGAAGTTATGCCACGAACCTTTCCAGACCTTTGGGAACGCCTGATTCACTCCATAGGGTTTCATATCCCACGCCGGGACCTTTGGGGCCGTGAACCATTCCGTTTGCATCCACTAGAGCTTCGCGCGTGGTGGGGTTACCCCACACTAAGGATTCGTAATACGTATTGTTCTTGATTGCCATACATAAATGCGCGCTCTCAAGACCCATTCCATGTACTTCTGCCCGCAAGTGATATGCATCGGCCAGGTGAGCGATTCGCATGGCGCCAGTAAAACCACCACGAAGGAAGGTACTGGTCCGCAGCGCGCTTGCAACGCCGGTGGCGACAAAGTCGCCAGCGCTCATGTGGGCACCGTCGGTCACCTCACCTAGTAGTAATGGCACGCGGACTCTTTCGCCAAGCCATTTGTATGCCGTAACACTGAATTCTCGCATTGGTTCTTCATACCAAAGATATCCTGCGGCATCCAAGGCATGGCCAAGATAAGTTGCGTCAAGTAAATCGAATGCTGCCGATCCGTCATACATAAGAGGAAGTTCATCACCAACGTGTTCGCGCAACTGAGTGCACAGAAGTGCGTCTTTCTTAGCATCTCCAAATGCATGCAATTTGATCGCCGGATAACCCAACGCTAAGCATTGATCGGCAATATCCAAGAACTCTTCAATAGAAGAATAGGTAACGGTGGATGCATAGGCAGGAATTGATTCTCGGTAGCCACCGAGCAATTTATATACGGGTAATTGTGCAGCCTTGCCAGCTATATCCCACAAGGCGACATCAACGATGTGTGCCATATTTGGCGCAAATCTTTCGATGCGATCTAACTCCCATGCACGTTCCCACAAATATTCTCGCTGCAATGGATCTTGGCCGATTAACTCATTTCGAAAACGACGATCGACGTAGTCTTTTAAAATCACACCACGTGGCGCTGTTGCAAAACCAGTAATGCCAACATCAGTTTCAATAACTAGCCAACCTACAGTTATGGCAGGGTCAGATCCGGGCAATCGGTAGCGCCAAACAAAAGCAGGGGAGTGGGCAGGTCGATCTACCAGTACTACTTCGACATTTGTAATCTTCAAAATGTTCCTCCCTGAAACCTAGCGATACCTTCACTTTCAGTAGCCACTTCTATAACGTCTTTATAACATCGGAGCCAAATACTTCCGATTGGCTCGTTCTAGGCTCAGGCTTACCTGTGCGACACGAAATTGCCTTGAAGAAATATCTTGCGAAATACTATACGAAATATGATTCCACCTCTAGTATTCCTGATAACTGGTCCGGTCGGCAAGGGGAAAAGCTGACACCAGGAACGAAACGGGGGATAACTTGAAACGCAAGTACTCAATGATGGCTGTTGCAATTGCAGCAGTAGTCGGTGGAACCATGGTTGCACCGATTGCCGCGCAAGCAGCAAAGCCTTCAATAACAATCTGGGTGGATGCTCCTCGTCTACCAGGTGCAAAGCTTTACGCACAGATCATGAAAGGCAAGGTTGACGTTAAAGTCGAACTGCATGGACAGAGCGACCTCGTCAACAAAGTTCAATTATTTAACCGCGTCAAAAAAGGCTGGCCAGATGTTGTATTCGGTCCACCAAATGACGTAGCTGTTCTTCGTAATCCTTTGATCAACGATGCAATGGCATTGGATAGTTTGGCTCCAGCAAGTTTCTGGAAAGGTTTCGGAAATGGCAATAACTGGTGTAAAGCCGATGGAAAGATCTGGTGTGTTAAGAATGACTTAGCCCAGACCGTTCTTTGGTATGACACAAAGTTATTCAAGGATTTCGGATACACCGTTCCTAAGACTATGGATCAATTTGTTGCGATTGGTATGGACCTTGCCAAGAATCACCCAGGATATTCCTTAGGTGCGCTTGGTTCCCAAGGTGCTTACTCTTCTTATCTCTGGCCATCACAATGCCCATTGAACCAAGAGAAGTCAGCAACTCGTGTTGTTATTAACGGTGCTTCCGCAAAGTGCACCCGAGTTGCAACCATGATCCAACCTTTGATTGACAATGGTGTTCTCTCTAAGACAGCGCCATGGGACGCTGGTTACATCAAGGATGTCGGACAGGCCGGCAAAGTTGTTGCAACCATTGGACCATCATGGTTCGGCGAATTCGTAATTCGCCCAGCCTCGTCATGGGCAGTACCAGCAGGACGTATCGCAACCGCACCAATGCCTATGTGGCCTGGTGAGACTGTGAACTACTCTGGAGAATGGGGCGGCGGAATTTATACCGTTTCACCTCACTCAAAGTTCCCTAAGGAAGCTTTGGCTTTCGCACAATTCATGGTGAGCGACAAGCGCAACATCGTGAGTGTTCTTAACCCAGACGGCAGCCACGGAGCTCCTACCTTCCCAGCATATGGTCCAGGTAATGCACTATGGCATGCCAAGATCTCTGGTGACCCTTACTACGCATCGGATCCATTCCCAGCCATGCTAGAGCAGTCACAAAAGATCTTCTCTGGCGAAAAGCCAGTCCGCTATGACACAAACAGCGCAATGGAAGGAACCTTCGCCAACGCGTTGTCCAGTTCCGGAAAATTGTCAGATGCGATTACGGCCTTCACAGGCTATATCTCATCTCTTGCTCAACAGCTCGGTTACGAAGTAACCAAGAGCTAATTGCGCGAGGTGTTTGACCGTTAATCAGAAGCCAAGTTAGTCACAATGTGACTAACTTGGCTTCTACAAGCGGAGCTAGATTTTCTATACATTAATTTTTGAAGTACTTGATTTCGGGGGAAGAGACCAATATGGCAAAAGTGAAGCGCTATAAATATCGCAATACTGCGATGTATCTAATGCTCGCACCGTACATGGCATTCTTGATTGGCTTCGGACTCATTCCGATCGTGATGGCAGTTTTTGAAGTCCCACAAAAATCATTGACAAATCAAAATGGCGGCTGGGATGCCTTCAAAATTGTCATTCACGATTTTCGGTTTATGCCGGCGGCTCGCCACGTATTAGGTTTCATGGCCATCTTTGTTCCACTGATGTTGTTCTTTGTTCTCGCTATGGCATTGATGTTAGACCTTGATGCCGGCAAATGGAAAAAGTATGTTCGTCTGGCTTACATTGTCCCAGCATCCATCAGTGGTGCAGTAGCTGTATTGGTTTGGTATGTAATTCTTCAACCCACCATCAGCCCGATAAAGATGATTCTCAGATGGCTTCATATCACCCAAGCCCAGCAAATCTGGCAGACCCAGAATTTAGTTTTTATTCTTTCGTTAATGGCATTCTTCACAGCTGCAGGTCAGTGGATTTTGATTCAGTACGGTTCGTTGCAATCGGTTTCGCATGAGATTATTGAAGCAGCTCGCGTTGACGGTTGTAACCCATTTCAACTAGCACTTCGGATCAAATTACCACTTATCTCCAAGTACGTTGTTTATATGGGAGTTCTCGTCTTTGCGGGTGGACTACAAATCTTCGTTGAACCTCAAATCTTGAATCAAAGTGTTTACCAAGGAATTGCATCGGCCTGGTCCTTTGATCAATTGAGTTACGAACTTGCCTTCACCACCGGAGACTTTGGCGGCGCATCTGCGCTCTCGATTTTATTGTTGATCCCAAGTCTTTTAGGAGCGCTGATTGTTATCTTTAAAACCGATATGTTTGATGACGCCACCACACTTCATAGAAAGAAAGTGAAGAAGCACGGAAAGATGAAACGAGCGGAGGCGCTGTCATGACCATGACCTCAATGTTGCCAAGTAAAGCAAAGCGAGCCGCAAAAAAACGTCGCTCCAATATTCGTCAAGATAAACGTTGGGCCAACAACTTGGTCAACGGCTGGTTGATCTTCTTCGCTATCTGTTGTGTCGTGCCGATGATTTGGTTGATATTGGCACCAACAAAAACCGATGGTCAGCTCTCCAACCAAAATCCCTTGGCATTTGGAAAATTATCTGGCTATGTCAAAGCGTGGAAGAATCTTCAATTCTTCGATGATGGCGTTATTGGTCGTTGGGCAATCAACTCCATTTGGTACACCGCGGCAATTGTTCTTATCGCAACGGTGACCGCCTCCTTGGCCGGATTTGTTATCACCGCTTCCAACATTAGGTTCAAGAAGGCTTTCTTGATCTCCACCTTGATCACCATGTTGGTCCCACCAGTCGCTTTGGTTATTCCAATGTTCGTTTTGGTGAACTCGATTCACCTCCTAGATAACCCGTGGGGCGTCATTTTGGTCTCCTCGCTTTACCCCTTTGGGGCTTTCCTTTCCTATATCTATTACTCCACGACCATCCCGAAGGAGCTCTACGAGTCGGCTCGTCTGGATGGCTGCAACGATTTCCAGCTCTATTCCAAGATCGCATTCCCGCTCTCATGGCCGCTTTTGTCGCTTTTAGCCTTTTTCGCCTTCGTTGGAAACTGGGCCAACTACTTCATGCCCTACGTTTTGCTCCCGTCCAGTGAGAATTACACCCTTCCACTGGGGCTCGGCTTCCTCTTCCATGGCACTCCCGCAATCAACCCGGCGGTCGGGGCGACCTCGGTTCCCATCGGAAAGCCAGAAATTGCCCTGGCCGGCGTATTAGTGGCAGTCCCCATCATGATCGTGTTTATGCTCAGCCAGAAGCGCCTCGTTCGTGGAATGCTTGCTGGGTCCATTAAGTCCTAATGGTCGGCTTTTCGGCAAGTTAACGAAGGAGCGCTGCAACGATGCAGACCAGGGTATATCCATTTAGTTATGGAGATCGCACAATGGGCGATCTCTTAGGCGGTAAAGGTGCAAATCTTGCGGAGATGGTGAAGTTAGGAATTCCAGTTCCAGATGGATTCACTATTTCTACAAAAGCATGTCAAGAGTTCTTAGCATCGGGGGGAGTGACTGCAGAATTATTGGCAGAAGTCGATATTGCTGTTAACAGTTTACAAAATAGTACTGGTAAGAAATTTGGAGATCCCCAGAATCCGTTATTAGTTTCCGTCCGATCTGGCGCAAAATTTTCTATGCCAGGAATGATGGAGACTGTTCTGAATGTAGGAATTTCTCCGGAAATTGCTGAAGCACTTGCAACACTTACCGGAGACCCGCGCTTTGCTTGGGACTCTTTCCGAAGGTTTGTCGATATGTTTGGAAGAACGGTCTGTGGAATCTCTGCAGAAGTTTTTGAAGTTGTAAAAGAAGAATTGATTGCAGAGCAAGGCGTGAAAGATCTTTCACAATTAGATCCGCAGTCGCTGCGAGTTTTGGGCGAACGCCATATTGCAATTATCGAAGCAGAAACTGGCGAACCTTTTCCCTTCGATGCTCCCACTCAGTTGCGTCGTGCGATAGAGGCAGTATTTAGATCGTGGAACTCTGAGCGAGCCCAGTTGTATCGTCGTCGTGAACGAATTTCCAATGACTTGGGTACCGCAGTAAATGTTCAAATGATGGTTTTTGGAAATGTTGGTCAAACCTCTGGAACTGGAGTCTGCTTCACTAGAGATCCAGCAACTGGGAACCGCGGGGCATATGGCGACTATTTGCCAATGGCCCAAGGCGAAGATGTTGTTGCTGGAATTCGAAACTCATTGCAATTAGCAGAATTAGAAAATATTGACCCTAAGAGTTTTCATGAGTTGCAAGCAATCATGCAGCGCCTGGAATCTCACTATCGGGATATGTGCGATATCGAATTCACCATTGAATCTGGAAAATTGTGGATTTTGCAAACTCGTGTTGGTAAACGAACTGCAGAAGCCGCGTTTCGGATTGCTTCGCAACTAGTGAGCGAATATGTAATCACCATGGATCAAGCACTTACCCGTGTCACTGGTGAACAACTGAGTCAATTGATGTTTCCACAATTTGATAAGTCCACAAAGGTAACGGAGCTGACTCGCGGTATTGCTGCCTCACCTGGTGCGGCAGTGGGTGCGGTAGTTTTTGACTCTAGACGCGCAGCTGACCTAGCGCTTACCGGTGCCAAAGTTATTTTGGTGCGCCGTGAAACCAGCCCGGAGGATTTAGCCGGAATGGTGGCAGCGCAAGGAATTCTCACAAGCCGTGGTGGAAAGACTTCTCACGCAGCAGTGGTGGCCAGAGGTATGGGTCGAGCCGCTGTCTGTGGCGCAGAAAGCATCGAAGTAAATAGCGATGGAGGTTTCTTCACAGTCGGCGAAACAATTATTCGCGAAGGTGAGATCATCTCCATAGATGGTGCAACAGGTGCCATTTATTTAGGAGCAGTAGGAGTTGTACCTTCACCCGTAACTTCCTACCTTCAAGGCAATTTGGATCAAAAGGATTTTTCTCCGGTTATTCAAGCCGTCGATCATTTCCTTAAATATGCCGATCTAGTTCGGGATATGGAAGTTCGAACAAATGCCGATACGCCAGAAGATGCTGCAGTTGCTCGTACCTTGGGAGCACAGGGAATTGGTCTTACTCGAACCGAGCATATGTTCCTAGGGGAGCGACGTTCTTTGGTCGAGTCGTTGGTACTTGCAGAGTCAGACGAGGAGAGAACTCTTATCATCGCCCAGATGGAGGAGTTACAGTTCGCCGACTTCTTAGGAATTTTCACCAAGATGGATGGTTTGCCGGTGACTATCCGGCTATTAGATCCGCCACTTCATGAATTTCTTACCGATAGAACGGTGCTCGCTACCAAAATTGCAGTCCAAGAGGCGTTAGGTCAAAAAACTTCTGCACGCGAAGAAGCAATGTATCGAGCAGTCAACCGTTGGCACGAGTCCAACCCGATGATGGGGCTGCGTGGTGTACGACTGGGAGTGTTGATTCCGGATCTGTTCCTTATGCAGGTGCGGGCAATCACTATGGCGGCCTTGGAAGCTCAAAGTCGTGGCGTGATAGTTGTTCCGGAAATAATGATTCCTTTGGTGGCTAGCCAGCGCGAACTTCTCTATTTCCGAGAAACCTTGGAAGCGGAAATTCGTAGAGTCTTGGATGAGAAGGGAACAGATCTTCCCATCAAAATCGGATCGATGATTGAAACTCCGCGAGCGGCGATCACGGCGGCTAAGTTATCCGACTATTCCGATTTCTTCTCCTTCGGAACAAACGACCTTACCCAATTGACCTGGGCATTTAGTCGTGACGATGCGGAAGCCGCGTTTCTACCTCGTTATCTAGATCTGGAACTCCTTCCGTTCAGCCCCTTCGAGTCCTTGGACCAAGATGGAGTAGGTTTGTTAGTCAAGATCGCTTGTGAAGAAATCAGAAAAGTTAAACCCAAATTGAAGCTTGGTGTTTGCGGTGAACACGGTGGCGATCCACTGAGCATCCACTTCTTCCATCAATTGGGGCTTAACTACGTTTCCTGTTCACCTTATCGAGTCCCAATTGCTCGCCTTGAAGCCGGTCGCGCTTCAGTTTTGTATCGGGACCTCAATTCCGTAACTTCGAGTACGACAGCCTGATAGGAGAACCAATGCCGCATTCAACAAAAGTCGAGCTTCGCAATGGCGTCTTTGTTACGCAATTGGGTTTAGGCACGGCGCCATTGGCTGGTCTCTTTTCCTCAGTTTCACAGGAGCAGGGCCAAGCAACGGTAGATGCGGCATTGGGTTTAGGAATAAATTATTTGGATACGGCGCCTCACTATGGAAAAGGAATTGCCGAAAGAAGATTGGGAGAGTACTTACAAAATTATCCTAGAGATAGTTATGTGCTTTCTACGAAGGTGGGCCGGTTGCTCGTGCCCACTAACAATTCCGCCGACCCGGATTTCGAAGATGCCGACCAGAGTGTGGATCGCGTCTTTGATTTTAGTGAAAGTGGAATTCTTAGGTCGTTAGAGGAGAGCCTAGAACGTCTCAACCTGAGTTCGGTGGAAATGGTGCTAATCCATGATCCCGATGACCACGCCGATGCTGCAATTAGTCAGGCATATCCAGCACTGGAAAAACTTCGAGCCCAAGGTGTGATTAGGTTGATCGGCATCGGGATG
>JBAXSZ010000046.1:0-12961 GCA_037130455.1 Actinomycetes bacterium | reverse complement strand
AACCTTTGACAATCAGAAATTGTCAGCCGATAGAGCTGCAGCCGTGGCCCAATATCTGGGAAATGCGCTTGCCAATCAAAACATTTCGATTAAGACATCGGCCAAAGCAGCGACTTCACCTGTAGCCTCAAATTCCGACCTAGTCGGGCAAGCACTCAATCGACGGGTGGAGATTCAGGTCAAGTAGGGGCAATGGGGCAAGAAAAGACTAGGCTTTAAAAAGGGGAAATTCAGCGTTCCCTCTCGGGTAGGTTTCATAAACCTCTCAGAATTGGAAGGTTTGATACAGACATGGCAATTGGGAAACGGTACAACGCAGATGTGGCCTCCACAGTTCTGGGGCTCGGTGTCGGCTTAACTGCTGCCATCTTTCTGGAGACCACCACGAAATCTGACTGGGCCTCTTTCTATGCCATCGTAACCTCGATTTCTCGGATGTGCGCCCTGCTGGGTGCATATCTGGCCCTAGTCGGCTTAGTCCTTGTTTCTCGAATCTCATGGATTGAGAAGTCTGTCGGCCATGATCGGTTAGTTATTTGGCACCGAAAGTTGGGACCGTATTCTCTCTATCTAATCACCTTTCACGTCCTTTTTGTCACTCTGGGTTATGCCGGAAATGATCATGCACCCATGGCAGTTGAACTCTGGCGCCTAGTTGTGCACTACCCATGGATGTTGCCAGCTTTGGTGGCCTTTATGTTTTTTGCAGCAGCCGGGATAAGTTCCTACAAAAAAGCGCGCGCAAAGATGTCCTATGAAACGTGGTGGACCATCCACCTCTATACCTACCTTGCAGTCGCCTTGTCATTTATGCACCAAATTCTTACTGGGCCAATGTTTATTGGACACCCGCTCAATAAATATTTTTGGGAATTTCTCTACATCGCCGCGGGAACAATTATCGTTCTGTGGCGACTTGTCATACCAACAGTGCGCTCGCTGCGTCACGGTTTACGAGTGGAACAAGTCGTGGTTGAGGGACCGGGCGTAGTTTCAATAGTGATGCGCGGGCGCAATTTGGATCGACTGGGCGCACAGGGCGGACAATTCTTCGGCTGGCGGTTTATGACTCCAGGGCAATGGTGGATTTCACATCCATATTCACTTTCAGCAGCGCCAACTCAGCAATACATGCGAGTAACTGTAAAAGAGTTAGGTGATGCTTCGCGTTCAGTTCGAAAGATTGAACCAGGAACTCGGGTTTTCTTCGAGGGGCCGTACGGCACCTTTGTCGCAGAAAGAGCTTCACGTGGACATGTCGTACTAGTTGGCGGCGGAGTTGGGATCACTCCACTTCGAGCCTTGATGGAAGAGTTTGATTCATCAAAAAGTATTGACGTAATTTTCCGCGCTTCCAAAGAGGAAGATTTAGTTCTTCGAAAAGAGCTGGATGAGATTGCCAACGCACGTGGCGCCCGAGTCCATTACCTAGTTGGGAACCGCAAGACACATCCAATGAACGCCAAATACATTATGAAATTCGTTCCGGCATTTAGGGATTCGGATGTCTATGTCTGTGGTCCAACCCCGTTAGTCGATGCTGTGCGACAAGCTGCCAGTGATTGTGGAATCCCGAAGAATAGATTCCACGACGAAGCTTTTGAATTTCATTCGGTGTAAATGATGAAACGCGCGATTTTAATTGCGACTGGAACGGTCGGAAGCTTAGGAGTGGTTTTCTCCATTACTCCACCAAACTTTGGCTCTGACGGACTATCAGGATCATCGATGGGAACTTTAAATTCTCATTCTGCTCCGAGCATGAATGGCGGTGCACCAACGCCGGCGGCGAGCGCATCCCCTTCAGGTGCCGATCTTGCAACTACAACTTCCACCCCTTCTCCAAGCGATCTTTCGACACCAACTCCAAGCGATAGGCCGACCAAGTCGACGCCGAGATCAACGCCAGCAACTGCCAAGCCAAAACCTCAGAAAACAACGAAGGCCGCTGGAACTCCAGCCGCCACAAAGAGTCAGACACCTGATTCCACGCCTACCCCTGAGGTGCCAGTTGCCTCAGATACACCCACCCCTACGCCTACTGCGGCCACAACTAGCGCAACCCCTAGAGCCTCTTCTACGCGTACGCCAGTCCCTATTCCTACCCATAGCACGCGTACGCCAGTCCCTATTCCTACACACAGCACCAAGGCTCCAACTCCAACTCCAACTCCAACCCCCACGCCGACCCCGGTCAAAACTACGGCAGCGCCGACTCCAAGCAAGAAGTCAGGGGTCTCTGGAACGTTTAGTGGTAGCGCCTTTCAAACCAGGTATGGCACAGTCCAAGTTCAAATAACAATCGTCGATAATAAAATAACGTCGGCAACGCCTTTGCAAATGCCACAGGGTCAATTCCGCACCAATCAAATTTCACAACAAGCTGGACCCTGGTTGGTTCAAGAAACTCTGCAGGCACAGTCTGCAGATATTCAAGGAGTAGGTGGCGCTTCTTATACATCGTATGGTTGGCAGCAATCTTTAGCGTCAGCTTTGGCAAAAGCTGGTTTGTAATCATCAAAATCTTGGGGGAGTAAATGCTTAAACGAACGATGTTGATCGTAACTGGGTCGGTCGCGGGCCTAGGTGGTGTTTTGGCAATTACCCCACCGCAATTCGGAACTGGTTCCAGCGGGCTTATAAATGCTGCTTCTCCGACAACGCCAACAAAAGTTACATCTGCCTCGACTACGCCCACAAAAAAAGCAACGGTGAAAAAGTCAACTAAGGCCACTAGTAAGGCGACGCAAAAAGCAACCTCTCAGACCACTAAGAAACCGGTTACAAAAACTACCGCTCCAGCAGCAAAGACCATATCAGGAACTTTTGCTGGAAATACTATTCAAACAAATTATGGACCAGTTCAAGTCCAGATAACTGTAGCAAATGGGAAGGTTACTGCCGCCAAAGCGCTGCAAGTTCCTAACAACGACTTCAGATCACAGAATATTAATTCTCAAGCTGTTCCCTATTTGATTCAAGAAACTCTGCAAGCCCAATCTGCCAGCATTCAAGGCGTAGGTGGTGCTTCTTACACTTCGTACGGTTGGCAACAGTCCTTAGCTTCGGCGTTGGCAAAAGCCGGTATGTAATGATGGAGAGAGCCAGAGTTCGAAGTGAAATCGAAGTCTGGGGAACTGTAGTTTTTGTAGACGTTGCTTCGGAAAAATGTGATGCCAATTCCCTTAATGCCGGGATTGAAGCTGTTCGTCACTTTGTTTATCACGTCGATCAAGATTTTTCCACCTACAAACCAGATTCGGCAGTCTCCAGAATTCGCCGGGGTGAACTAGATATTGAGCAGGCTCCTGCCGATGTAAAATTGGTTTGGGATTTATGTGTTGATGCGCTCGAACTGACCGATGGTTATTTCGATCCTTGGTGCGTAGAAGGTGGTTTTGATCCATCTGGATATGTAAAGGGTTGGGCAGCTGATAAGTGCATCGAAATTCTCGTCAGACACGGCGCCGAAAATATTCAGATAAATGCCGCCGGCGATCTATCACTTTTCGGTGGTTTTGAAAGAGAAAAACCTTGGTCGATCGGGATTCGCCACCCGGAAGATGCTGAACAAATAGTCAAGGTTTACGAAATTTACTCTGGAGCGGTGGCAACTTCTGGAACGTATGAACGAGGTGCACATATCAAGGATCCACACACGGGCTTAATCGCTATCGGGGCTCGTAGTGCCACCGTCAGTGGACCTGATGGTGGTCTGGCAGATGCACTAGCAACTGCTTTGGTGGTTTCTGGTAGAGAAGGCGCATACTTATTTTTGAAACCGGAATTAATCGAATACTCCGGTTGGGTAATTGATCGGCATAGCGAAATGGCTTGGCATACTCCCGTTCAACAATAGTCACAGGAACCTATAAGCAAAAAGAACGTAACAATTCTAGAGTTGGCGCTTAACCATCAACTCATGAATCGGGCAAAATTTAGAATTCTTGCAATTAATTTAGTTCTCGTTGTGGCCGTCGCTGGCGTTGGATTTTGGGGTTGGAGCGCGCTGCATCCAAAAGCTGCAGCAGCGACGCCGGTAACCACTATTGCCAGAGTTGGGGATGTTTCAGCTACCGTCTCGGCCAGTGGAAAGGTAATCAGCCCAGGGGATGTTGGTGTGAACCCGGCAGTCTCGGGCACATTGGCTAAGTTATTTGTGGCAGAAGGAGATCATGTAAAAGCTGGGCAAACCTTGGCAAAATTAGATCCCACTGCCCAAAATACTGCACTGATTCAAGCCAGCACTTCCTTGATGAATGCCAAAGCAGCACTAACGAAGTTAAAGCCTTCCCGAACCGTGGCTGAACAGGCGCAAGCTGCCCTTCAACTGCAACAATCGCAAAATTCCGTGGATGTTGCACAAGCCAATCTCGATACCCAATTAAATTCCCAAAGTACAAATGCGGCCACTTATCAAGCCTCAGTTGACTCAGCAAAGAAAGCTCAAACTCTTGCTCCAAATAGCGCAACTTCTACCAGGCCATCGATTAGTGGCGGAGCCAGAGGTGGCGGGCGATTTAGCAATCCAGAATTTACGGCTTGTCTAACTAAGGAGGGTGTCACCTTTGCGGCTGGGACTCGACCAGATATAAGTGATCCAAAGGTGGCAGCTGCTCTTGCCGAGTGTCGCGCATTATTGCCAAATACGGGCGGAGGTAATGGGTTTGCTGGGCGAGGGGCCGGCGCAAATCCATCTGCCTCGCCCGCAGCGAGTTAAGCGGTAATCTGCGATAACCGCGCGATTTCAACGGGGGAAAGTTCTACGACCTGCATGATTTCGCGCAGTTGCTCAACAGTCCTAGCGCTTGCAATTGGAGCACAAACAGTCGCCTGGCTGCGTAGCCACGCCAAGGAAATTGAGGCGATCGAAGTTTGATGATCTATTGCAATTTGTTCCAAGGCAGCAACAGTTTTCCAACCCCGTTCATTTTGAAAATCAACAACTCCGCCAGCGCGAACCGAATCCACAACAACGCCTTCGCGATATTTACCGCTGAGAAAGCCTCGCGCTAATCCAAAAAATGGAAGGCATGAAATCTCCAGCTCGGTGAGAGTTGGAACCATATCTTCCTCATATTCAGAGCGAGCCAAGAGGTTGTAATTGTTTTGGATAACAGAATATTTCTCAAAGTCATTTTCTGTTGCAATTTCGTTGGCGGATTTCAGTCGAGCCCCGGTGAAATTTGAGGCACCGATATATCTGACTTTTCCTTCGGTGAGCAATTCATTAAATGATTGCATTGTGTCCAGTTGTGACACTTTCTCGTCATCTTCATGTGCATAATACAAATCGATGTAATCGGTTTGAAGCCGGCGTAATGAATCACTGGCAGCACTTCTGATATTTGCTGGTGCCAACCCCGGCCGTTGCGAAAATTTGGCGACCTTGGTAGCGATAATAACCTTGCTCCGATTGCCCCTGGACTTCATCCAGTTTCCTATGATTACCTCGCTATCGCCGCCAGTATTGCCCGGTTTCCATTCGGAATAGACATCTGCGGTATCAATGAAGTTTCCACCTGCCTCAAAATATGCATCGAGAAGCTCAAAAGATTGGGCTTCATCGGCGCTCCAACCAAAGACATTTCCGCCCAAGCAGAGTGGGTGAATTTTCAAGTCGGTTTTGGGGACGGTAATTAATGTGGTCATGACCCCAGTCTGCTATAGGAGAATCAATTACGAAAATTGAAACCGATAGACTAATTCCGTGATGAGCAAAGCTGATTCTGCGTCTGAAATTTGGGTGAGCGGAGAAGTTCTTATCGATTTAATTCCAAGCCATGGGAAAAAATTGGCCGTTGTTGGTGGGGGGCCAGCGAACACCGCCAAAGCCCTAGCACAATTGGGTTTCCATTCATGTTTTATAGATGGCATATCAACAGATGCATATGGTCACAGTGCTCAATCGGAGCTATTAGTGGCCGGCGTGGATCTTAAATATTCACAATTTTCGGAGTTACCTACATGTACTGCCGATGTAACTTTAGATAGTTCGGGAAGTGCCAGTTACATCTTCACTATTGCGGGAACCGCGACATTCGATTTCTCGTTAGATTGGCTCCCCACGCCAGGGACCAATCACCCATCAGTTCTTCACATTGGGACTTTAGCAACGATCATCGAACCAGGTGCGTCAGTCCTTCACGAATGGGCCAGCGCGGTTTCAGATTACGCGCCAATAGTCTATGACCCAAATATTCGGCCATCGGTCCAGTCCGATCGCGATTTATACCAGGCAAGCGTCGCTAAGTGGGCTGCGATTTCTTCGGTGATCAAAGTTAGCGAAGACGACTTGGCCTGGTTGTACCCCAATGAAAACGAAATTGATATCGCTCTTCGCTGGATATCTGAAGGTTTGGCACTGGTTGTGATTACTAAAGGTGGCGCCGGTCTGATTGGCGTCACATCCGATGGAGTCGTCTGCGTTGCTGGGAAGAAAGTCGAAGTTGTTGATACCGTCGGAGCTGGAGACACGGTCGGTGCCATCGTGGTTGAAGCAATAGTCGAGAAAGGCCTAGCCGCGCTTCGCGGTGAAGTATTAACTACCGTATTAACTCGCGCTGCAACGGCAGCAGCCATAACCTGTTCTCGTGCTGGCGCACAGCCTCCTACCAAGAGTGAGATTGAGGAATAAATGCAACACATTGATGGTGCAGAAATTTCAGTATCGATTGATCTAGATCAAGGAGCTCGGATTGCCTCGCTTCAGTGGCGAGATTTGCAATTTGCAGTTCCCTTTCGGGGCACGCCACTTACCTGGGGTTGGTATGCAATGGCTCCGTGGGCTGGTCGAATTCGAGATGGTTTGATCGTTGATGGTCTGGACCAAGTACAAACTTTGCCCATCAACTGGGATCCACCCAATGCGATTCATGGTTACGGCTTTGTTTCTTCGTGGGAGGAAACCGGTCAGGGGCGAGCTCGATTGGAACTGCCAGCTCCATATAACGGCGCCATCATTGAGCAGACCATTGAAATTTTAGATGATGCGGTTCGGTGGATTATTGAGTACGAAGCAAATGGCTGCACCATCCCAGCTTGGGTCGGGCTTCACCCATGGTTTCCACGTGAGCTAGCTCGTGGCGATGCTGCGGAATTGGAGTTCGATCCGAGTTCGATGTTGCTCCGTGGAGATGATGGTCTTCCAACCGGCGAACTAGTCCCAATATCGAAAGAGCCTTGGGATGACGCATTTACCGGCATTCGCGGTGTGCCCACAATCCTTTGGGAAGGCGCGGCTAAAGTAACTATCGAAAGTGATGCGCCTTGGTGGACCGTCTACACCGAAGATACTGAAGGAATTGCCATAGAGCCTCAAACTGCGCCACCAGATGCTGCAAATTTGGGAATCGTTGGTGACCACTACATCGAAGCCTTATTTACATTTTCCGAAGACTAAAAAGAGAAAGCGTATCGACGTGAAAATAATTGATAGAGATCATCTCAAGAAGTTAATCGCACAAGAGGAAGAGCGTTTCCTTGCGCTACATCCCAAATCAGGAGAGTTGTTCAATCAAGCTCTAGAAGTGATGCCCGGCGGAGTTCCTATGTCATGGATGGCAAAGTGGCCGGGAAAATATCCGCTCTTCGTCGCTTCTGCATCAGGATCTCGGTTTACCGATGTCGATGGAATTGAATATGTAGATCTATGTTTAGGTGACACGGGTTCGATGACTGGCCACTCACCGGCCGCAACTGTTCGAGCAATTACGGAGCAGATGCAACGCGGGATTACCGCGATGCTTCCAACTGCAGATGCTGTGCTGGTTTCCCAAGAACTCTCCCGCCGATTCGGATTGCCGCTGTGGCAATTCACTGTTTCGGCGACGGACGCTAATCGACATGTGCTTCGATACTCTCGTCTGATCACTGGGAAGCAGAAAATTATTGTTATTGACCGCTGTTATCACGGTAGCGTTGACGAAACATTTGCCACTTTAGATGGCAATGGAAAAACCGTAAAGCGTGAAGGTAATTTGGGTGCCCCAGTTGATTTGGATCTCACTACTAGTGTGGTGGAATTCAATGATCTTGCGGGCATGGAGGCTGCGCTGGCACAGGGTGATGTTGCCGCGATCTTGATGGAACCAGCCATGACCAACGTAGGAATTGTTCTTCCAGATGAAGGCTATCTTGAGGCGGTTGGAAAATTGGCTAAGCAGTATGGAGCAATTTGGATTATCGACGAGACTCACACGATTTCAGTAGGACCTGGCGGTATGACTGCACAGCGAGGACTCAAGCCCGATTTCCTCACCATCGGTAAAGCAATCGGCGGTGGAATTCCTACTGGAACATTTGGAATGACTCAAGAAATAGCTAGCCGAATCAAAGCCAAAGTGGAGCGCGAAATAATCGACACTGGTGGAATCGGTGGAACTCTGGCTGGCAATGCCCTGAGTCTGGCTGCCATGAGAGCCACGCTTTCCGAAGTTCTTACTGAAACTATTTTTGTGACAATGATTTCACTTGGTCAACGATGGTGTGATGGCGTGGATTCGGTGATCTCTGAGTTCGATCTTCCGTGGCATTGCAGCCGTCTTGGAGCCAGAGGCGAATATCTATTTAAGAGTGGCGCCCCCAGAACTGGAAAAGAAGCGGCAGATGCCGGCGACTTTGAATTGGAACAATATATTCACCTTCGGTTGCTTAACGATGGCTTCTTGCTAACGCCATTTCACAACATGGCCCTGATGTCTCCAGATAGCACTGAGGCCGATGTGGATGCTCATACCGTCGCATTTCGTAAAATGTGCGCTGACTTAGTGAGTGTCTAATCGATAGAGGACATCTCTGCCATATTCGGTAAAACCTAAAGATTTGTATAGTCGTAGAGCTGCTTCGTTATCAGAATCGACATACAACATTGCCGAAAAAATGGCATTGTGACGCAAGTAGCGCAGCCCAGCCAGTGTGACAGCTTTACCTAAACCTTTACCAGCAGATGTCGGATCTACGCCCATAATGTAAATCTCACCTATGGGGTCATGATCGTGATGCTCATTTTCACCTTCATGAGAATGAGAATGACCGCCATGAATTTTGGTCCAACAAAATGCAGTAGCAATTCCATTCTCGGTGGCGATAAAGAATCCTGTTGGATCAAACCAACTTTCATTTACCCGAATTGATAAATCGTTGGAGTCCCATTTACTTTGATCTGGATGATTGACGAACGCTCGATTGTTGAGAGCTAGCCATTCCTCGTTGTCTATTTCGGGGAGGAAAGTTCTTATCTCTATCGAAGGATCTACTTCGGGAAGTGCTTCAATTAAGGATCTTCGCATCTGGATAACGGTTCGGATTCGTTTAAATCCATTGTGTTGGGCTAATTCTTTCGCAGCAGCGACATCCCCATGTGCCCACAATCGCATTCGAATGCCGGCAACTTCCTTTGCCTTAGTTAATATTTCTTGAGCGAATCCCTTGCCTCGATATTGTGGATGGATGACAATTTCCACACTTGGACCTTCAACCACATCTGTTAAATCCAAATGTGCATAACCAACTACCGTGGAACCTTCGCAGACGATGATATGCGAATCAGCAATATCACCTCCGTGTCGCAAATGCAGTACCACGTGTTCGGCAATTGGCGGAACGCCGTCATGATTTGTAGCGGCAGCGATTAATTCGAGTACACCGGCTCGATGAGGATCATCTAGGTGTTCTAAATATTGCACTAGACCAATTCGGAAAGGCTATTTTCTTTGCCCGAATTGGGGAGAGTAAAGCGATAACCCACGTTTCGGACCGTTCCAATAAGGGCTTCAAATTCGGGTCCAAGTTTGGAGCGAAGACGACGAATATGAACATCCACAGTGCGGGTGCCGCCGAAATAATCGTAACCCCAAATTTCTTGAAGCAATTGCGCTCGGGTAAATACTCTTCCTGGATGTTGGGCCAAGAACTTCAACAATTCGAACTCTTTAAAGGTCAGATCCAAGGTTCGGCCACGGACTTTAGCAGTGTATGAATTTTCATCAATAACAATTTCGCCGGTGCGAATTTCTCGAAGAGATGGATCCATCAAGGCGCGATCTAATTCCATGCGCCCAACTGCTAGTCGAATTCTGGCTTCAACTTCAGCAGGGCCGGCGGTATCCAAAATGACATCGTGAATTCCCCAATCAGCGTTCATCGCTGAAAGTCCACCTTCGGTGGTGATGGAAATAATCGGGCAATCGACACCAGTTGTTTGCAGCAACCGAGTAAGGGATTTAGCAGCAGGCAAATCTTTTCGAGCATCGATAAAAAGAACGTCTACCTCTGGAACATCTACCAGAATCGAGGCCTCCAATGGCAGGACTCGGACTTGATGTTGCAGCAGCCCAAGGCTAGGCAGCACTTCAGCACTGGCCCCCTGGCTGCTGGTCAAAAGAAGAATTCTTGGCATTAGGCGTGCAAGGATACTCGCGTGGGAACATGGACTCCACTTCTCCTCGTCTTGATCGCTGCCTCCGGCTACGGGTTTTGGTATCAGCGGTCTCGGGGCCGTGTCGTGACTTCCACGGAGAAGGCCCATCCAGAGCCAAATAGGCTGATTACAGCCGCTGAAGTCAACGCCGAGTTGGGTTTGCGAGTTACCTTGGTCCAGTTCTCTTCGGCCTTCTGTTCCCCTTGTCGGGCGACTAGAGCCCTGCTCACGGATATCGCGGCGGATCTGCCCGATGTGGTTCACGTCGACATTGATGCCGAGAGTCACTTAGACCTGGTCCGGAAATTGGATATCCGATCAACCCCCACGACCATTATTTTGAATGCTTACGGCATGGAAGTCGGTAGAGCTGTAGGGGCGCCAAAACGAGACCAAGTGATTGCGGCCCTAGCAACTGTTAAGTAAGTGCGAATTCATCGCAATTAGTTTATTTCGTTTTCTCTATTTACGATTAGGGCGTGCTAAACCACGAACCAAAGTTTTTCACCAAGCGACGCATCATAGATTTTGCGCGCCTGGCTGGTTCGTTATGTCGAATGTAATTACTAAAAAAGCAAAGTAATACTTTTTAGTTTTTCCATTCAACCAAAGGATAATCACATGGCAACAATTAATAGCAACCCCATTTTTATTGATCAGAAAAATGTGCGCCTGATCGATGCACGCGGTCCTCGCTTTGCTGCAACAATCACCGCAATAATTTTGGCAAGTGCATTGGTGACGCATTCCAAAGTTCTCATAGGAATCCAACTGATTGTCTTTGCAATTGGAGCATTTGCCGGACCTCAGAAAACCCCTTACGCATTTTTGTTTAAGCAGTTTGTGAAGCCTCGACTATCGGGAGATGTGCCTACCGAAGATGTTCGTCCACCTCAGTTTGCCCAAAAAGTTGGGCTAATTTTCGCAGTGGTGGCACTGGCCGGTGCGCTTTTTGGCCATCCCATCCTCTTTGTCGTTGCCACTGGATTCGCTTTGGCCGCGGCATTTCTCAATTCCGCTTTTAATTTCTGCTTGGGATGCGAGATGTACCTGCTCATAGCCCGAGCGACCCATCGTTTTCGCAAGTAACTTCGGTAGGATAACTACATGGCCGAGCAGCACGAATTACGCGATAAAGGGCTTCGCCTGACCCCACAACGGGAATTGGTTTTGCAAGCAGTACGAGAACTAGGGCATGCGACCCCAGAGGAAGTTGCCGAAAGAGTTCGCCAAACCCACCCAGGAATCAATCTCTCCACCGTGTATCGGAATTTAGAGACTTTGGAAAATGTGGGTTTCGTTCAGCACACTCACTTGGGTCATGGTGGGGCTACTTATCACGCAGCAGAAGAGCTCACTCATCTTCACCTTGTATGCAGCAAGTGTGGGTCTGTTGGTGATGCGCCGATAGCGGCGGCGGCAAATTTCGTGCAATCTCTTGCCGACGACTTTGGATTCAAAACAGATGTCACGCACTTTGCCATATACGGCACCTGTGCGACATGTTCACAGCTCCCATGACCGCAGTTCTGGTGGAGGCTGGACCGGATGCCGGAGCGGTTTGGCATTTCGGTGAACCTCACCGGGAACAACGAGCACTTGTTGCTGGTACGGCCTGGGCCGATCTTTCCCACCGAGGCGTTATTGCGGTTTCTGGTCCAGATCGATTGACTTGGTTACATGCGCTGACGACCCAACACCTGGAGCAAATACAACCGGGTCAATGGACTAGCGCATTGATCTTGGATGCCCAAGGCCATATCGAGCACCAGTTCTTCTTAGTTGATGATGGAACTACGACCACATTTCATACCGAGAAAGAGCGAGTTTCGGAATTGGTGTCATATTTAGAGAAGATGAAATTTATGCTTCAAGTAGAAGTGAGTGATCAATCAGGGCAAATAGCAGTACTAAAAGTTCCAGGTCTGACTGACGATATTGGTGGTCCGTATGCTTTTATCAATCGAGATAAATTGGCAGAAACCGCGGATACTTACAACCATGATTTTACCCAAGTGGGAATGTGGGCGCTTGAGGCAGAACGCATAGCAAATGGTCGGGCTAGATTGCTCTTCGAAACAGATTTTAAATCTATCCCCAACGAACTGGGTTTCCTGCACAATGCAGTTCATATGAATAAAGGGTGCTACCGCGGTCAAGAGACAGTTGCGAAAGTATTCAATTTAGGTCAACCACCCAGGCGGTTAGTTCGCCTTCATCTGGATGGAAGCATGGTCAGCTTGCCTGGACATGGGAGCAAGATTGGTTACGAAGGAAAAGAAGTAGGTTATGTGGGAAGTTCAGAACGTCATTATGAATTAGGTCCCATTGCATTAGCGGTTATTAAGCGAACCGTTCCGATCGATGCCCTGTTGGTTGTAGATGGCATTGCAGCATCTCAAGAGGCACTCGTTTAATAAACCAGCGCTTGTACTCCGTCGGCCATAATTTCTTCTACAAACGAAGCAGCGCCGGCAATGGTAATTCCACTAATAACGGCTGAGCTTTCGATCCCGCGGCGCACTGCACATTGGGTGCATA
>JBAXSZ010000045.1:0-13503 GCA_037130455.1 Actinomycetes bacterium | reverse complement strand
TTTGATCCGAGTGGAGCGGCATAGAACTTGCCGTTGACCGAACCAAGTGCCTTCCATGATGGGCTGTAATACTTGTTGACGTTAGCAATTACTCCAGCTGGAGCAGGCTTTACCTTGCCAGTTGCAACCATGGCTGCAAGCAGACCTGGTTGTGGGATAAGGGCTAGATCAGGAGCGTTTCCACCCTTAACGCGAACTGGAAGAAGTGCTTCGAATTGGTTAGATCCTTCGATTTTGATCTTGACACCTGTGCAAGATTCAAAATCTTTCCAGGCTGCCTTCATTGTTCCCAACTCTGGCTCAAGAATTGAAGTAAAGATTGTTACGGTCTTGCCCTTGAGTCCGTGGTAACCGGCGAATGGATCACAGTTAGCAGCAGCAGATGCTGAACCTACTCATGTGACCATTGTTGCAACAAGAGAAAGTACGGCAACACCGGCAGCGGTGAGCAAACTCTTTCTACGAATCGACATATGTGTATTCCTTCGGGGGGTAAGCGGTCCGAGCTTCCTGTAAAGCTCGATACCCGCTAGGCGAAGTCTCAGCACAAGCGCACGAAAGTGCAAGCAAAAATGGCACTTTCTATACAAATTGTTTATAACGATCTTATAACAGGACCTTCAAAAACCCCTTAATGAAAGCGCTTTCACTACAATTCCCGCCTGTATGCGCGAGTTATTTGATCGGCGTGATCGTATGGATGAGCCACGTAACTGTTGAACCAATTTGCCAAGGTGTACTGACCAATCTCTGAATGCACTCCAGTTTTCTTCAAATCTGCTTCAGTAATTCGCGGCAATATTTCTGCTGATGCCATTCTTACTGACATGAAGAGTGTGTAAGAGCGGTCAATAGGTAGAACTTCATAACCCAGAGTTGAATTAGTTGCCCAGGCGCCTTCGTCGTAACCGGAAAGAAGGGTGCCATTTTCTTCGCCAATTAAGCGACGCAGGCGAATATATGAATTGGTCTCGCTATCGGCAAGGTGATGCATAATCTGACGAGGGCTCCAACCTTCTGGATGTTTTGCATCAATATCTAATCCTTCATAGTCGCCGATCGCATCGATCACTACTTGGGTTCCAAGTTCATACTTGGCAATCAATTCTGTGAGATCTTTCATATCCATTTTTAACCTCCTAGGTACGAGTTCAGTAACTTTATCGATAAGAAATTAGAAGCGGTCCCTGATTGCCCAGAGATCCGGAAAAGTTGGATGGAAAAGGGTAGAACTCAAATAGCCCACACCGGATGAACCACCAGTCCCAACCTTATGACCAATTGTTCGTTCTACCATCTTGACGTGGCGATAACGCCATTCTTGCAAGCCTTCGTCAATATCGACTAAGCGCTCACAGATCATTGAGCTTTCTGGATCATTGCGATGCACGGTGAGAAGAATTTCTTGTATTTCTGGATTTGGCTCATAAGCTAGATTGAAATCCCGTTCCAAGTATTCGGTCGGGATTTCATAGCCACGCTGTGATAGATATTTTAAGGTGGAATCCCAAACCGATCGAGAACTGGTGATCTCCTTTATCCGCACTTGGGCTGACGCAGACAGATGCCCGGCCATTTTTGAATCCCTGCGGCCAAAGAGCGCTTCAACTTCTCGGAACTGTGCCGATTGGAAACCACTAGAAGAGGAAAGACGACCTCTAAAGGAATTGAATTGAAGGGGCGTCATCGTTTCTAAAATATCGATCTGAGAAACGCACACTTTCAGTATGGTGCGAATTCGGCCCAACAATCCCAGAGAATAAAAGGTATTTCCACTCTCTAAAGAACGCTGTGCCGCTTGAATTTCGTGAATAACCTGCTTGAACCACAGTTCGTAGGTTTGGTGAATAACAATGAAAAGGAGTTCGTCATGCTCCGGGCCATCTGAAAGCGGGCGTTGCAGCGTCAATAGTTCATCTATTGCTAGATAAGAGGAGTAAGTAAGCGCTGGGTCTTGTGAATTGCTCATGTTACGCGCGACCCTTCTACCGATACTTTCTCGTACTGCCTGGTCGAAACCAAATCTCGAAGTCGTTGGAATCCATCCCATACTTCAACATAACTTGTCGGGAGTGGGGCTATCGCAAGGCGAATCGAATTAGGGGCTCGATAATCGGGGATCACATTGGCAAATTGTCGTAGTGCAACTGCAATTCGTTTTGCTTCTGGATGAATCAAGGAAATGTGGCCACCGCGCTCTGCAGGATTTCGAGAGGTATTTAAAGTGAATCCAAGGTTGGCAAGCCAGGCATCATAAAGCTCAATCATCATTGCCGTACCTTGTGCTGATTTATGTGCAATTGCTTCGATGCTGGCTTCTTCAATCATTCCAAAGGCACATTGAATGGAACGCAATCCCACAATGGAAGGACTGGCGATTTGGAAACCACGGATCGAATTGCTCTTTTCAAATATCGCGCCCATTTCAAATTGGTCTGATTGGGCAAACCAT
The DNA here is from genome assembly GCA_037130455.1 of Actinomycetes bacterium. Lineage (GTDB taxonomy): Bacteria > Actinomycetota > Actinomycetes > Nanopelagicales > Nanopelagicaceae > CAIMZW01. The sequence goes on along the minus strand of JBAXSZ010000045.1, from coordinate 11,051 downwards.
CCCTGAATCGGAACCTGTAATAAAGATTGAACGCTTTTATTAACATAGAACCAAGCTGGAGCTCCGGGACCAGAATTACCGTATTTGTAGGTGCAACCAACTGCTAGGTCAACGCCATTGGCATCGAAATCCATCTCGATGGCACCAACTGCATGGCTTGCATCCCAAATAGTTAAGGCGCCGTAGGATCTGGCAAGCTCGGTAATTGCTTTGATGTCAGTGCGTGCGCCGGATCGGTATTGAATTACTTCAAATGTTACAAAGGCAACATCATCTGAGAGATAAGGTTGCAAAATTTCTGGAGTTATCCGCTCATACTCTGCGCTTCCCGCTGATTCGTTATCTATCGTGATCAGATTAAGTCCAAATCTTTTCGCAAGACCCTGCAAGATGTAGCGGTCGGTTGGAAAATTTGCAGCGTCGGTAATAATCGTTTTGCGACCTGGTCGGGCAGCTAATGCCGCTCCTACAAGCTGAAAGAAATTTACTGAAGTTGTGTCACAGGCCAACACTTGACCTTCGGCGGCGCCTAATGTGGAACGGCCAATGAGATCGCCTGTGCGTTGAGCCTCATCGATCCAATGGCTCCAACCTTCCACCGCCTGTGCTCCCCATTCATTGATTAAGAATTCATTGATGACCTCAACAGTTTTCTTGGGAAGACGCCCAAGGGAATTGCCATCCAGGTAACAAATGTTGGGATCGGCGATGACAAATTGATCCCGAAATTTTGCAAGTGGGTCATTGGCATCAAGTTCGAGCGCAAATGCGCGGTCGGTAACGGTCATTAACCCACTCTACCAATAGTGAAATACGCTACCCCCATGGCCTCTAGAAACCTGCTTAACCTTGAAACAGTTTCCAAGGCCTTTGATATCAAGCCATTGCTGACCAAGGTATCTCTGGGAATAAACGAAGGCGAACGAATCGGAATTGTCGGTCGAAATGGTGGCGGCAAGAGCACATTGCTTAAAGTTATGGCCGGGATTGAGCCAGTAGATTCTGGGCGAGTAGCAAAAGCAGGCAATGTTCGGGTAGGGATTTTGAGTCAGGTGGATCATGCCAAACCTGGAGCATTGATTAGGGATGTAGTCCTGGGCGAGAAGGCCACTCACGAATGGGCCAGTGATGGCGCGATTCGTGAAATCTTTACTGGTCTATTTGGCGGCTTTACCGATGACCTTTTGGATCGACCCTTTGCCTCACTGTCAGGCGGGGAGCGCCGCCGCGTTAATTTGGCGAAGTTGCTCATAGATGACCTGGATTTACTTCTGTTGGACGAACCTACAAACCATCTAGATGTTGAAGGGGTTGCTTGGCTTGCCGGCCATTTAATAGCTAGATCTAAATTAGCCGTCGTTGTCATTACCCACGATCGCTGGTTTTTGGATGAAGTATCCGAGCAGATCTGGGAAGTAGTGGATGGGGAAGTCCTCACCTACGAAGGCGGATATTCAGCTTTTGTCTTATCCAAGGCCGAACGACAACGTCAGCAATCAGTCGAAGATGGCAAGCGGAATATGTTGATTCGAAAAGAGTTGGCTTGGCTTCGTCGAGGTGCACCTGCCCGGACTGCGAAGCCTAAATTTAGAATTGAAGCAGCCAATACTTTGATTGCCAATGAGCCGCCGCCTCGTAACGAGAGTGAACTCCTTAACTTCGCAGCCAATCGCCTGGGTAACACGGTAATTGAAATGCACCAGGCATCTATACGAGCCGGTGAAAAACCGATCCTGGATGATGTCTATTGGAATATAGGACCTGGGGATCGAATAGGAATCGTGGGCATAAATGGCTCTGGAAAAACGACATTGATGCGCGCATTGCTTGGACATATCAAGCCAACTTCGGGGAAGATCGTGACTGGAATTACCGTTAAACCTGCTTTTCTTTCGCAGCATTTGGAGGAGCTGGATCCAGAGTGGCGAGTATTAGAAGCGGTAGAGCGAGTTGCTCATCATGTGCAATTAGGAAATGGAAAAGAGTTATCCGCAAGTCAACTCTGTGAAAAATTGGGGTTCAACACTGATTCCCAATGGACGCCAGTCGGAGATCTTTCAGGTGGGGAACGCCGCCGATTGCAATTGACTAGATTATTAATGGATAGTCCCAATGTTTTACTTCTGGATGAGCCAACTAACGATTTCGATGTTGAAACGTTGACTGCCTTGGAAGATCTTCTTGATTCATACGGTGGGACAATGTTGGTAATTTCGCATGACCGTTATTTCCTAGAACGAACCTGTGACACATTTGTCGGACTCTTAGGCGACGGAAAATTACGAGACTTACCTAAGGGTGTTGATCAATATTTGGCACTGAGAAAAGAAGCGCTCGCGGGTCACAAGAGCGCCAACACAGTCTCATCAAAATCAGATGCCGCTCGCTCGCGGGAATTGAAAAAGGATCTTGCTCGCTTAGAAAAACAGCTAGAAAAGGCTCAAATTGAGGAGTCCGCACTTCGCATTTCCCAGGAGGAGCATGGCAACGATCACGAAAAATTGATCGACATCATGAAGAATTTGGCAAAGATACATACAAGGATTTTGGAGATTGAAGAAGAATGGCTTAGGGCAAGTGCGCAATTAGAGGAGATGAACGATTAATTCTAAAATTTCCCATACTCGGCTAGAGATTTTGGCTGCTGCGACCGGCGTGCTGATCGCGATTCAAGCCCGCTCAAATGGTCAACTATCTCATCTCATAAGCAATTCGGTTGAAGCGGCATTGATTTCCTTTTCCTCAGGTCTAGTTATCGTTGCAATCTTCGCCCTTTTCTCAGCCTCTATGAAGAAAGGAATTAAAGAGCTGCGCAGTGCGGTGCAGCAAAACTTACTTCCGAAATGGTCACTTGTTGCTGGTGCTATGGGTGGCGTTGTGATTGGGATGCAAACGCATGTGCTTCCACTGATTGGAGTGGCCATTTATTCGGTTGGCACAATTTCGGGACAGACAATGATCTCGCTATTAGTGGACCGAATCGGATTAACTGGTGGTGGAAAGAAAGAGATTTCGCCCCGCCGAATAATCGCTGCAGTGACCACAATTTTGGCGGTAGTAGTTTCAGTTTTGGATCGATTATCAGTTTCTCATTTTCAAATTTTGGCGGTCGTTCTGGCCATCATTAGCGGATGTCTCATTGGCGTTCAGCGGGCGCTCAATGGACGGATTAATCAATATTCACGACAAAACTTCACCACCTCACTGCTGAATTTCATCATGGGCACTGCTGCTCTGCTTCTCATTCTTCTCTTCAGGGTCATATTTAGTCACGAAAAAGTTTATTCTTTGCCATCAGGCCCATGGTGGATTTATTTAGGTGGAGTGACAGGAGTTATTTACATTGCCTTTTCGGCAACGGTGGTTCAGCATCTAGGGGTTCTCACATTTACTTTGTTTAGCGTCGGCGGTCAGTTATTCGGTTCTTTGATTATCGATTTAGTTTCTCCGATATCTGGAGTGCATGTAACTGGATACCTAGTTGCCGGAATTCTCATGACCTATGTTGGTGTAGTTGTCGGGGGTCAGTCCCGGCTCTTCCGACGGAAATTAAAATAGCCCGATATAAGTGAGCCACAGATAAAGAACAGTGCTAAACCGTAAGAAATACTCTTGACCCACGATATGGAACCTGAATAAAAACCAGCCAAGGTTATTCCAGTCCCCCAGAGCAGCGCCCCCAAAGTATTGGCGCTAAGAAATTTGTAGTAATTCATCTGAGAAATCCCGGCAATAGGTGGAACAAAGGTTCGAATCCAGGGGATGTAGCGAGCAATGACTACGGACCACCAACCATATTTCGAATAAAAGTTTTCGGACTTAGTCACAAATTTAGTTAACTTTGGACGTCTTTGAAGATAGGGCCTGCCGTAGTGGCGGCCAAAGATGTATCCGACCTGATCGCCAATGAAGGCTGCCACAAAAACAAAAACAACCAAAATGGCAACGTTTATGTCGCTTCGGGAAGCTGCAACTAGTCCGGCGCTAAAAAGTAGTGAATCTCCCGGAAAGAAGAAGCCAATTAACAACCCTGTTTCCATAAAGATTATGGCAGCAACTATTGCATAGAAAAGAAAAGGTTCCAGTGGCGTTAATTGCGGGCTGAATGAAGCGGCAAGGACGTGGTACTGGCTCATGGTCCTCAGACAGATCGCTTTACGGCAGCTGCAACTTTCGTGACAACTCGTTGATCGAAAACGCTAGGAACAATGAAGTTCGCGTTTAATTGCTCGTCAGTGACGCATTCGGCAATTGCCTCGGCTGCCGCAACTAACATCGAATCATGGATCTTGGTTATTCGGCCATCTAGCAATCCCCTGAAGATTCCAGGGAAGGCCAGCACATTATTAATTTGGTTAGGTTGATCGCTACGGCCAGTTGCTACAACCGCGGCATACTTTCTGGCAATGACCGGATCAATTTCTGGATCTGGATTGGCTAAAGCAAAAATAATTGACCCGGGAGCCATACTTGCGACGTCACTTTCCTGAAGCACATTCGGAGCGCTAACTCCGATGAAAACATCTGCGCCTTTCATAGCCTCAGAGATACTTCCTTCAAAACCGGCTGGATAACAATTGTCCACGAACCACGTTCGCATCGAATCATCGCCCTCTTTATGTTCTGAAACTAAACCATCTTTATCGAAACCGATGATTTGTTTTGCGCCACTGGCAACCAACAACCGAGCAATAGCAGTTCCAGCTGCTCCTGCACCGCTCATGACAATCCGAGCAGCAGATAAATCCTTCTTGACCAACTTCAAGGCATTCTTTAATGCGGCCAATACGACAATAGCCGTTCCATGCTGATCATCGTGAAAAACGGGGATATCTAATAAATCGCGAAGGCGTCGTTCGATTTCAAAGCAACGTGGCGCCGAAATGTCCTCCAGGTTGATTCCACCGTAGACGGGAGCAATGATTTGAACAGTTCGAACGATCTCATCAACATCTTGGGTATCTAGGCAGACTGGCCAAGCATCAACATCAGCGAACCGCTTAAAGAGTGCGGCTTTGCCCTCCATTACTGGCAAGGCTGCAGCAGGTCCAATATTTCCTAAACCAAGAACCGCTGAACCATCCGTGACTACGGCGACTGTGTTTCGCTTGATTGTTAATCTGCGAGCATCAGATGGATCTTTCGCAATTGCCATGCTGATTCGAGCAACCCCGGGGGTATAAGCCCGAGAGAGATCATCTCTAGTTTTGAGTGGCACTTTAGATTGAACTTCAATCTTTCCGCCCAGGTGCAATAGAAAAGTGCGATCACTTACTGCTCGAACATTCAAATCTGGATGAAGTTCGATAGAAGCGGTGATTCTTTCCGCATGTTCTGCATCTATTGCATCGCAGGTAACATCGATTACGACGTGATCAATGAAGGACTCAACGACGTCTAAGGCGGTAATGCTGGCGCCTGCCGCCGTAATTGCACTGGTAACTTCAGCTACTGGTTGTGCTGAAGGTGGTCCATCTACACGAATTGTTATTGCGTAGCCGGGACTGGTTGATGCCATCTATACAACTCCATACAAGCGGTCGCCGGCGTCGCCCAAGCCTGGGACGATATATCCGTGTTCATTTAATTTCTCATCCAGGGCCCCAGTCACGATAGTGATTGGCGCTTCGGTGTGAGCAAATGCTTTTTCAACTGCAGCGATACCTTCGGGAGCAGCAAGAATGGTAATTGCCGTTATGTCGCGTGCGCCTTTTTCGAAAAGGTAATTAATGGCGGCAATCAATGTGCCGCCAGTGGCCAACATCGGATCCAAGATATAACACTGGCGTCCAGTGAGATCTTCGGGCAATCTATTTGCATAGGTGGAAGCTTGAAGAGTTACTTCGTCCCGGACCATCCCAAGAAAACCAACTTCGGCCGTAGGAATAAGCCGAGTCATTCCTTCTAACATGCCAAGCCCGGCGCGCAGAATAGGAACTACAACTGGACGAGGTTTGGCAAGAACTTTGCCTTCCGTCATAGCAACTGGTGTTTTCACCGTGACCGGCACCACATGGACATCGCGAGTTGCTTCGTAGGCTAGCAAAGTCACTATTTCCTCAGTCAAACGTCGAAATGTTGGCGAATCGGTTCGCTCATCGCGTAGAACCGTCAATTTATGAGTTAAAAGTGGGTGATCCACTACATGAATTTTCACCCTCCCCACTTTACTCACTCTCCGAGACCTTGTCGCACCTACCTATTTGGTGTCACTATAAACACCTTGGGTTGGACCCAAGGGAACGACCTGATCGCGAAGCGAGGCGTGCCATGGCGGAAGATTTTGGAGTCATTGCTTGGCATGAAGATGGACGCTGGAATGTGGCCATGCTGGATGAAACTCGCGATATTGGTTACTTGATAGATCGGTTGAAATCGCAACAAACTAACGGTGGTTCTATCGCACTCATTTCTATTGATGAAGATTTCTTCATTGTTGCGCGCGCATTAGGAACTCATATGCAGATGATGATTAGTGATGTCACTTATGCAACCGATTATGAAGTTGCAGCAGAGCTTGTCGAAATAATTGACATTCCGTTTCCAGAGGAAGATGACGATTCTCAACCAGGCGGAGATACTGATCTATTAGCTGATCTTGGAATGAACGCCATGGAATTAGAAGCGCTCTGTGATGATCCGGAACTATTCCCAGATGAACAGATAGATGCGATCGCAGCTCGACTAGGATTTGGTGATGAGTTTGTTGAGTTGTACGAGCTGCCTTAAGGATTTCTGATTGCCTACAAATTACGAAGCCTTCATGGCAAAGGCAATTGCGATTGCCCAAGAAGCGCTGCAATCAAATGACGTGCCGATAGGCGCCCTTGTTATAAATACCCAAGGGGAAATCGTCGGCGTGGGCAGAAATCGTCGTCTTCAAGATAACGACCCCACGGCACACGCCGAAATAGTGGCCCTGCGTGAAGCCGCCAGAGCAGATCGAAATTGGCGACTAGATGACCACGTACTGATAGTCACCCTTGAACCATGTGCCATGTGCGCCGGTGCGATCTCACAGGCTCGAATTAAGACTTTGGTTTTCGGAGCATGGGACAAGAAGGCTGGGGCAGTAGGTTCGGTGTGGGATGTTCTTCGAGATCCCCGAGCTTTATATAAGGTGGAAGTAATTGCTGGATTGATGGAATCCGAATGCGCCGCCTTACTAACTGACTTTTTTAGCGAGTTTCGCAACTGAATTGTGCCTAAGGTATCGTCACCCATGGTGGCGTGTCCGAGCGGCCTAAGGAGCACGCCTCGAAAGCGTGTGTGGAAGAAATTCCACCGTGGGTTCAAATCCCACCGCCACCGCCAGTTATTCTCGGTCAGAGATCAAGTGCCATATTCCGTTAATTCCTATTTAACCGAATCGATGTAACTGGGGCGGTTAGGCGATACCAGTTGTAATGTATGGAAAGTTGTTCCGGCGGCGGGACGCTTTCCGCTCTCAAACTAAATTCAACTAGCCCATTGAGACCGCACGGAATATCAAATTCAAAGGTGCTAGTGGCGTGATTGACTCTTCCCACGAAGTATCCGGCGCAGTAAAGATTTAGCTCAATCTCTTTCTTCCAACCCCAAAAGAATTCATCCAAAACAATCTGAACTGAATATTTGCCATTCTTCTCAAGTCGCGCCAACCACCGACTTTCGACATGCCTAGCCCAGCGGAAATACTGACCTGGGTATTTATGGTGCCAACCTAATCCCATTGAGGCATTTTCAACGGAAAAAATATCATTCGCTTCGACGGCAAGGTAGGAGCTGGGGTTTGAGAAACTTCGCAAAAACCTCAATAGAAATCTTTCATGCGCTGGGTTGAGACCGAAGTAGAGCCACAGTTTGTAGATCCATCGATGTCTAATTGTTTGGTGCTCAATGAATCGATCTTGGATTGGCATTACGGTGTGGGCTTTTCCACCTACATGTGAAGAGAGATTGGGGTGATAAGACATGAGTTCTGACCACACCGTTGATAAATCTGATCCAAGCGCCTCATCGATACTCTGGAGCAGTTCTCTAACTAGATTGACGGCTCCAACAATCTTGGCAATTTCAAATGTTAATACCGGATCTGATTTGGTGTACAACATATGGAAATCAAAGATTCCGCTATACAACGGACCGCCATCGATAAAATGATGGCAGGCAATTTGAACCGTGGTTACCTCTGCCTTTAGCTCTCGGTATTGGCCGAAATTAGGGCTAGAAACCAGGTTTGAGTATTTATCAACTATTTCCTGATTCTGATTGAAATCCAGATGGTCGAAAATCCGCCAATGAAGATCTAGGTCCGACTTATCTTCGTTCATGAAATTCCACGAACCTCGAAGGCCCACCAACTTATCGAATAATTCGTCACTACTTACGCCTAATTGGGCTTGGTACCCATGTGAATTAAGGATTTCCACGACACCTGGAAGATCCTTGCTTTCTACATAGAAATCAAAATCGCCTACTGGTCGCAGACCTAGGGAGTAATCTCTAACGGAAATTCCAAAGCTCTTCAATGGCGTGATCTTGAAACGATCAGTAATTTCCCTAAGAATGTCTTGGGTCTGTTGAAAGCGAAAATTGTTGGCTAACCAATTGTGGCGATAAATACCGCGGAGATAATTCTCTTCAATTCCGGCTCGGGAGAGATTCTTATAAATGTAACCCGCGGCCCACGAGAGGACGTGCGGGGCATCTTTGTAATCTTGGAAACCTGATCGCCATTGATTCCAAGCGATGAGTGCCAATTCTGGCTCTCCGAGCGCAGCAATTATTAATTGATTTTCCCGTTCATCCATTGGTGCCACCCGTTGGATCGCGATGGATTTCATTTCTCAAAATACTAAAGAGAGTGGATCTGGCTTCTACTTTATGTGTGACACCAGAATTGCTTTCATGAATTCGCCGAAACAGACCCACGTGATCATCTTCTAGTACTTTGATGCCAGTCCTATCACTGCGAAGCCACCATTCCACAATTGCATGATGTGGGATTGTTTCATCAAAAGGACCAACTAAGTCGAAAGTGGATTTGCGAAAAAAGGCTGCGGCTAGAACGCGTGCGCTACCCATATTGATGGAAGGACCGGCATCCTTTATCTCTCCGCTGAAATTAACAACTTGAGAGTAAACAGCTGAATATTCAGGATTCCTCTTTAATATTTCATATTGCAGTTCTGACTTTTCTCTAGGCCATAAATCATCGTGATCCAGGAAAGTTATATAGTCAGAAGAAGCGGCTGCAACACCTACATTAAGTGCAGCAGATTGACCTCGGAGCGTAGCGTGCAAAATCTCGATACCCGGGAAAGTGGATTGTGCAATTGCAACTGTGTCATCTTCACAATGGTCGTTCACCAACACAATCTCCGCAGGCAAATAACTTTGCGCAAGAATAGATTCCAGCGCCTGGGAAATATAGTTGGCGCCGTTATGAACCGGGATAATTACAGAGTAATTTTCCATCATTTATCACTTTTGGGAAAAATGGTTAAGAGTTGAGTCCAGTTTTCTTCCACATCGGTAACGAGCTGCCATTCGTAGCATTGGCTCTTAGAAAGTGTGGACATTAAAGCCTTCAGGGTTCCAGCGCCCGATCCCAAAGTTTCCGAAGAGCTATCGATGAGGATCTTTTTTACGGCGGTCATGGTGGCCACTGTGGTTAAAGTGGAGTTCTGGGTAACTGTAGGAAAGAGTAAATAGTTAGCGGCCATCTGTGGCAAGAATCGTTCGCCAAGGGTAAATAAGTTGAGCGTCGATTTGGTTCCAACCATTTCTGGAGCCGAATTAAGAGTTTGAAGGAGTTCGGGCGGTAGCTCCTCTTTTAATTTCATTTTCGTGTAGACCGGATAAGCCATGCCCCCAATAAGTAAAATGGCGTCATCGGCCAGGATTTCGGAGCCGGCTACTAATGCTCGGTGGGTGATAACTGATTTTCCACTGCCAGAGGGACCTGAAAGCAAGACTCCGTAACCGTGAAAATCGAAAGCAGCTCCATGAAGAATTTGCCCGTGATCGGCCTGAATGATCCAGGACAGGAGCGCACGAAATGGGGTGATAAGTGGTTCGGGTTGGTTACCTAATAGCGGACTTATCCAAACAGCACCTTCTCTGGATTTTGCATTGAATACATAAATAAATAACCCCGAAGGATCACACGCGACCCGAAAATCATCGAACTCAGATTCACTGGGGTGTAGCCGTTGGATTAACTGATATCCAGGAATTTCCTCAAGCGAAGTCACGGATTCGCTACTCCATAAATAGATATGTTCCGTTGGGATATCTGTCGAAGGTAAGAGCGCTGAATTAATGAGATCTAGGCCTGGCAAATGAGGTTGAGAAATCAGCGCAACACTTCTTAACCCCAACCGAGAATGAACTGCGATCGGCGCCTTTGTAGTTGAGTAAATTGCCTTAGCCAGAAACGCTTGGCAGAAATCAGAAATACTAGATTGAGGCATCGGTGGGAAGCGGCCAATTTATCAACGAAGCATCGTGTACCGGGTCAACCATAATGAGATCTTGAAGGTTTCCAAAGGTCATAAGCGAAACAGCAAAGACTTTCCGATCAAAGTCCTTGAGCAGTTGGATAGCGCCGGCCTTAGTTTTTACTTCTCCTAATGGTGGAGTCAGCGCTTCTCTAATCAAACCCTCTGCCAAACATTCAGAAACAAAAGAATCAATTTCTCTCTGATCTATTTCAGCGCCTTGCCATTCCTGACTCAACACTTGATGCCAATCAGAGACAGGGATAACTTCTACGATCAAACTCCAGAGATCAGCAGCTGCACCACTGAGGCTAAAATATTTTCCAGACTTAAATGAAATGACAATTACTTCTCCGTTAAGCCGTTCCCACTCTAGTTCTCCTGCACAAATTTCATAAGCACTAAGTGTAGTAGTCACCGAATTGTCCCTTTCAATAATGCGAGTTGGTAGAGGCTATCAACTTTCGCCGCGAATTCCTTTATGCCATACATACGTTGGAAACGTAAATATCCAGCCTCACCCAACTCCTTCGCCAACTGTGGATTTGTAATGATTTTCGCAATCGC
>JBAXSZ010000044.1:0-13568 GCA_037130455.1 Actinomycetes bacterium | reverse complement strand
AGCCAGGACTAATGGAGTTCCACCTTCGCGCAAAGTGATGATGGGAGTTTTTTCCGATACCGGCAATCGGTGGCGATACTCTTCTATTACGCCTAACCATTGACGCGAATGTTGGGAATGATTGCTCATGACGGAAGTCCTTCCACACGAATCACGCTAAGGACATCCTTGACGGATTCGAGTTGTTCGAGTTGCTTCACCGTAGAAGCGAGCGAATTCTCTGATGCTATATGGGTTAAGACTATTAATTCGGCATCGGCACCGCGACCATCTTGGCGCACCGTCAAGATCGATACATCATTTTTTGCAAAAGTTGTTGCGACTGCGGCCAAGACTCCAGGAATATCTAACACTTCTAGCCGAATCAGGTAACGAGTCTTGGTGACGCCCATTGGTGCGATATCTAAATCAGCATAATCAGTTTCCGTAGGTCCCAGACTTCCTTCGATGCGATTTCTGGCGACAGCAACCAAATCTCCTAAAATTGCCGAAGCAGTTGGGGTTCCCCCTGCGCCACGGCCGTAAAACATGAGTTCGCCGGCAGATTCGCATTGAACGAATACCGCGTTGAAAGATTCTCGAACTGCAGCCAATGGATGATTTTTAGGAATCATCGTTGGATGAACTCGAACCGTAATCGTTTCTTCATTGCTACCGTGAACATCATTTGCTTCAGCGATAGCTAACAACTTGATGACAAAGCCCATATCTTTGGCTACAGCAACGTCGTCGGCAGAAACTTTTGTGATGCCTTCGCGGTAAACGTCGTCATCGGTGACTTGAGTGTGAAATGCCAACCCAGCCAAAATCGCTGCTTTTGCGGCTGCATCAAAACTTTCCACATCTGCAGTTGGATCTGCCTCTGCGAATCCGAGTGCTTGAGCTTCCTTAAGAGCGTTCTCAAAAGTTGCACCATCTTCATGCATCTTAGTGAGGATGTAATTTGTAGTTCCGTTGATAATGCCCATGACTCTTTGAACCCGATCGCCAACTAAAGATTCAGCAAGTGGGCGCAAAATTGGTATCGCGCCAGCAACGGCGGCTTCATAATAGAAGTCCACATCGGCTTCATCCGAAGCGTGGAAAAGTTCTGCTCCTTTTTTTGCTAGCAAGGCTTTATTAGCTGTGACAACCGCTTTCCCATTCGCCATTGCCTTGAGAATCAAACTATAAGCAGGTTCTATCCCACCCATAACTTCAATAACTAAATCAATATTTGGATCGTTGACTACAGATTCCGTGTCCGAGGTAAAAAGTTCTGGATCAATTCCTGGGCGGTTCACGGAGAGATTCCGAACTGCGATTTTGACCATTTCTAAACCAGCACCGGAACGAGCAGCCAGATCTTCTTGGTTAGCAATTAAGAGTCGGGCAACTTCTGAGCCGACAACTCCGCAGCCGAGCATTCCTACTCGAAGCTTCTTTACGCCGGTTTTCATCATTTCTCTATTCTTCTAGATACTTCGTTCAGGCTCAACAACATCCAGGGACAACAAATCTGCTTCTGTTTCTCTTCGCACCAACAACCGCGCTTTGCCATTCTTTACCGTTACAACGGCAGGACGTGGTACGTGATTGTAATTACTGGCCATGCTCCGTCCGTATGCACCAGTGGCAGGTATCGCTATGAGATCACCTGGGGAAATATCGCTGTGTAGCTCTATTTCACGAATAACGATATCTCCGGATTCGCAGTGCTTACCGACAATTCGACTGGATATTAAATCATCAGTGGATACGCGATTAGCCAGGATGGCGAAATACTCAGCGTCGTAGAGTGCAGTTCGAATGTTGTCACTCATGCCACCATCGACTGCGATATATCGGCGATTTTTCCCATTATCTAATTGAACGTTTTTCGTGGTTCCCACCGAATAAATGGTGGTCGTCGTAGGCCCGACGATGGCACGACCGGGTTCTATGGACACTAACGGGCAATGTAATTGATGCTTTGCGCATTCACTTCTGACAACGTGGGAAAGCTCGCGCAATATTTCCAGGGGATCAACGCTGGTTTCACCAGGGACGTAGGCGATTCCATAGCCGCCGCCGAGATCGAGTTCAGGAAGTTCCGAATCAAAGTGATCACGGTATTTCGCCAACAAGGCAACTAAACGTGAAGCAGCAATCGCAAATCCTTCGGTACTAAAAATCTGAGAACCAATATGAGAATGAAATCCAGCCAAACGAAGTGAAGCGCGCTGTTGCACTTCTTCAACCGCTTTCCATGCCGCACCGCTGGCGATAGAAAAACCAAATTTCACATCTTCATGGGCTGTGGCAATAAATTCATGGGTGTGCGCTTCGATTCCGGCAGTCAATCGAAGTAAGACTTTTTGAATTTTCCCTGCTTCTGCAGCCAACCTAGCGACTCGTTCAATCTCATAAAAAGAATCCACGACAATCGCCCGAACTCCAACTGAGATGGCTTTAGAAATCTCGGCTTCAGACTTATTATTTCCGTGAAGCTCAATACGTTCGGGTGGAAAATTGGCTGCCAAAGCAACGGCAAGTTCTCCCCCGGTACAGACATCCAGACCGATGCCAGAATCGTTTACCCATTTAGCCACTTCAACACTGATGAAAGCTTTCGCGGCATAAAAAACCATTCCAGCGCTTCCCGCAAAACTCTTTTCTAGCGCCTCTTTCCAGGCTTGAGCCCTGAATGCAAAATCTAGTTCATCAATAACAAAAAGCGGTGTTCCGAATTCTCGAGCCAGCGAAGTTGCATTACAACCGCCAAGATTTAACTCCGAACCTTCAAAATCTGAATTCATAGAGAAGACTTCTGGGGCGAAAAAGTTATGGTTGTTATGGCCCATAGTTACATCCGCTCCGGAGCGCTAACGCCCAAGAGAGCAAGGGCATTGGCAACGACTTGGGAGGTGGCTTGGCATAGGTTGGCGCGGGCTGAATGAATTGCTTGAGCAGGATCTTCACCCATGGGAAGGACTCGGCAATCGTTATAGAAACGGTGATAGACGCCGGCTAGTTCTTCGACGTAACGCGAGATTCGATGGGGCTCGCGCAATTGGGCCGCGCCAGCCACGATGCGAGGGAATTCTGCTAATAATCCGATCAGTTCGCGCTCACGTGGGTGGCTCAGAAGTTGGTAATCCACCTCCACATCGGATCCAAAAGAGATTCCTAATTCAGCTGCATTGCGAAGCACGGCACAGATCCGAGCGTGGGCGTACTGAACGTAGTACACGGGATTTTCATTGGTGTGGCTGCGTAAAATATCGACATCCATCACCATTGGCGTATCAACTGGGTATCGGACCAAGGTGTAGCGGGCAGCGTCTACGCCCACTTTTTCCACTAATTCTTCAAGGGTAATAATGGTTCCAGCGCGCTTGGAAAGTTTAAGCTCTTGCCCACCTTCCATGATTTTTACCATCTGTCCGATGAGAACATGAATGTTGTATTCAGGATCATCTCCAGCGCATGCTGCAAGTGCTTTCAATCGACCAACGTAACCATGATGATCCGCACCCAACATGTAAATGCAAATATCGAAACCTCGTTCGCGCTTACTAATGTAATAAGCCGAATCGGAAGCAAAATAAGCAAAGCTTCCATCGGATTTCAACATCACGCGATCTTTATCGTCACCAAAATCTGTAGTGCGCATCCACGTGGCGCCATCTTTTTCAAAGACATGTCCGTGATCGCGCAACCGTTGCAAACTGTGGTTAAAGAAATCATTCTCATATAAAGATTTTTCGGAGAACCAAATGTCAAAATGTGTTCCGAATGCATCTAGAACATCCTGCTGCTGTTTTAGCTGAAGTGCGTAGCCGTAATCCCGAAAAGCTGCGATGGAATCCTGGCCCTCTAGTTGTAAAACTTCGGGATGTTGGGCCACTACCTCTGCTGCCAAATCCACAATGTATTCGCCTAAGTAGCCATCGGCTGGCCGTTCGATTCCCAGCGCAACGGCTCTAATTGATGCGCCAAAAAGTTCCATCTGATTTCCGCGGTCGTTGATATAAAACTCGCGGGCAACCGCAGCGCCAGCAGCGGAAAGGACTCGACCCAGCGAATCGCCCACTGCCGCCCAACGGGTATGTCCCAAATGAAGTGGTCCGGTGGGATTTGCGCTGATGAATTCCAAATTTACTTTCACACCTGCCATGGTGTCGCTATGGCCGTACGACGAAGCGCTGGCCAATATCGCAGCAATCACACTGGCCTGCCCTGAACTGGCCAAAGTAATATTGATAAAGCCCGGTCCAGCGATATCAACAGCAGCGACCAAGGAACTTGTGGCGAGCGCGGCTTGAATTCGTACAGCAATCTCACGAGGGGGCTTTCCTGAGGGTTTGGCTAAGGCCAAGGCGATAGAGGTGGCATAGTCACCATGATCGCGATTCTTGGGTCGTTCTAAAGTGAGGGAATCCGGCACCGGACATTGGAGATAATCGCGCAAATCTCCCAAAATCGCCAGAATGGCGGCGCTTAATTCCTCTTGAGGTGAGCTCACCTGACCAAGGTTACCGTTTCAGCACTTGCACAGAATCCCAATTAGCGTTACCCAATCGTTAACAAAAATGTCTGATTTGTCGGAATCCCACTAATGACCTTTCTTACAATCCCTACTACCTTTCGAAGGCTGACTCGAAAGTATGGCCGAAAGCAGATTTGGCCACGGATCATGCACCTTAGAAAGGTACTTCACTCTATGACTAAGCGTCGTATTGCGTTTACTGCGGTTATTGCAACTGCAGCCCTCACCCTCACCGGCTTTGCGGCTACTTCCGCAACCGCCGCGGCCAAAGGTTTTGTTGGTGTCATTCTTCCTGATGCCGCTTCTTCAAACCGTTGGGAATCAGCAGACCGCCCATTCCTCACCAAGGCATTCAAAGCTGCCGGTGTAACCGTTGACATTCAAAATGCCAATGGCGACAAGACCGCTTTCCAAACTATTGCAGACCAAATGCTGACCAAGGGTGCCAAAGTTTTGATCATGGTTAACCTTGATTCAGCTTCCGCTAAGGCAGTTCAAGACAAGGCAAAAGCTCAAGGCGTAGCAACAATTGACTACGACCGCCTGACCTTGAACGGTTCCGAGTCCTATTACGTATCCTTCGATAACACAGCCGTCGGTGTTCTCCAAGGAAAGGGCATTCAAAATTGCTTGAATGCTGCTGGCAAGAAGAAGGCTCGCATCGTGTACCTCAATGGTTCACCTGATGACAACAACGCCACCTTGTTCAAGAAGGGCTATGACTCAGTTCTTCGCCCATCAATTACTTCAGGTGCATATACCCTCGTTGACGACACCGCCGTTCCTGGTTGGGATAACGTCAAGGGTGGAACCATCTTCGAACAACAACTCACCAAAGCAGGCGGAAAGCTAGATGCCGTCGTCTCTGCGAACGAAGGCCTAGGCCTTGCTGCAGTTGCAGTTCTGAAGAAGAACAAGCTCAATGGCAAGGTATGCGTATCTGGTCAAGATGCAACAGTTGATGGTCTTCGTGCCATTTTGACTGGCGATCTTTCCAATACCGTTTACAAGGCCATCAAGGCTGAAGCCAATGGCGCTGCTGCACTCGCAGTTGCACTATTGAATGGCAAGAAGGCAGCAACTGCTACCGGCGTTGTCAACAACGGAACCAACAATGTTCCTTCAGTACTTCTCGTACCAGTCGGAATCACCAAGGCCAATGTAAAGGTTGTCATTGCCGATGGTTTCCAGAAGCGTGCTGATGTCTGCAAGGGCATGGAAGCACTGTGCAAAGCTAACGGAATCTAATAACTAGTTCCCAATAGCTCTTGTAATTAGATTGGGCGCCCGCTTCGATTATGTCGAAATGGGCGCCCATTCTGCAATCTCAGTTTTTACAATAGGCTCCAACTTAAGTCGGTTCCAACGAAAGGCATATTGTGGCTGAACCAATTCTTTCACTTAGATCGATCAATAAATCCTTTGGTCCTGTACATGTTCTTCGCGATGTCCATCTGGATGTTTATCCAGGTCAGGTGACCGCTCTTGTAGGCGATAACGGCGCCGGTAAGAGCACCCTGATTAAGTGCATCGCCGGTATCTACACTCCCGATAGTGGAGAATATATTTTCGACGGGAAATCCGTCACAGTGCACGGTCCACGAGATGCCACTGCGCTAGGCATTGAAGTCGTTTATCAAGACCTCGCTCTCTGCGACAACCTGGACATCGTTCACAATATGTTTTTAGGTCGTGAACAGAAGAAGGGGTTCACATTAGATGAATCCGCGATGGAAGTTATGGCCAGAAAGACCTTAGATGGTTTGAGTGTTCGAACCGTAAAATCAATTCGTCAAACTGTTTCATCCCTTTCTGGTGGTCAACGACAAACGGTTGCAATTGCTCGGGCGGTTCTCTGGAACAACAAAGTGGTGATCCTGGATGAACCAACTGCGGCGCTAGGTGTTTCACAAACCGAACAAGTCCTCCACTTAGTGAGAAGGCTTGCCGATAACGGCATCGGAGTAATTTTGATCAGCCATAATCTCAATGACGTTTTTGAAGTAGCCGACAATATCGCCGCTCTCTATCTAGGTCAGATGGCAGCACAAGTGCAAAAGTCTGAAGTCTCCAGCAATCAAGTCATCGAATTAATCACCACCGGAAAATCTGCCGGTGTAACACCTGTAGGAGCTAATTGATGAGTTCTGACACCGAAGTTCAACTCCATCCGCTTAAGGGTGCCGCAAACGATTATTGGGCTCGAATCAAGAGTGGTGATATCGGCGCACTTCCTGCCGTTCTCGGCTTAGTAGTGCTCTGCATCGTTTTCGGAGTGATGCAATCTTCGTTCTTAACACCGGGCAACTTTGCCAATCTACTCACGCAAGCAGCTGCAGTCATTGTTATTGCCATGGGCTTGGTATTCGTTCTTCTTCTTGGCGAGATTGACCTCTCCGCTGGTTATTCCTCCGGTGTGTGTGGAGCAGTACTAGTAATTTTGGTGACCAATCACAGTTTCTCTTGGTGGGTTGCCTTCCCCATCAGCATCATTGTTGGCTTGGCACTTGGATTATTCATTGGTTGGTTAGTTTCCTTCTTGGGGATTCCATCATTCGTAGTAACCCTGGCGACATTTTTGGCATTCCAAGGTTTATTGCTTCTGCTCGCGGGCGAAGGTGGCACGATTCGAATGGAAGATCCGACGGTTCTCTCCATCGAAAACAGCAACATGAAACCTCTCATCAGTTGGGCGTTCTACATAGTATGCGCGACTCTTTACATATTCAGTGGGCTTCGTCGCGTTTACGCACGGAGAAAAGTCGGCCTAAAAACCGAACTCATGCAACTGTGGATCCTAAAGACCGTAGGTTTGTTGGGCCTGACTGGCGCGGCTGTGTATGCGCTGAATTTAGAGCGGAGCAACAATCCAGACGTAGTCAGCCTTAAAGGCATCCCATATGTGGTCCCAGTAATTCTCTTGCTCTTGGTTGTCGGCACCTTTGTCCTCAATCGAACCGCATTCGGACGTCATCTCTATGCAGTTGGTGGAAATGCTGAAGCAGCTCGCCGATCTGGAATAAATGTGAAGTGGGTGCGCATTTGTGCCTTCATGATTTGTTCAGTTCTCTCAGCTGTGGCTGGAATGATTTTTGCTTCGCGGCAGAACTCGATCTCGCCAACAACTGGTGGAAGCTCTACCTTGCTCTATGCCGTGGGCGCTGCCGTAATTGGTGGAACTAGCTTATTTGGCGGTAAGGGGCGCATGCGTGATGCAATTCTTGGTGGTCTTGTAGTAGCTGTTATCGATAACGGTATGGGACTTTTGGGTTACGCAGCCGGCATTAAATACATTGTGACTGGCCTGGTACTTCTTGTTTCAGCAAGCGTCGATGCTATTTCTCGCAAAGGCAGTGGGAGTTAATCCACTGCCTTATGCAGAATTTGTAATAGTTACAGTCCAACACCCATGAGATGTTCAAGTGCTAATTGATCGAGGGCTTCGTACCCATAGCCTCGTTCGCCGGCAGTTTCAACATCAAATGATTCATCAGTCAGATCGCGCCAGGTCTCCCCTGCGCCCATTGTTGGAACGGCCAGTTCATTGATTCTGGATTCCACCATAGCCGCCTGGACTCGTGGGTCATTTCGAAATGCCAGGGCGCGCTCTTTGAGCAAGAGATATGTGCGCATATTTGCCGATGCAGATGCCCATACTCCCTTGTCATCTTCAGTTCGTGCTGGTTTGTAGTCGAAGTGTTTCGGACCGGAGTATTGATAACGCTCTAGTAAATCGACCAAAAAGAAGGCTGATTTCAAATCGCCATGGCCGAAGACTAAATCTTGATCGTATTTCGGGCCGTGTTGACCATTGAGGTCGATATGGAACAACTTTTTATGGAAGAGTGCTTGGGCAATGCCGTGCACAAAATTCAACCCTGCCATCTGTTCATGGCCGACTTCTGGATTGACGCCAACCATTTCTGGATGGTCTAAGGAATTAATAAAGGCCAATGCATGACCAATCGTTGGCAAGAAGATATCGCCACGAGGTTCATTTGGTTTTGGCTCGATGGCAAACTTCATGTCGTAACCCTTGTCAATGACATATTGGCCCAACACATTAAAACCTTCGCGGTAACGTTCCAAGGCGACATAGGCATCTTTGGCCCCATCTGATTCCGCGCCTTCTCGCCCGCCCCAGCAAACGTAAATGTGAGCTCCCAAATCCGCAGCGAGGTCAATATTTTTCATAACTTTCGAGATAGCAAAGCGGCGAATGTCGCGATCATTAGATGTCAGTGCGCCATCTTTGAAAACTGGATGAGTAAAAAGATTGGTAGTCGCCATAGGCACCTGCATGCCAGTTTCGGCAAGCGCCTTCTTGAATCGAGCAATATGTTGCGCCCGCTCTGATTCATCGGAACCGAAAGGAATCAGGTCATCGTCGTGAAAAGTGACGCCATAGGCGCCTCTGGAAGCTAATTCATTGACGCTGCGGACAGGATCCAACGGTCCACGGGTTGCATCTCCAAAAGGATCCCTGGCTTGCCAACCGACTGTCCAAAGTCCGAAAGTGAATTTATCTGCTGCAGTTGGGGTGACAGACATGTAAGTAGTCCTTTTCTTCTCATATGCGGCGACAAGTGCCGAAAAAGCCCTCAGTTTGGAACATCAGGCAACTTACCTTAGCCTTCTCCTACGCTCCAGCGGGAGTGGTGAAATGGCAGACACGCAAGTCTTAGGAACTTGTGTCTTCGGACGTGCGGGTTCAAGTCCCGCCTCCCGCACTCAAATGGGTTCCCGCCTAGCCTCATTTTCTATCCGCTTGCTGAGATCATCTACTTCCTGCAGAACATCCACTGCACCCCAGATTTGGTCTCGCTTTCGATCCGTTAATGACGAAATAATGCCTGAACCACTCAGTTTGGAGATGGCGTTGTAGATACTCGTCGAGTTGTAGCTGATATCGCCGATAAGTTCCTCCGCGGAAAAAACAGGCTGTGAAATCAAACGATCCAACAAAAGGGAAGTTGCACTACCTGTTCGAGTGGTTCCAATTTTCTTCCGCCAAATTTGCGGAAGCTTCTCAAGATTGTTCGCAGTTAAGGTGGATTCTCGCGATGCAACTTTTGCGGCTCTGGCAAATCGCTTTACGAGATTAGACAGAGAGCCATCACGATATTGAGTGAGATCGTCAAAGTATGCAGCACGATCAACAACCAAGAACGAAGTGAGTGGAACAACAACTCGAGTTGTTATTCTTCTTCTTCGAAGGATCGCATTTACCAATGCTCGTCCAACTCGACCATTTCCATCGGTGAATGGGTGAATTGTTTCAAACTGGGCGTGCGCAATAGCAGCCTGAATCAAGGAAGGCATGTCATCTCGATTGGCAAAGGCGAGTAAATCTTTCATGAGTTCCTCCACTTCTTTCGGGGGTGGAGGTATGAATATCGCGCCTCGTGGTGAATGGTCACTCCCTTCAATCCAGTTTTGGACTTGGCGGTATTTGCCCGCGGTTTCGACCTCGCGAGGTTCATTTTTCATTAACGTTCTATGAGCTTTTTTAATCGCATTTTCCCTAAATTCACTTCCGGGAACAATGGAGTCAATGAGGGTCGTTAGCGCTTCCGTTCCTGCAGCCATAGCAGTTGCAGAGGAATTGGATTTGTTTCCATACATGGCACGCGCATACTCTGCAGTTGTAGCTTGAAGGTTTTCAATTTTGGACGATGCAATTGACTCCGTGCGAATGAGCAATCGATCTAGAGATTCAAGGGTGCGTCCGTGAGCATTGTCTAAATTTGCAATTGCACCAATCGCTTCTTCCGATATCGAGATTAACTCAGAATCCAAGGCGAATTTTCGTTTTGAGATTTCGGGAGGAAAGCATGCCCTTATGGACTTAACCATCCTGTCTTCTCTTGTGCCCGCCCGCATTTGTTGTTGCCAAGGCACATTTTTATAGGTACAGGCAATCCATTCCTTCGCCATTTTCGGACCCCCTAACTTGGAATAAGGATAGTGTTATTCATGGTTAGTTGCAATAACTTGGAATAACGAGTGAACTAGTCCAAGTAATTGAGCGTAGAAGGCTTAGGTTTGTTGGAACCATAAGTGATCGGGTTCAAGTCCCGCCTCCCGCACTCAACGTTTATTGCGATCTACCTTTGGGTCCTAACTCTCAGGCCCTTCTTAGGCGCCGACGCCAACTCTCTGAAATCCCAAATTTTCCATGACTGTTAGGCGCTCTAGCGCTTGGGGCGTTTCCATTGAGGAGAACGAAGTAACTCCATCGCTTAATTTCGAAATAATGACGTAGGAAACCAAGGCCGAAGCCAATCCCCGGTTTCGATATTGTCGATCGATGTTGCAGGTTAAGAACTCGAAATTTCCATCGCGCAAGGTGCCGGTGAGGAACCCTACTAATTTTGACGAATGAAAGACCCCGTACACAATTGGCGACTTCCCAGCCATTCCTGGGATTTTGATTGCAGATTTAATATCTACCGTCGGGTTTACATACTTGGGCATGTCAGAACTGCGTACGTGAAGTTCTTTCACGACATCAAAGTATTGCGGTCCAATCGGCTCAATTCGAAATAAACCATAAATCACTCGCAAGTAGCATTCTTCAAATTTAGAATAACTAAATCCGTGCGAAGTATCTAATCTATACAGCTGCTCATCAGCAGCTTCAATCGCGGACTCAGACGTGGGCGATGATTCGGCAGGTACGATGCCCTGAAAAAGAATCGTTTCAAAGAGAAATGCAAATGCTTTGAAATGCTGGGATGAAACCAGATCTATATCTCCGTCATGGAGATCAGGATCAAAGTAGACAATCGATTTGAAAAGCATAGCCACAGTTGTGGGATCGATCTCTTTTGTGCTCCAACCTCGTTCTCGGCAGATCTGCAGAATTCGTTTCCAACAATCGGATTCAAGGGTATTTATCTCCCAAATAAGTTTTTTCATCCGCTCTGAATTCAGCGACAAGTAGTTTGCATTGGTCTGAAGGATAAAACTGGCAGAGGAATGATTCCTATCTTGGCTGGTGGCCATAATCTTTTCAACAATTTCCATCGGACTGTCAGATTCTTCAAAAAAACGAATCAAACGCTCAAGCGGTGGAATCTTCTCCATTCGTAATTTCGTGGCTACAGATTGTTCGACCACATCTGGGAAATCTTCAAAGTGATAATAAAGGGAGCCTTTACTTACATGACTTCGTTCCAAAACCAGATCACAAATAACATCTTCCAAAGCCATCTGTTCCAAGAGTTCAGCGGTGATGTCGAGTAATAACTTTTTTGTGGGGTGAGTAGGCCGCTCTGGCTTCCCGATTAATGGTTCAATCACACGAAAATATTACAAAACCCTCGCCTTTCAATCAACATAATGACAGTCTAAACTCAACTTCTAATCTACCGGAGCAGGTAAACATTCTTCAGCCGAAGTTGAGGAGCGCCAGGAGCCTTGTGTTCGGAATCTCTCGAAGATTACTTACAAAGGCCTCAAAGTGCGAGGAGACTTAAAAGGCACGCACAAAGCGCGCCTAGGAAAGGTCGCCATCATGTCAAGAACAGTTGTAGTCACCGGCGCCGCCTCCGGAATCGGAGCGACAACAGTTGAATTGTTAAAAGAGCGGGGCTCGAAGGTCATCGGAGTCGATATTCACAATGCCGATGTCAACTCTGATTTGAGTACTCCAGAAGGTCGAAAAGAAGCAGTAGCCAAAGTATTAGAGCTCAGTAGTGGAAAAGTTGATGCGATTGTTGCTTGCGCAGGATTGGCTCATCCCATTGCCAAAACCGTCTCAGTTAACTTTTTCGGGGTCGTTGAATTCTTAACTGGGTTGTTGCCAACGCTGGCAAAGAGTTCTACGCCACGCGTATCTGTCACAAGTTCGATGGCCTCACTTATGCCGAACTCGCCAGAACTTGTCGAGGCCATGCTCGCCGGCAATGAGGGGCTTGCACTCTCATTAGCTCAAGGCTTGGTGGACCAGGGCGATGAATCGGCCGCCTTGATTTATGGATCTACGAAACGCGCCATTAGTCGCTGGATTCGACGTGAATGCATCAAGCCAGAATGGGCCGGTGCAGGAATTCCGTTGAACGCTGTTGGGCCAGGAATCGTTGAGACTCCCATGGTCGCGGACATGATTAGCACCGCCGAAGCTCGCGCTGCCATTGACACTATGGTTCCGATGCCTCTGAACCATTACATGAAGCCGATGCAAGTTTCTTATCTACTCGCCTGGCTGGTCAGCGAAGAGAACACTCACACAACGGGACAGACCATATACATCGATGGAGGTTCAGACGCTGCACTTCGAGGCGATAACGTCTGGAAATAACCTCTATCGATAACTTTCGTCGATAAGGTCTATCAATAGGGTCTGGATTTGAGCTTAGGACCCGCAGGGAATTCCTGCGCCGACTTTGTAGAGTCCATATGCATCGCCAAGATTAAAAGTTGAAGGGTAGTTCGTGCTTCGATTTGGGAACATCAGTTGACTAGTGTCAGTGACATGCTGGAGCCCAACGGCATGACCTAATTCATGCATTAAATCAAGGGTGATGCCGTTAAAGCCCATGTCATTAACCATGTTAAACCAATTAAAAGAAGGTTCGTCATGCATCATTATATAGGCGACTTTAAAGAGCCCCTTTACCTGCTTGCCACTTTGCGGCGTGTAGCTCCAGTAGGTTCTGGTCCATCCGAAATGAGTGGCATCCAAATATGGCAACTCTGTCCCTGGTGCATAAATAATTTGCATATTGGCAATTGGCTTCGATTCTGAATTGTTTTTAATCTGATCATAAGTTGGATGTGGTAAACCTTGGTTTGGGATATATTCAAAAGTAAATCCAGTAAAGTTTGCCAATATTTGTAGCGCTTTTTTCGTCGGAGTTAAATAATCCTTTGTTGTGCTGGATTGAAAGAGCGTCCAAGTAATTCGATTGCAGGTATTCCAGTGGACCGGATAGCCATCGTCATAAACCTTCTCGAAACTAAATTGAGTTGCCAATGGCAAAGCCGGCAATGAAGGTGCTGCTACTGGAGTAATCAGGTTTGTTGAGGTTGGTACAGGAGTGGGTGATGGCGT